>PAAB01000063.1 GCA_002591705.1 Phycisphaerae bacterium
GATTCCACCTTCGCCGACGAGGTCGTCGTCGATGGACTGGATGAAGCAGGCGTGGGGCTGCGGATGGGAGTAGGCGTCGTGGGCCAGCATGGCCTCGCCGGACGTGGGGTCGTTGACCCAGTGGCCCTGAGCGGGGCCCGAGATTCCGTAGGCCCAGTGCAGTCCGGTGTTGAACCACTGGGGGCTGTTGGGAGCCGAGACCTGATGCAGCATCATCCAGCAGAGTTCGTCGTAGAAGGTGTCGGCGTCCTCGGTGGTGTTGAAGTAGCCGTGCTTCTCACCCCAGGCACGCCAGCAGCCGGCGAGGCGATGGATGACCTGTCGGGCGGATCGCTCCGGGCCCGTGACGGGAGTTCCGTCGTCGGCGACGACGGCCGTGCCGTCATCCTTGTACTGGGGTACGCCGGCCTTCCGGAAGTATTTGCTGACCATGATGTCCGTGGCCAGCTGGCTCCACTGGGCCGGGATCCAGGCGTCGTTCATCTCGAATACCACGGATCCATCCGCGTTCGTGATCCGACTGGATCGCTGTTCCCATTCAACGGTGTTGAAGACGTCCTGTCCCTTGGTCGTGAATCGTCGTTGTACGTGCATCTCGTTCCCTGAGTCGCTCTGCCGGGACCCGATGTCCCGTAGTCATGATTTCCACTCCGACACACCCGTGCCGGGGGCAGCGTCATGCTTGCCCCTGGTCAGTCCACCTTCGGCAGGGTGAGTCCCTCTTGATCCTGGTACTTGCCGCTCTTGTCGGCGTAACTGCAATCGCAGACCCGGTCCGCCTTGAGGAAGACCATCTGCGCGATTCCTTCGTTGGCGTAGACCTTCGCCGGCAGGGGGGTGGTGTTGCTGATTTCCAGCGTCACCTTGCCCCGCCACTCCGGTTCAAGCGGAGTGACGTTGACGATCAGTCCACAGCGGGCGTAGGTGCTCTTGCCGACGCAGACCACCATGACATCGCGGGGAATGTCCATCCACTCGACGGTTTCGGCCAGTGCGAAACTGTTGGGAGGAATGATGACATGGTCCTGGCCCGTCTCGTCGGTATCCACGGTGATGAAGAGGTCATCCGTGAACGACTTGGGATCCACGATGGAGACGCCACCGCTGGTGGCATTGGTGAAGATCTTGAATCGAGTGCCCACCCGGACGTCGTACCCATAGCTCGAGACACCGTAGGACACGGTGTCCGGGCGGCGTTCACTGGTGCTGAAGGGCTCGATGCCGATCAGCTCCTGAATCTGTGAATCACACAGCACGGCCATGGTGGGTTCGACTCCGGTCTGCGAACCGGTTGGGGGGTGCTCCCGTCCGCCGGTTCATCGGGCTCCCCTCCGTGGGATCCCGAGCTTGTTTCTGCCCCGTGACCAGACGCCGTCTGGCCACCCATCATTTCTCCCCCCAATCATGAGTCTGCAAACGTGGCGTTCGCAGGTCATCATGCCGGTTTCCGACGGTTGAAAGGGCTTGGCGGGGGTACCAAATCCTTGATTTCCAAGCCTGAAAGGCTTGTGTGTGGCCGTCGGAGGGGCCGGTTTGGATCCTACATAGGCCAAAATCGGCCTTTATAGGGTCGTCAGGGGTGCTATCGTACTACTAGATGTTGGGTCTGCAACAAAGCCGACTACACTATCTTGAGTTTTTGGCCAGAAATCTCTAACTGTCTCCATGGGGCCATTTTAGGTCCGAGAACAGTTTGGGGCCCGGTCTGGGGCCAGTGGTGGACACGTTGTCAGCAGCGGTGGATGGATGGGGGATGCCTTGTCAACGCAGTTTGCCCGGGGAGCGTGTGGAGAAGTTGACCCGGGCGAATACGATTGCAGGTCATGAGTGAGAGCGAACATGAACTGTTGAACGGACTGACCGATGCGCAGGTCGATGCAGTGACCACGACCGACGGTCCGTTGCTGGTACTCGCGGGTCCCGGCTCGGGGAAGACCACGGTGGTGACGCGACGCATCGCGTGGTTGCTTGCGCAGGGGATTCCGTCCTGGCAGCTGCTCGCGTTGACGTTCACCAACAAGGCCGCGGGTGAAATGCGCGATCGTGTCGATGCGCTGCTGCCCGGCGCATCCGGTGATCGTCGCGGTCTGACGATCATGACCTTCCACGGTTTCTGCGCCCGGCTACTGCGTCAGTATCCGGACGAGGCGAGGGTGCCGTCCAACTACTCGATCTACGACACCACCGACCGTCGTGCCGCATTGAAGCAGGCGATTCGCAACGCCGGGTTGGATTCGGGCAACTGGACACCGGCATCGGTCGGCGAAGCCATCAGTCAGTGCAAGAACCGGCTCACGACCGCGGAGCAGCACGATGACGGCGGCGGCGACTTCTACACCAGAAGCATCGGACGCATCTACCGCGAGTACCAGGCGATCCTCGACCGCAACGGCGCGCTGGACTTCGACGATCTGCTGCTGAAGGTCGCGGTCATGCTTCGCGACGACGACGAGACGCGTCAGGCCCTGCAGGACCGCTTCCGATACCTCATGATCGACGAATACCAGGACACGAACCAGGCGCAGTTCGTCATCGCATCCTCCCTGGTGGGGCCGCAGCGGAACATCTGCGTTGTCGGTGATCCCGACCAGTCGATCTACGGATGGCGCGGGGCCGACATCAGCAACATCCTCGATTTCGAGCATCAGTTCTCGTCCGCCAAGGTGGTCTCCCTGGGACGGAACTTCCGCAGCACGGGACACATCGTGGAGGCCTCGGCGGGGCTGATCCGTCGCAACGCCTCCCACCGTGAACGGACGCTGCACACCGAGCTGGGGGACGGGGATCGTGTGGTGGTGGCCGGGGCGGCCGACGAACANGACGAGGCCCGCCAACTGGTCGATCTCTTCCGTGATCAATTCATGGCGGGGACGCCATGGCGCGAGATGGCGGTGCTGTACCGCATCAATGCATTGAGTCGAGTGCTCGAACAGGCCTTCCGCGACGGTCAGATCCCCTACGTCGTCGCACGGGGCACGGCCTTCTACGAGCGCGCGGAGATCAAGGATGCACTGTCCTACCTGCGACTGGTCGTCAATCCCCGCGACGAAGTGGCGCTTCGTCGCGTGATCAACACGCCGCCCCGGGGGATCGGAAAGACGTCGATGGATCGGGTAGAGAAGTACGCGATCCTCAACCGTCTGGGGCTGGGCGAAGCGATNGGCAATGCGGATCAGGTTCCCGCACTCACCGCGCGGGCCAAGGCGGCACTGGGACGGTTCGACGAGATGGTCGAGGCGTGGCGTGCGGACGCCGACGGAGGAAGTCTGCTGCTGGATCTTCCGGATTTCGTCTCCCGGGTCATCCGCGAGTCGGGGCTCGAAAAGTCGCTGCGGACCGGAGCGTCCGAGGAGGACATCGCACGGCTCGAGAACCTCGATGAACTCGTCACCGCCGCGGCGGAATGGACTCCACCTCCGACACCGGACGACGATGAGCAGACCATTCTCCAGCAGGTTGCGTCCTGGCTCGAATCGATTGCGCTGGTCAGCGATGCCGACATGGTCGACCCCGAGAACGGTTCGGTCACCCTGATGTCGCTTCACGCCGCAAAGGGGCTCGAGTTCGACGTCGTCGCCATGGCCGGGTTCGAACAGGGACTGCTGCCGCACGCCCGATCGCTCGAGGACGACATCGAGCGGGAGGAGGAGCGACGACTCTGCTACGTGGGGATGACACGGGCCCGCAGGACCCTGCATCTCTCGCACGCCCATCGCCGGACCGTCCGCGGGATCACCGAACGCACGATGCCCAGCCAGTTCCTGGGCGAGATTCCCGCCGACGCGATGGACCGGCAGGACGACGACGATCCGTGGGGAACCGGCATCACGCCCGTCTCCACCGCCGACTGGCAGGTCGGTGCCACGGTGCGTCACCCGACCTTCGGGTTGGGCATGATCCGCCGGGTCGTCCCCCGTCCGCGCGGCACGACGGCCACGGTCGAGTTCCTTGAATACGGGCACCGCACCCTGCTGGTGGCGCAGTCGAACCTCGAGATCGTCGACCCGGACGAGCATCCCTGGGAGGGGATCGATATCCCGATCTGAGACCACGATGCCGAACATCCCCTTGACATCCGAGCAGGTGTGTGCGGTGTGCCTCGAGCACGGCTTTGCCCGCGCCGGAATCGCCCCCGCCCAGCGCAGTCCCCGGGCCGAGGTGCTCGAGGACTGGATCGCCGATGGTCGCCACGGCACCATGGGATGGATGGCGGAGCATGTGGAGGTCCGCTCGGACGCGCGTCGTCTGCTCGAAGGCGCGCGATCGATCATCTGTGTGCTCGATCGGTATGCGGACGGGCGTCCGGACGATCGAGAGGCCGGATGGGGGCGGGTGGCCCGCTACGCACGCGGTCGCGACTACCACGTGGTCATGAAGAAGCGGCTGCACGCGGTGTGCGATCAGCTCTCCGCCGCGTCGCCCGATCACGAGTTCCGGGCCTGCGTGGATACCGCGCCGCTGCTCGAACGCGAAGTCGCGGCCCGGGCCGGACTCGGCGGCATCGGAAAGCACACGCTCCTCATCGAGCCGGGGCTGGGAAGCTGGCTGCTGATCGGATCGATCGTGACCACCCTCGAACTCGAGGAGACCGGGGTCGCCGAGGATCACGACCTGTGCGGCGCGTGCACCCGTTGCATCGATGCCTGTCCCACGGATGCGATCACCCCCTGGTCCGTCGACGCACGGAAGTGCATCAGTGCACTCACCATCGAACATCGGCAGCCGATCGACGACGCCTTTCACGAGGCGATGGGGGATTGGATCTACGGATGTGATGCATGCCAGGAGGCGTGTCCCCACAATCGACCGACACGTCGCAGCGTCGCGGCGATGCGCCACGATTCGCACGAGTCACCCGTCGTGCTCGAGGGGGGACGCCGCGAGGACGGCGCCGCGTTCCGTCTGATCGATGTGCTGTCGTGGGATGAATCGGTGCGACGCGACGCCTTCACCGGTTCGTCCATGAAGCGGGCCAAGCTGCCCATGATGCTTCGGAATGCACTGATTGCCGCGGGGAACGCTCTGGAGGCGAAGGACGATCCTCGGCTGCTGGAGGCGGTCCGTTCCCTGGCGACCGACGGGGTGCCGGACATGGTGCGGGAGACCGCCCGATCCGTACTCGCTCGTCTGGGTGAGTCCGGGTGAGAATCAGGGACCGGCGATGCCGCCCATGGCCTGGCCGATCGCCATGTCGACGCCCATGCCGTTGGCGATCTCGCCGCTTCTGATCTTGCCGGTGATCTCGTTCAGGGCCTTGGTTATGGCCGGGACCATCTGCATCATCTGCTGGAGTTCGGGGGTTCTCTGCAGATCCATCGCGATGTTCAGTTTCCATCCCGATGCGGTCTTGATCATGTAGCTGTTGTTCGTCTGCGACATCGCGTTGGTCACGGGGATCGACGCGGTGGTATCCGAATCCATCTGGATCATGGACGCATCCATCTGGGGCAGTTGCATGGACATGGACATCATGTTGATGGCCGGACTCTGGCTGCTTCCGAACTTGGATTCCATGGCCGCCTTCAGCCCCTCGAACGCCTGAGCCAGCGCGATGTTGCTCTGGATGAATCGGCCGGCCTCCGGGCTGCTCATGTCCGTGAGCTCACTCATGCTTCGCATCTTGTCGGACAGGGGGGTGTCCGATGCGACGATTGCATTGAGCGTCTGGACCAGTTCCTGAGGCGTCGCGGCTCCGGGNACCGAGTTCGGTGCAGTGGTGGAGGTCGTCGTGGTGCCACGGTCGGGGGAGGTGGAAGTCGAAGCCCGTGGTGCTGCAGCGGGCCCGCCCATGCCGGCGACGATCTGCTGGACCGCATTCTGGATCGTGTCCACCTCGCCACCGCGAACGCCCCGAAGGGTCTGTTCGATCGACTGTCCGGTGGCGATGGCCATCTGCCTCGTTTGTTCGATGGTTTCCTCCAGTTTCAGGGCCTGCATGCTGAAGGAATCCCGATTGCTGAGGAAGCTGCTGGAAGCCATCTTGTTCAGAAGCTCGAGTCGTTCGCCGAGGCTCCGGATGCGATGCGACTGGAGCAGCAACTGGTCCAGCTGAGCCTGCGTTTCCAGAAGCGTGGCGGCGTTCTTGCCATCCCGCGGAACGTTCCGGCTGCCGGTCCGTGCGTGGTTGGCGGCGCTTTCGAGCATTTTGGAGATGGCCTGCAGGTCGGCGGACATGACGCCGGTGTCCTCTTCGGCCATCTGTTCGTAGGTTCGGGTGATCATCTCGTCGGTTCGCTGCAGCAGGGCCCGAGCGGCATCGGCCTGGGCAGTCTGCAGTGCGACCATCGACATGATCGCGTCGTTGCTGGACTCCATTTCGTCGAGGATCTGGGTCATGTGGTCACGGGCCAGGCGGGCCTGATCCTGAATCGGTTTGGATTCGAGGTCCAGGATGAGCTGGCGATTGGTCATCTCGAGATCGATCGCATTGGCCTTGCGATCGGCTTCGATGGACCGCTGGAAGACGTCGAAGGCCTCGATGGGATCCAGGTCGTATTGCTCCTGACGCAGCGATTCGGCGGCCCGTCGCAGATCGAGGATCCGTCGCTCNTGATCGGAGTTCGTCTGTTCCATCTCACTGATGGGCTGCTGCATCATTTCGACCTGGCGGTCGACGTCCGAAAGACGGGCGCCGAGAGCCTGTCGTCCCTGGATGAGCCTGTCGCTGCCCATGTCGACGGCGCTGATGTTGCGTTCGTTGATGAAGTGATCGAGGGCCGAAGCATTGCCNATCAGGGTGTTGACGTATCCGATCTTGTGCCGCATGCCGGTTTCCCGTGCCGACATGAGTTCGGTCCGGATCCCCGCCAGCTCAAGTTCGGCCGTAGCCAGCATGAGGTCTCTTGTGGCNTGCTGCACCTTGGTGCCGCCCCGGATCCCCTTGATCAGTTGAATGTTCTTCTCGAGATCCGATCCGCTGTTGAGCGAAGTCATCAGCCGCACTTCCGCGTCGCGAAGCTGTTGCGAGACCTCGGCCCGTTCACGGGCCGCTTCATGCTCGCACCCGGTGGCGAGGACGCAGCCGGCGATCAGCGTCAGGGAGGAGATCCGTCGTAGCAGCAGGCGATCAATGGACATGGTCGTCTCTCACATGAGCAGAAAGAGGGCCTGAGGCCCGAAGCAGGGACGTGCCAGTGTAGCAGGGTGCCGTTGGCTGGACCCGGNTCAGGGATTCGCCGGCCCGCCGGCATCCGGGAGGTCCGTTCCATCATCCGGAAATTCCNACCCGGAGGGGGGGACGGGGATGATCGACNGGCCCACGGGGTAGACGGGGCGAGGGGTGGAGCGCATCGAGGCGATCCACAGTTCAGCCCCATTGGCGAGATCCCGCTGGCTGCCTCCGAAGACCGGTTTCCAGCCCGGAACGTTCGGATGTGGGGAGTTCGTCTGATCTGCGGGAAGCCCGTATTGGATCAACCGCGATGATGACGGGTCGTCCCAGTTCACCAGCGAAGCGCCGTCCTCGCAGCGAAAGCGGTCGATCATCAGCAGATTCGTGTAGCGGGTCCGGTTGTCGGTCGACCGGGCCCGCTGCAACCGGAACCGGCCCGCTCCCGTTCCACCGTGGCATCGCGTCGTGGCGCAGTTGTTCATCAGCCAGGTGTCATGCACCCGTTCGCGGAACAACTGGAGGGCCTGCGGCTCCGAGAGAACATCGATGCGATCGTAGAGTTCCCGGGCTCGAAGCTTGAACATGAGTCGCACGATGTCGATCGAGGGCGAGGCGGCGAGTTCCATCCGCTCTGCTTCGGTGTCGGGAACAAGATTGCTGGTTCCGTACTGTTCGCACAACTCCATGACGGCGTTGCGAGGGACGAGGACCCGGGGAGGATTCTCGAGATCGATCTCGTACACGCGGATGAGATTGACCTCGCGATCCGTGAGCCGATCCGGTCTNCGGTCCGGTCTTNGGTCTGGCTGGGGGGGCTGCGGCGGTGGGGAGTCGTCGTCGTGCCGCTGCCGAAGGCGCATCTGCGCCTCCACGAGTCGAAGAAGCCGGATCGCCTCGGGGTCCCGGTGGGTGCTCACGACNTGACGGAGTTCCTTGATCGCCAGTTCGTAGGCATTGCGCTGGATGAGCCAGCGGCACAAGTTCAGGTGTGCCACCAGATCGGTGGAATCGATGCTGAGCCGGTATTCCTCGTATTGCCGGTCCAGTGGTTCCTCGAGCAGGACATGGCTGACCCGTTCCCTNGGGATGCCGAGGGGGATTCCATCGATGAGCAGTTCNACNCGCTCGAATCCGTCCCGGACGATCAGTCCCCGTTGACGACTGTCGTCCCGCATGATCACCACGCCCTCGTTGGGGGCATCGAGGTCGACCAGCCGTGCGATGCCGAGGATCGTGTCCTTGTGAAAGCACTCCGCGGTGCCGTCGAGCCGCTCGACGATGAGGACGTAGGGGTCCTCGTATTCGAGGTGTCCGGGGACTTCCTTCGATCGATTGACGAACACGATCGCCCGCGGCGTGNCCGGTTCGTGGATGGTCGGCTCCGTGATCGTGGTCTCGGTGTCCAGACCCATGGAGGCGAATAGCGCCAGCAGGGAGAGGATCACGTGCCGGTCTCGTCGGTGTTGGACGAGCNATGCATGGTGGTGAAGATCCCGGTGTTGAGGAGGAGGTTTCCGATCCGATCCCGATGGTCGATCGAGGAGCCATCCACCTCCCTCGCCAGCTGTCGACGTTCCTCCGCAAGCTGGAGGTAGCGGAGGGCCAGCGGCGCGATGACATCCTCGGAGACCGCTTCGAGTGATGCGCAGCCTTCCCGGTACACCATGCGGGCGGCGAGGGACTTCGCCATGATCCAGCGTAGATAGGGACGTGGCGTCTTCTCGAGCAGCCGATCGCCGGCGGTCTCGACCAGGATCGGAGGCAGGTGGTCCACCACCACCTCGGTGAGTCGATTCCAGTCCTCGGGACCGAGTGAATCGATCGACTTCTCGATGGCGTCGGCGGTCCGGATCATCACCTCGCTGACCCGAAGGCAGAGGGAGGTCATCGACTGGTCCTGCTGCTGCTGCCAGGTCGCGACAAGGAGCTCGGCCTCNAGCCGGGCCAGGTGACGGAGCTTCTGGAGCACCTGCTCGACGAAGACCGGCTTGATGTCCAGGAACTCGTCGGTCGAGAGCATCATGCTGGCGCCGATCTCGAAGCTGGAGCAGATCACGCCGCACTTGTTGGCCGAACTGTCCTTGAAGATCAGCGATCCGGCCTCTCCCAGAGCCAGACGCGCCTCGGGGGTGAGGAAGAGATTCGCCCCCTCGACGATGAGCCGGCTGCTGGGGCGGCCGTCCTCCAGCAGGAAGTCCTGCCAGTTCCCCTCGTGGATCGTGCTNGGNCGTCCNCCGCAGGGNACGAAGGCATCGGCGACGATCCGGTTGTGCATGGTGTTGCGCNGGCGNACCCCGTCCGGACTGTCGACNCCCGTCACGCTNCCGCTGGGGCCGAGGCGGGACGGGTCGTATTCGATGATGGGAAGCGAGGCTTCCATCAGACGCAGCAGTTCGCCGTGGTCGAGGCCCTCGGTGCATTCGGCGCAGCCACTGCCGTCGGCCACCCCGACGAAACGGACCCGTTCGCCGTAGTCGCGGATCAGGATGCGAATCGCGTTGCCGCCGACGTCGCCGTCCGGTCCTCCGGTCATCTTGATGCTGAACGAATCGGTCGCGGGGTCGATGCCCAGGGCCCTGAGGCCCACGTCGAGGAAGACGCACACGCCTTCGCTCGTGACACCGTACTCCTTGTGATTGATGCCCGCGCCGGGCTTGGAGCTCATCAACGCGGTCGGCATCTGATAGCCACGGTACTCCGCACGATCCACGATCCAGTCGATGAGTCGCGGCGTGACATTCTCGTCCGGCCCGAAGTAGAGGAGCTCCTCGTGCCCCAGCCGGTCGACGACCAGGCTCCTGGTCGCCGGGTCGGGGGTGATGAGATCGAGGATGGAGTCGACGAAGGCCTTCGTCGACCGGCCGACCTTGCTGCGGGGATGCAGCAGCACGGCGGCCTTGGAGCCGCCCTCGGGGATGTCCTTGTTCTTCATCTGCTGGGCGAAGGCTAGGCCGTAGGCTTCGTCGTAGAGCCGTTCGGTCTCGGCGTTGAACTGGGCCAGTCCGCGGGTGACCACCACGCGGACACCGCCGCGTGCGATGTCGCGGAATCGGACGTGGAAGCCGTTGAAACCACGACCATGCACGAAGAAGACCCCGAAGGGGATCGCCGGACGCTGCTCGGTGTCCATGAACTGCGGATCGATCCGCATCGACAGGGCATAGCGATCCTCGAGGTAGAGGTTCGTCTTCNGGGTCGCGGCGACCGCATCAAGCATGCAGTCGAGGATCGTTCGGGCGTCCTCGAGATCGGTTTCGTCGTTGATCCGCTGCTTGAGTCTCCGCACCGACGTCCAGAAGTCGCTGTCGGGCAGGGGGTGGGCCGGGTTGAAACGCTGCTTCATCAGATCCGTGATGGTCGTGGCGATCTCGATGTTCGTCTCGGCGAGTCGTCGGATCCGGTCCATCGTGAANGCGTAGGGATTCCGCTTCACCAGCACCTGGTGGGTGAGGCTGCACAGGGCGATGATCAGCTCCGCGGAGGTCAGATCGAGTTGCGGGTGCCGGCGATCCAGATCGATGGCCGCCGCGTCGACCCACTTGATGCGAAGCAGTTCGCGGCGGACGTTGTCCCACACCGTTCCGTCGGGATCGATGGCGTGTCCATCCTTGTTCTGCACGACGAACCCGAGGATCGAGGTGGAACCGTTCTCGCCGTCGTCGACGGTGTCGAGGTACGCCCGGTGGATGTTGATCGAGGAACAGCTCAGGAGCTGAGCCACGCGTTCGAGCATCGAGCGACGGCTTGCATTGCTGGCCGCCACCACGATCCGGCTCAGATTGACGTCCGCCTTCTCCTTTTCGAGAGCCACGGCGGTGCCGTCCGTTCCCGTCACCTCCTGGAACAGCCGCCAATGACTGCACATGCGAAGGGGCGTCAACGTCAGGACGTAGTCGCCGCTGCAGCGATGGAAGTAGTCACGGACTTCCTCGGGATCCCATTCCGGAAGATGTTCGGCTGCGTACTGGACCGTGGATTCGAGCTTCTCCCGTTGGGCGGGATTCTGGGCATCGAACCGGGGCGTCTCGCCGAACTCGAAGGTGTCGATGACCAGCGAGCCGTCGCTGGCGGTGTGGATCTTCGCCGTCCGCAGGGGCTGGTCCTCGGGGAGTTCCGACACGAGTTCCGCCAGCACTCCCGGGTAGTCCAGGGGCCGCATCGAGGTGCACTCGGAACCGTCCTCGCTCCGGAGGGTCAGNTCGATGGGACGTCCCGATGCCCTGGCGGCGATGATTGCCCGCATGTGGACCANCTGATCCTCGGGGCTGGTGTCCTGGAAGTACATCAACGGCATCTGCTCGATGAACCAGGGGACAACCTCCTCGGAGGTGGCCCGAAGGCTCTCGGTGACCTGATCGATCAATTGATGGGGATCGACCGGTTGCTGCGGCATCGATGGTTCTGTAGGACCCTGCATCTGGGGTATGAGTACCGGCTGGGNGACNCCGGANCAAGCGGAACTTGGCAGGAACTTGGCGANTCGACCAACAACCCGTATTTTCAGGNCCATGGACGCAGACNCAGCATTGCTTATCGGCAACTTCGACGGGGTGCACCTCGGGCACCGTGCGCTGGTGGACGCCGCACGGGCGGGCGTCGGTTCGTCCGGTCGGGTCGTCGCCCTGGCATTCGAACCACATCCCCGGTCGGTGCTGCAGGCGGACTTCGTGCCGGCTCGATTGAGTTCGCGTGACCAACGGGATCGTTGGCTGCGGGAAGCCGGATGCGACGAAGTGCATTTTCTGGAACCGACCGAGGCGTTTCTGTCGCAGACGCCGGAGGCGTTCGTCGATTCCATGGTCGACCGGTTCCATCCGTCCCGCATTGTCGAAGGCGCCGACTTCCGGTTCGGACGTGATCGTGCCGGCGACCTCACGCTGCTGCGCGAGCTTGGGGCGTCCCGCGGGTTCCGCGTGATCGAAGTTCCGGAAGTGCACGCTCCGTTCGAGGGAAAGCAGGTGGCGGTCCACAGCGGATTGATCCGTTCCCTGATCCACGATGGTCTGGTGGGACGGGCGGCATGTCTTCTCGAGCGTGCCTACGCGATCGAGGGACTGGTGGTATCCGGTGATCGTCGCGGCCGAGAGCTGGGGATTCCCACCGCGAACGTCGATCATGGCGCCTTTCTTCTGCCCGCCGATGGTATCTACGCCGGAACCGCCTGCGATCCNTCGGGGAAGCTCCACCGCGCCGCCATCAGCGTGGGAACGAAGCCGACCTTCGAGGAGACGCCGCGGGTCTGCGAAGTCCATCTGCTCGACTACGACGGGCCGGTNGACGACTACGGCTGGTTCGTCTCGGTCCGCTTCGAACACTGGCTTCGGGCCCAGGTCACCTACGACGGCATCGAGCCGCTGCTCGAACAGTTGCAGAAGGATCTGGATGAAACCCGACGTCGCGTGGAACTTCCGACCGCCCCGGAGTAGAGTCCACGGCATGGCCGACTACACAACCACGTCCACCATGGAACGACTTGCGGAGCGGATCGATGCGGCGGACCGCATCGTGGTGGTGACTCACCGAAAGCCCGACGGCGATGCCATCGGTTCGGCCTTGGCGCTGCAGCGCGGCATCGGATCCGGCAAGCAGATCGACATTCATCTCGTCGGTCCGGTCGGTCGCTCCCTGATCGAACTGGCCGGGACGGGAGCCGTCGTCGTGTCGGACGAACCGCCCGCGGTCGATCCGGATCTGGTCATGCTGGTCGACACCGGATCCTGGACGCAGGTGGGGCCGCTCTCGGACTGGTTGAAGCGGCAGCGGGATGCGGACCGGGTCATCGGCCTCGATCACCATCCGGTCGGTGACGACATCGCGACGGAGCGGATCATCGACACCACCGCGGCGTCCTGCACCATGATGGTCTATCGCCTGCTCAAGTCGATGGGATGCACCATCGACGGTGCACGGGGCGGAGCGGGGGAGGCGATCTTCGCCGGCCTCGCCACGGACACCGGCTGGTTCCAGCACTCCAATGCCGATGCCGATGCCTACGCGATGGCGTCGGACCTGCTGCNGCTCGGAGTCGATCGCGTCCGGCTGCACCGTCTGCTCGAACAGAATGCTTCGCCCGGCAAGCTGCTGCTGCTGGGGCGGGCGCTGGCCTCCATCCGCTGGGAACTCGAGGGCCGGTGCGCAGTGATGCGGCTTACCTCGGCGGACTTCGCCGACGCGGGGACCGGTCGTGAGGAGTTGGAAGGTCTGGTGAACGAGCCCCTGCGGGTGTCGACCGTCGAGGCATCCATCCTGATGTACGAGGAGGAGTCCGGGGCCACCAAGATCAGCTTCCGNTCGAAGCCGCCGCGTGAACCGGNCGGNNNCTTCTTCGATGTCAGTGCNGCAAGNCGNCNGCTNGGTGGTGGTGGNCACGTNCANGCNAGCGGNGCCCGCTTCGACGGTGGTCTCGACGGNGCGCAGNNNGCGGTCATCNAGGCCCTGCAGTCGACCATCGGNGATGCCTGACTCGAATGCTCCATCCAGATCCTGGTACGCCGTGTCGCTGGTGCTGGTGCTCTTGGCCATCGCCGCGGGCGTGATCGCCACGGTGATCTCGATCAATTCCGTCGACCTGCAGCCGGTCGAATTTCCCGGCTCGGTGGAAATCGACGTCGAGCAGCCCGGACGCTGGATCGTCTGCGCCGAGACGGTCGACGGCAGCGACCCGGTGCATCCCCGTTTCGACATCGAGTTCAGCTCCACCGGTGAGGAGACCGTTCCTCTGGTCGTCGATTCGATGGGGCTCACCTACACCATCGGGGACCGGAGGGGAGTCGGAGTCGGTCATGCGGACCTCCCCAGAGCCGGGCGTTGGACACTCTCTGGCGTTCGTCCGGGCGATGCCGTGGGCGATGGTGCCCGGTATTCCTTCGTGTTCGGGCCCGATCCGATCTCCGAGGTCTTTCTCCCGATCCTCATCGGTGGTGGAGTCGGCGTCATTCTGGTGACCATTGGAGCCGGTATCTGGGGTCTGGTCTTCTGGCTTCGAATGAAGGCCCTTCAGGCAACTGAAACCGAGGAATGATCGGGACAGCCGCGGCCATTTCGCTACTGTTCGGCCCTTGTGCAATAGAATGAAGCAGTCGAGTTCTCGAGGTCGTGCCGATGGATGCCATTGAACGTCTGATTGCCATTGCCCGTCGTCGCAGTCGAAATCAGGCTGCGGTCCTGCGGGGGGTGCGCACGGGCATGCTCCTCGCGGGCATCGCGTGGCTGCTGGCGATCATCGGACGACTTCCCGCCGAACCGGTCTTCGATTGGTGGTGGCTGGGGGGGGGACTCGTCGTGCTGCTGCTGCTCGATGTCTCCCTCGCGTGGTGGCAGTGTCGACCGGGGGACGATCGATTGGCAGCGGCCATCGATGATCGAGTGGGACTCCATGACCGGTTGTCGACCGCCTGGTACTGCAGGGACCGCTCGGATCCCGTCGCGAAGGCGGCGCGGGCCGACGGCATCGCGGCCGCCAGCGCTCCCCGGACCAGTGAGGTGCTTCGACGCACCTGGCGCACCGAGGTGCCCGGCCATTGGTGGGCCGTCCCCGCTCTCGTGCTCTGCGTGGTGGTGACCTGCTTCCTGGGACAGGCCGATCTCATGGCGGCATCCGAGCCGGAAGGCTCCCGGGTCGTCGACGCCGGCCCGCGGCCCGGCGAAGGGATGGAGGAGATCATGGCCTCCATCGAGCAGCAGCCGGAACTTCGCGAACAATTGTCCGGCCTGCTCGAGGAACTCGAGGCTGAGCAGGCGATGGACGCGGATCGGACCAGAGAACAGCAGCAGCGTGACGCGTTGAAGCAGATGACGGAGCTGCAGCGCAAGTTGGAGGACCTCACCAGCGGCAAGGAGGCCCAGTCGATGGAATCCATGCGTCGCTCGCTGCGNGACCTTGAATCTCCCGAACAAGGGCAGACGACCGACCTCATGGAGTCANTGTCGCGCGGGGAGTTCGCCGAAGCCGCCGACGAACTCGAGGCGATCCGGGAACAGCTCGAACGTGGCGACCTCTCCGAGTCCGNGCGGGAGTCGATGGCCGAGGAGTTCCAATCCCTGTCCGAGCAGCTGCAGCAACTGGCCGACGATCGTTCGGATCTCAAGGACGCACTTCGCCAGGCCNGCCTCGATCCGCAGCTTGCCGACGACAAGGCGTCCCTTGAGCAGGCCATGGACCAGGCGGAGCAACTGTCCGAACAGCAGAAGCAGGATCTCAGGGAGCTGGTCGAGGCCCAGNAGCTGTCGGAGGAGGAACTGCAGCAGCTCGCCGAAGCAACGGAACAGATGTGCAAGGAATGCAAGGATGGGAAGACCACCGGGCAGTCCGGGCAGAAGCTTTCGCAGCAGTTGTCGAAGATGGAACAGATGAAGCAGATGCTCAAGCAGGCCCGCGAAACCTCGGGCCAGTGCCGAAGCAAGTGCCAGTCGCTCGGTGAGCAGATCGGTGGTCGTCCCGGTTCCACGCCGGGCCGTCAGGGACGCGGCCAGGAGCAGGCGGTGCTTCCCACGGAGACGGGGACGGAAGGTGTCCAGGCCGCCACCACGGCCGAAGGCGGTGCGGTGATCGCCGAGCAGCAGGTGGAGGGAATGCTTCGGACCGGTGAATCCCGTGTGAACTTCGAGGATGTCCTCTCGAAGTCCCGTGACGGATTCGACGATGCCTTCAACGACGATCGACTGCCTCGCAAGTACCACGACCTGATCAAGTACTACTTNGGCGATGCCGGAGAAGTCACCGAGGCGGTCGAGTACGACGCCGGTCAGGCGGACGACGCGGCCGAGGACGATGCNCCCGCACCGTCCGAAGAGGACTCCAAGTCCGAGGAATGAGGATGATGAATGGCATCCGATGGTTGCTGGTGGCGACACTGTTGCTGGTTCTTCCTGTCGGGTGCGGCGATTCTCCGGCCGGACGCCGGGTCGTGGTGTACGTGTCCGCGGACGNGCAGATCGCCCGTGAAGTGCTGGATGCCTTCGAGCAGGCCACCGGTATCGAGGTGCTGATGATCGGTGATTCCGAGGCGAGCAAGACCACCGGTCTCGTGCAGCGTCTGCGGGCCGAACACGATGCGCCGGTGGCCGACGTCTTCTGGTCCTCCGAAGCGATGCAGACCATCGAGTTGGCCAACGAGGGAATCTTCGCCACCTGTCCCGAAGTCGTCTGGCCACCGGCGCACCGTGACGAGGGTGGCCGATGGTTCGCATTTTCCCCCCGGCCCCGGGTGATCGTGTTCGATCCGCAGCGACTGGCGGAGGCGGATCGGCCCCGATCGTGGTCCGCGGCGGTCGACGGGACCTTCACGGACCGCCTGGTCATGGCGGATCCCCGCTTCGGCACGACAGGGGGGCATCTGGCGGCGATGGCGACGGCGTGGACCGACCGGGATGCGCCCGAGCGGTTCGACGAGTTTCTGGAAGGTCTCCGTCGCAGTCGGGTGCGGCTCCTGCCCGGAGGCAACGCCGCGGTGGTCGACCAGGTCGCCAGTGGCGAGGCGGACATCGGTTTCACCGATGCCGATGATGTTCGGGCGGCCCGGGCACGAGGAGTGCAGGTGGAGATGCTCTATCCCCGCCATCACGATCAGGAAGGGGGCGGAACCTTCCTAATGCCCAATACCGTTGCGATGGTCGAGGGCACCTCGCGACGCGAAGAGGCCAGGGCCCTTTTGGAGTTTCTGTTGTCCGATGACACGGCGCGCAGGCTCGCGTCGTCGTTTTCCGGAAACGTGCCGTTGCAGCCGTCGGTCGCGGCGGCATTCCCCGATCTGGTCGTCGAGGATCCGTTGCAGGTCGACCTTGCTGCGGCATCCGGCGTCGGGCCGGAGGTCATTCGCCGCACGGTCGAAACCCTTCGGAATGCGGAGCCGCAACCGTGATGCGTGCCGTGTGCTGGTGGTCGGCATCGATCGTATTTCTGATCAGCGTGCTCTGGCCGATGATGGCCTTCGTCCTCTTTGGTGCATCACCCTCCCGCGATCTGGGCCCCTCGCTGCACACACCCTCGCAGCTCTGGTGGACGACGATTGGTTGGTGCACGGGCATCGCCCTGTGCGCCACGATGGTGGGGTGGGGGCCGGCGCGTCTCCTGGCGGCACGGGCCCGATCCGGACGAGGTGCCGTGATCCTCGTGCTCCTGCTGCTGCCCATCGTGCTTCCCGGATATGCGATATTTTCCTCGTGGTGGCAGGCCTGGCCGGCGGATTCGGCGTTGCACGGCTGGCTCGTGTCCAACGGGGCGTTGTCGATGGCGCGATGGTGCACGCTCGGAGTCTCGATGATCGCGTGGAGTTGGCCGCTCGTCACGCTCTGCGCCGTGCCGATGGCATCGACCTGGTCGTCCCAGCGATCGGATCAACTTGCCATGGACGGTGCTCCCATGACCCAGCGGATCACCCAGCGTCTTCGCCACGATTCGTCCGGACTCCTTCTGGGATTCCTGCTCGTTTGGATGCTCACCTTTGCCAACACGACCTGCTTCGATCTCGCCGGCATCTACACCGTGTCGAACGAGTTGCGAGCCATGGAGGCGCTGGGAGCCAGGCCGATCGATCTGCTGCCGCTGGCGTGGCCGTCCTGGTTGCTCGCGCTGGTGGTGTCCGGGTTGGTATGGCGTACTCTCCGGCTGCCCGATGCCGAACTGCAGCACGCGGCCCCCGTGGTTCGTCCGTCGGCCTGGATGGCATTCGGAACCCTGTGGTCGGTGTCGTACCTGCTGCCCACGGTGTTGCAGTGGTGGCAGGCCGGATCGCTGGATTGGTCCGCCTACATGGATTTGTACGGGAGCAGCCTGCTGCAGGCCCTGTCGCGTGCGGCGGCGGTCGGAGTCGCCGGGCTGTTGCCGCTGTGGCTGCTGGTGCGGCTCTGGTCCGACGACTCGCCCCGGTTCCGCTGGACGGCGGTGGTGCTGTCGATCGGTTGGATCGCCTGTGCATTCGTCCCGGGCACCATGCTGGGGTTGGCGGTCGAGTCCGCATGGAATCGTGCCGACGCGCCGGCCCTTCGCACCGGCGTGCATGCGTCCGGACTCGCCTTGTTGCTGGCGCTGGCAACGCGGACGGCCATCATCCCCGTCCTGCTTGCACGTTGGGTGGTGCGCTCGGAACCCGAACTGCTGCGTTCGGCCCGGCGGCTCGAGCACGATGGAGGGCTGATCGCGGCGCTGCGGCCACGACTGGTCATCGCCTCGGTCGCCACCGTCATGCTCGGAGCCGCTTTGGCCCTGGGCGACATTCCGCTGGCGGCGATGGTGGCTCCTCCGGCGGCGGAACCGCCACTGGCCGTCAGTCTCCTGAATGCGATGCATTACCAGCGGCCCGACACGGTGGTGATGACCATCGCCGCGCTGCTGGTGGCCGGTCTCATGGCGGCCCTCGTCACCGGGGGGGTGGTTGCGGTGTGGAACCGGCGGGTGCGTTCGATGCTCGTGCCGGTGCTGCTGCTTTCGTGCGTGGTTGTTCCTCCGGGTTGCGGACCGACCGGCGACGGTTCCCGGACGGAGCCGCTTCCGGTCACCCAGCGATTCGGCCATCCCGGTCGTGGTCCGGGTCAGTTCGTGTATCCGCGGGCGATCGCGACCGACGTTGATTCCGGACGGGTGTACGTCATCGACAAGACCGCGCGGGTGCAGGTCTTCGACAGGGCGGGGCGATGGCTTCGCGACTGGACGATGCCGGTGTTCGAAAATGGAAAGCCCACCGGGGTCGCCGTCGGTCCGGGCGGCAACGTCTTCGTCGCCGACACGCACGAGTTTCGGGTGATCGAGTTCACCCCCGAGGGCGAGGAGGTCGTCCGCTTCGGGACCTTCGGGCAGGCGCCGGGCGAGTTCACCTACCCGACCGATGTCGCCTTCGGCCCCGGGGGCACGATCTACGTCTCGGAGTACGGAGGAAACGACCGCATCCAGGTGTTCGAATCCGACGGGACCGTGCGATCGGTCATCGGCCGGTTCGGAGAAGCACCGGGGGAGTTCAACCGCCCGCAGTCGATCGTGATCGATGCCGGCAGGGAGCGGCTCTACGTGGCGGATTCATGCAACCATCGCATCCAGGTCCTGGGGCTCGACGGTGACGTGATCCGGATCATCGGAAGCGTCGGCCGGGACCCCGGTTCGCTGCACTATCCGTACGATCTGGTCCTGCTCGAGGACGGGTCGCTGCTGGTGAGTGAGTTCGGCTCCTCGCGCATCCAGCGTTTCGATCCCGAGGGGCGGTGGCTGGGGGCCTGGGGCTCGCACGGGCACGGCCCCGACCAGTTGAACGCTCCGTGGTCCGTTGACCGCATGGGAGAGACGATCTACATCCTGGATTCGGGCAATGACCGGGTGCAGATGATCGACGCGGCAGGGGCAGGAGTATGATGCCTGCGGGGCTCCGGACGCATGCCGATCACCTTTGAACATCCCGGCTGGTTGCTGTTGGTGCTGCTGCTCGTGCCGGTGTGGTTGCTGTCGTGGTCGAGTCGTGGCGGATTGTCCCGGACCCGCACCACGATCGTGGTGTCGCTGCGAACATTGCTGGTCCTCGTGCTCGCCACGACCCTGGCCCGGCCCGCCTGGCAGCAGGAGGGCGAAGGCGTCACCGTGGCGGTCGTGCTGGACCGAAGCCGGAGTGTCCCTGCCCAGTTGCTGGAGCAGGCTGTCGACTGGTTGCAATCGGCCGCCGAGGGCCCCGGGCGACAGGCGGGCGATCGGATCGCCGTGGTCCAGTCCGGACTCGACGCCGTCCCGTCGGCCATGCCGGACGTCGCATCGATCATCGATCTGTCCGGTGAACCCGCCGACATCTCCGAGACGAATCTGTTTCGAGGGGTGGAGCTGGCCAAGGGACTGCTGCCGCAGGAGACGGCCAATCGGATCCTGATCGTCTCCGACGGCAACGAGACTCGCGGCTCCATTCTCGCCGCGGCCGATCTCGCGCGACACGGTGGCATTCCCATCGACGTGCTGCCGCTGGAGTACACGCACGCCAACGAAGTGCTGGTCGACCGACTGCTGGCACCGGCCCGTGCCCGAGAGGGGCAGGCGGTGGAGTTGACCGTGGTGCTGCAGAGTCAGGGGCGTGCGACGGGCCGACTCGTGCTTCTGCACGACGGTGTACCACTGGGGGACGACATCCCCCTCGCTCTGGACGGCGGAACCCGCGTCGAACGTGTGACGGTCGACCTGCGGGGCAGTGGTCCCCAGCAGTTCGAGGCCGTGTTCGAGGCGGATGACGCCTCGATGGACGCGATCGTCCGCAACAACCGCGCGACCGCGGTGACCTTCGTGGATGGATCCGGATCCGTGCTCATCATCGCCGAAGACCAGATGGAGGTCACGGCCTTCGCTGCGGCCCTGCAGGAAGTGGGCATCGAGACCACGGTTCGGACGCCTTCGACCATCGGCAACGGTCTGGTGCCGCTGCTGGCCTGGGACGCCATCGTCCTCGCGAACGTGCCCCGGTGGTCCTTCAGCGGGCAGCAGGTCGATGCGCTTCGCGCCTACGTGCACGACACCGGTGGCGGGCTGCTCATGACCGGTGGTCCGAGCTCATTCGGAGCGGGCGGATGGATCGATTCTCCGCTGGCCGAGGCGTTGCCGGTGAAATTGGATCCCCCCGCCAATCGCCAGATGCTGCAGGGGGCATTGGCGCTGGTGGTCCACAGCTGCGAGATGCCCCAGGGCAACTACTGGGGCCAGCGGGTCGCAGAGGCCGCGATCGAGGCGCTCAGCTCGCTCGATCTCGTCGGCATTCTGGAGTTCGTCAACGGCAGCGGCACGGTGTGGGCGTTCCCGATGCAGATCGTCGGGGACAAGGTCGCGGCCATGGCGGCAGCAGGACAGCTTCGGTACGGCGACATGCCCGAGTTCGCTCCCGCCATGCAGATGGCATTGGCCGGACTCAAGGAAGTCGATGCCGGTGCACGCCACGTGGTGATCATCTCCGACGGTGATCCGCAGCCTCCGACCCGATCGCTCCTTCAGGCGTACGTCGATGCGAATGTGACCTGTTCGACGGTGCTGGTCGGCCCGCACGTTCCCACCGCCCGGGGGACGATGCAGACGGTGGCCAACGTGACCGGTGGCGACTTCTACAGCGTCGATGATCCGACGCAGCTTCCCCAGATCTTCATCAAGGAGGCGCAGCTGGTCGTTCGCTCGCTGATCCAGGAGGGGTCGTACCAGCCGCAGCGCACCAACGCGCTGCCCGGACCGGTGTCCGGATTCGACACCGTACCGCCCGTTCTGGGATTCGATCTGGTCGCGCCCCGCGAGGGACTCGCGCAGACCACCTTCGCCATTCCGACCGATCAGGGAGCCGATCCGATCTACGCCTGGTGGAACTTCGGGCTCGGTCGCTCGATCGCATTCATGAGCGATGTCACCGGGCGTTGGGGGGGGCGATGGGTCGGCTGGTCCTCCTTCCCGGCGTTCTGGGAGCAGAGTCTGCGCTGGGTCATGCGGCCGGTGACCCCTTCGGAGTTCGTGCTCGGGACGCGTGAAGAGGATGGGGACATGGTCGTCGATCTCGAGGCGCTGGAGGCCGACGCCGGATTCCTCAACTTCCTGCAGACCAGGGCCTCCGTGATCTCACCCGCCGGCGAGGTGCAGCCGCTGGATCTCCAGCAGATCGGACCGGGCCGGTACCAGGGACGCTTTCGTCCCGACGCCACGGGCTCGCACGTGGTGAATGTCCACTTCGGTTCACCCGCCGAGGGAGGGGGCATTGCCAGCGGCAACATCCAGGCCGCCGTCAACCGTTCGTA
>PAAB01000064.1 GCA_002591705.1 Phycisphaerae bacterium
TCTGGTTCGGGCTTTTGTGAACCAACCTGCACCCGTCGAATCCACCGTGGCATCCCGGCCCTGAGAGCCGTGCCGGACCCAGCCCGGAAGGGCCACCTGATCACCCGTGAAGGCTGGTCACCCACCTCGTATCGGCCTCAGATCAGGCATCAACTGGACATGCAGGCCCAGCAGGCCGGATCTTGCCCGAGATGCCCGAATTGGGTACCGTGAACCGTTCACGCGTACTCCGCGGGCAGCCTTCAGCAGCCCCGGAAACGCCCCCCAGGATCGAATAGAACCGATTCGCCAGAGCCCGGAGTGAACCACGCATGGACAAGATGTTCTACACCATCCAGGAAGTCTGCTCCATCCTCAGCAAGAGCGAGGACGAGGTACGTGAGATGGTCAGCAGCGGCCAGCTCCAGGAGTTCCGAGACAAGGATGAACTGGTCTTCAAGGTCGAGCAGATCAATCTGCTGGCTGGTGTGGATGAGGATTCCGGTGATGTGTTCATCGATCTCGGGGACACCAATGCGGAAAGCGGTTCCGGGATCGGTCTCGGACTGACCGGTGGCGACACCGGATCGGCCCTCGGCCTGACCGGCGGACAGAGCGGTGCCGGACTTGCCGACTCCGCCGCGCTGGGTCTGACGGGAGGATCCTCCGGCATGAACCTCAGCGGATCGTCCGATGCCGCAGGTCTCTCCGCCTTCGGAACCGGAGACGACATGTCGATGGAGGATGATGCCGGTGCCACCCGCGTCGGGGACGGCATGGACGACGATCTGACCCTCGAGTCCGTCGGCTCCGGAAGCGGCCTGCTGGATCTGACCCGGGAGTCCGACGACACGACCCTCGGGGCCGAACTCCTCGAGGACGCCTTCAACAGCGATGACGACAACTTCGAGATCCCGGCCAACGCATCGGGGCTCTTCGAAGCCGCCGGAGCGGATGAAACCGATTCCGGCGGCGCGCCCGCAATCGGCGATGGGGGCACAGTGGCCGCCCGGACGATGCCCGGCGCACCGATGACCGTGGAATCCTACGACGGATCGGGTTCCGGTCTGGCCATCGGAGCCTCGATCGGCGCCATGATTGCACTGGTCGTGCTCATGATCATCCTGATCGTGGAACTGAGCGGGACAACCTCCTCGCTGGCCATGACGATCAGCGAGAGCATCTGGATCTGGACCGGTGGCCTCGCCGGTGTAGCCGTTCTTGCCATGCTCGCCGGTATGTTCATCGGTCGAGCGTCAGAGTGATCCCGTAGTACGACCCTCGAATGCCACTGACCAGGTACGGAATACGTGAATGGGGACTCGCCACCGTGGTGGCCGTTCCGTTGATTCTGCTNTTCGTCCTTCCGAACTGGTATCCGTTTCCGGGATGGATACTTGCCATCCCGGNCGCCGTGGCCTGGTTCGCCGTCGCCGCATTCTTCCGCGATCCGATCCGCCGCATTCCGACCGGACTCGACGCGGGCACCATGATTGCACCGGCCGACGGAGTGATCTCCGCCATCGAACATGTCGACCGGCACGAAGCCACCGATGGACAACCGGCGATCGTGCTTCGAATCTTCCTCAGCGTGCTCAACGTGCACATCAATCGAGCCCCCTGCGCGTGCACCGTCCACGGAACGGTCTACCGCAAGGGACGGTTCCTCAACGCCCAGACCGAGGAGTCGGCAAAGGTCAACGAGTCGAACGTGATCCTGCTGTCGTTGCCCGACGGCGAGCGATTCGGCATGCGGCAGGTCTCGGGCATGATCGCACGCTGCATCGTCTGCCCCCTCGTCGAGGGGGACCGCCTGCAGCAGGGACAGCGGTGGGGAATGATCAAGTTCGGATCCACCACGGAGCTGATCCTTCCCCGCCCCGATCAGGTCGACGTCCGCATCGCCGTGGGCGACAAGGTGCGGGGAGGCCGCACGATCATGGCCGTTCTTCCCCCGTCCGCAGACTGAGCGGACACCACATTCCAACCCGGACCATCGTTGTGCCGATAGGAACACCATGCCTTTGTTGCCATCATCCGTGACCGCATCCATCAGCCGGGCCGGCAGGGCGGGACAGACGACCGGTCGCGATCGCAGCCGTCGGCGTGCGGCGGCCGCCGAAACGATCCTGGCCCGGGCGGACCGGATCGATCTTCAGATCGATGGGGTGGAACTCAGGGAGGCGGTCGAACGCCTGGCCGAAAACTCGGACGAGCGATCCCATCAGGAGCGGCGAGAGAACCAGCCCGACGGGCGAACCCCATCGTTGACCCGCATCGATCTGAAAGCCTGAAACTAGCCTTCTGGTGATTCGACCCGCGGGAAGAGGGCCACCTTTGCAATCGGAGTTCCCTCGGCGAGTCGTCCCCAGGCGCACTCCGATCGCAGGTCACCACTCGGTTCCCCGAGATTCCAGGCCGCTCGCAGGGAGGCGATGCGATCGGGCATCGTCGATTCGAGCAGGCAGGCGGCGATCCGGATCGCCTCGGCGCATCGGTACAGGATGTTCCCCACGGTCTCCGCCGCCGCCGGATCCTTGGCCAGCTTGAACGGCTCGGTGTCGTTGATGAAGGCATCCACCCTGCGGACAATGGCCATCGCAGCTCCGATCGACCCGGACAGATCGAACGATTCCATGGCATCGACGGCGACCTGCACCTGCTCCGTCGTGAAGTGATCCCACTCCACGCCCCCGTCCACACCGACTCCGTTGTCTGCCGGACAGAGACCCTCGCAGTACTTGCCGATCATGGCCGAGGTCCGGCTGGCACAGTTTCCGAAGGTGTTCACCAGATCGGTCGTGTAGGTCTCGTGGAACTGGCTTCTCGAGAAGTCCGCGTCGGTCGCTCCGAGCGGCCCCTGGGTGGCCAGGAAGTAGCGAAGCGAATCACGTCCGTAGGTTTCCATGTAGTCCTGAAGCTGCTCCAGATCGATGAAGTTGCCCATCGACTTGGACATCTTCTGGCCCTCGCTGATCCAGAACGAATGCGCGTAGACACACCCGGGAAGGGGAAGTTCCAGAGCCATCAGCAGGGCTGGCCAGATCACGGCGTGGAACCAGAGGATCTCCTTGCCGATCACCTGGACCGTCGCCGGCCAGTATCCACGACGGGCGGCGTACCAGTCCGATTCGGAATCGGCCAGACCAAGGGCCGTGACGTAGTTGAACAGCGCATCGATCCACACGTAGATCACGTGTTCACCGGCGCCGGGCACTCCGATTCCCCAGGCGAAGTTCGTCCGGCTGATGGGTACATCCTGCAGGCCTTCGCGAAGACGACCGAGCACTTCGTTTCGCCGAGCATCGGGTCGAACGATCCCCGGAGTCGATTCGAACATCGCCTCCAGCCGATCCTGGTAGGCACTGAGACGGAAGTAGTAGTTCTCCTCCGTGGCCCGCTCCAACGGCTTGCCCGAAATGGGGGATGTGTAGTCGACGTCCCTGGCCTTGGTCTCGGTGTAGTACTCCTCCTGCCCTGCGTCGTACCAACCCTCGAAGGTGCCGAGGTAGACGTCGCCGGAATCCATGAGACGCTGCACCAGCGACTGCACCTGAGATTCATGACGGGGATCGGTGGTCCGGATGAACTCGTCGTTGGTGAGATCGAACATACCCATGATGCGACGGAACTCGGCCGAGTTCTCGTCCGCCAGTTCCAACGGGGTGACGCCGCGCGCCGCCGCGGACTGTTCGACCTTCTGGCCGTGCTCATCGGTCCCGGTCAGGAAGAAGACATCGTCACCGAGCAGACGCATGAATCTGGCCCAGACGTCGCAGATGGTCGTCGTGTAGACATGACCGATGTGCGGACGATCGTTCACGTAGTAGATCGGAGTGGTGATGTATCGGGTGTTCGTCACGGGATGGCCATTGTAGCCATGACGGCAGGAATGACGATGAAGTGCCTATTCCGGTCCATTTCCCCTCCCGGAGCCGGTCGGAGATTGAAACAGGGCTACCATGAACATGCCGATGTCACCGACCCGATTCCACCTGATCACCCTGACCACCGTCCTCGCATCCGCGGCACCGGCGGTCGCCCAGAACGCGCTGGGCGATGGGCACGCCCTCGACGGCAACATCAGCACCCGAGGTCGAGAAAACACCGAAACCGGACGCGTCCGTGCCGAGCAGAACCGATTCTCGCTGTCCCAGCGGGCTGCCGACGGTCGGGGGTTCAACCAGTCCATCGGCTTCCGTTCGAACGAGGACTTCCGGCGTGCCAACTCCGAGATGTCCTTCTACGCGGATTCCCTCTACAACAATCCATGGTACTGGGAGAACCTCGGCAACCTGACCACGGAACTCGTGGGCAGCGGCGGCAGCGGAGGCATGGGGGCCGTGGCGGCGAACAACGGCGGCGGCTACTACAACCCGTTCTTCTACAACTCCAAGGCCGACAATCCAGGACGGTTCGCCATGGGACGGGGACTCGGCAACTACGGCCTGGGCGGGTCCAACGAGTTCGGCGGGGTTCGGGCCCGGGACGTCTCGAAGACCGACTACGTCGATCTCGAGACGGACGACCGAAATCGACCCGTCACCTACGGCATCGGTACACCGAACCGGTTCCTGCGGGACAATCGACGGAGCAATCTGCTTCGCAATGAATACGAACTCCGGGACATCAACACCCAGCCGGACTACGTCGGCATCGGGCGGTCCTCGGCCGACGTTCCGGTGCGCTATTCCGCCACCACACTGCAGGGCATCGCTCCGCTTCCGTATCCGACATCGCACGTCGAGATGGGTCTGACCGAATACGACCTGGCCAGAGTGCAGGAGGACCAGCGACTCGGTCGCGGCATGAACAACATCGGTGCGGCGTGGCGTCCCAACTTCGATGCGTTGTCCCAGATCGACGATCGCATCAGCAACGAGGCGGACGGAACCCGAATCGACAACCGTGACTACCGGACGATGGATCAGCTCTTGATGGAGATCGCGGACCGCTACGACGAGGTCCGGCAGCAGGACGGCGTCTCGGATCCCGGAGCCTTGACCATGCTGCAGAACGACTACCAGAATGTCCTCAAGGAGGTCATGGACGGCTATGGACTGCAGGAGGCACCCGCCGGTCTCGATCCGACCAACCTTGCGGGTACCGGCGAAGATGACGTGCTTCCGGACACTCCGCCCCGCCCGACGATCCCCGGTGCCGAAACGACGCCGGAGGTCGAGGAACCGTCGTTGATGCCGCTGGAGGAATTCGGACAGATCCTGCGGCACGGCCAGAAGGTCGAGATGCTCTCGTCCGACGACAAGACCCGTATCTCGGAACTCATCCTCGGTGCCCAGGACAAGCTGAGCACCGGCGAGTACTACTGGGCCGAACGACGTTTCAATCGGGCTCTGCGGTTCGAACCGGGAAATCCCCTGGCCACGGCCGGTCTGGCCCACGCCCAGCTCGGTGGCGGACTCTACCTGACCAGTGCCCTGACGCTCCAGAGCCTGCTCGGATTCCAGCCCGAGATGATCGATGTCGTGTACAGCAAGACCCTTCTGCCGCTTCCGGAGGATCTCGAGCGGGCGGTGCGTGAACTCAATCGGCGCATCACCTCGGAGGCGGACAGCGATCGATATGCGTTCCTTCTGGCCTACATCGGACATCAGACCGACAACCCCGCGATGATCGAGCAGGGCCTCCGGGAAATGCGACGAGTCCGGGGAGACGAGGCGTTCCTCGAACTGCTCGAACAGATCTGGCTTCCCGAACGAAAACCGGTCGAGGAAGCCGTGGAGATCATTCCACTGGAACCGGTTGAAGATCCGTCGGAGCCGGTCGGCAGCAGTCTGCTCGACGAGTGACTATTTGACGAGCGTGGCCGCGAACAGGGGAGGTCCGGTCGCCTCGGGTGCCGCACGAAGACGCCGACGGCCTGCATTGGTGAGACCCGATGCCTTGCACCACCGATCCACCACCTCATCGGGGAATCCCAGATGAAGATGGCCCATGGTGTCGCGATAAGACTCCCGATCATGTTCGGCCATGTCGAGGATCATGAGCCGACCGCCGGGCCGGAGGATTCTCGCCGCTTCGCGAACCACCTGCTCCGGCTCGGGCACATGATGCAGCACCAGGGAAAGCATGGCGGCGTCGACGCATGCATCGTCCAGGGACAGCACCGACAGATCGCACTGGTGGAACTCGATGTTGTCGAATGATTCGAGTCGGACCCGGGCCGCTTCGAGCATCGCCGGCTCACGGTCGATGACGTGGATCGAACGAACCCAGGGAGCCAGTGCCGCAGCGGTGATTCCGGTGCCGCATCCCAGATCCGCCACGGTCCACGCAGGATCGAGGAGTCCAAGGAGACCCTCGGTCGTCAGTCCCGCACCGAAGAGCTCCTGCCTGAGATCCGCCCATTCGCCGCCGACCTGACCGAAGAAGCGGCGACTGTCGACACGCCGCTGGGCGATCACCTCCGCCGCCCGCCGGGCGTCTTCGCGACACTGCGGATCGGCTTCGCAATCACGACGGGCCAGTTCCCAGAGTTCACGAGCCACCGCATCGAGTCCGGAGGATGCACGGCGGTACAGGGCGGCCGTACCCTCGCTCCGTCGGACCACCCAATCTGATTCAAAGAGGCGCTTGAGATGCCGGGAGACCGTGGACTGGGGCAGCTGCAGCGCACTGGCCAGCTCACCCACGCTCATCTCCTGCGTATCCAGCAGGCTCAGCAGGCGCATCCGCGCCGGATCGGTGAGCGGATCGATCCATTGAAGCAGTGATCGCGTCGCGTCGGGTGCCGTCATGCGGGATCGTTCGGCATCGCAAGCGTCGGTCCGGGCACCAGGCCGTGGGCACGAAGGCGATCCTGAACCACCGTGTTGTCGGGTTCGATCGTGTAGGCGGTTCGCAGGTACATCATGGCGCTGTCGAGATCACCCATTCGCTCGCTCAGCGTNGCGGCATCCAGCCAGGTGGCCGCCGACGATGCGTCGTCGACGATCATGGCCTGCTCGATGCATTCCCGGGCGGAATCCGGGTCTTCGGTCATCAGCGAGTACTCGGCCAGCAGGAGNCAGTCCCTCGAGTCGCTGCGNCTTTCGGCACGATCGCGAAGGAACAGGAAGAGTCCGTTGCGATCGTCCTGCAGGAACATGACTTCCGCCAGATCGATGGCGATGTCGCGGTTTGCGGGCCGGAGCGTGTGGGCGATTTCAAGCGCCTGGCGGGCATCGGACAGATTGCCGGTGTGCATGGAGCTCNCGCCGAATCCGTACTGGACTCGCCAGTCCTGCGGATAGCGGTCGACCAGTTCTCCGTAGAGGGTCTCGGCTTCCCCGTACCGCTCCTGCCAGAGGGCGTCACCCGCACGTTCCCGCAGGGTGGTGGTGGTCGGTTGTGTGGTGCAACCACCGATGCCAAGCAGAACCAGGCCCAGAACGGCGACGTTGATTCGATGCGTCTTCATGCTCTTGCACTCCCTTGCTTCAAGCCACGGCCATGATACGAGGACGTGGGATCCGGGGCCAGTTGGTCCAGCGCAACGATCCACCTTCGGGATAGCATGCACACCATGATCGAGGATCCGAGCCAATCAGCCTCCACCGGCATCGAAAGACCATTTGTCCTGCTGTGGCATGCGGGGGGACCNATCGAGGATCACGTGGACTGGTTGTGTGCAACGGATCCCGCCGGTGCACACCCGCTGCAGACCTGGAGACTCGTCGATCGACTCGATGCNCTTGCGGTGGGGGACGAGACCGAAGCGACTCCGCTTCCACCGCACCGCTCCCGATACCTCGACTACGAAGGCCCCGTGTCGGACGGACGCGGAACGGTCCGGCGTCTCGCCGCGGGCATGCTGATCGATGCACCGCTTCCGATCTCCGGTGGAATCCTCCGACTCCGTTGGACTTCCGGCCCCGAAACCGGGCGATCGCAGCGGATTCGTGCGATTCGACACGACCCGGAATCGTGGAAGCTGGTTTGCGAGGGCTGGAGCGGTTGAACACGCAATTTTTCTGCAGGTCCAGGGCGTTGCGGGTATCTATAGAACCTGAACCCGAACCTGAAGGGATGCTCCATGACGCACCTCCCCCCCGGCGACGACGAAAAGTATTTCCGGAATCCGGATCTACCTCCGGATCTGCCGGTCGAGCATTCGAGCGACGAGGAGTTGCCGGTTGCGGAAGGCGAGGGTCCCGAGGGGCTGCGAAAGAAGATCAAGGCCATGGGACGGTCCAAGTTCCACGAGGACGACTGGACACGGACTCCCAATACGACCGGGCGGGGCGCCATCCACTGCCGATCGTTCTTCACGAAGCTCACCGAGGATGCGGTGGCCTACATGGATCAGTCGATCAACGAATGGCTCGACCAGCATCCCCAGTACGAGGTGAAGTTCGTCAGCAGCACGATCGGGACGATGCAGGGGAAGGTAGGCCCCCAGTCGGTCCTCATCTGTCAGGTCTGGGTGTGATTCCCACGGTTCCGGTATGCATCACGGCTGCTCGCATAGCGATTGGGTGACACGGTGAGTCCCGGCTCCTCGCCGGCTCTCCACTGGGAATGCAGTTTCCGCAGGAATGGAACGCACCATTGGCAACCGGTTCCGGCACCCAGGCACTCGCTCATGCGGGAAGCCACGGCCGGCTGCTCACGCTTGAGCCAGTTGACCAGTTTTCGCTGGCTGACACGGAAACAGAGACAGACGTGGTCATCGGCTTGCATCCGGTGACACCTCAGACCCGCTCGGTGCGGCGGCGTCCGGCCCGGCGGACCTCGATGGACCGGACCAGTTGGGCCATGCCTTCGACGGCCTGGGTGAAGGCGATCCCCAGTCGCTGCTGACCGGACTCATCGTCTCGAATGGATGCGATCCTCGCCGGAATGAGCATGCTGCCCACCGGATCGGGGAGATTGACATCCAGATCGATCGTCTGCCCGGTGGAAAAGCGATCCGCATGAGCGTTGCACTTGAGCTGCATGCCGCCGATGCTCAGATCCAGGATCGAGACCTCGACCGGGCCGCTGGTCCGTCCATCGAAGATTCGACCCCGGGGTGCCAGATCAAAGGCGACGGANACACGATGCGCCCTGCGACGTTCGTTGTGATCGAGCGAAGGTGGATACGAGAAGCGAAGGCCGGGAATCGGATGCTGCCCACCNCTGGGCACCTGTTCGTGACCGATCAGCTCGACCATCCCGCAGTGACGACCGGATCGACCCAGAACCGCCATCTCGAACACATCACCAACCCGNGCNGGCAGNTTGTCCGGCGCAAGCACGAGGAACGAATCGTCATCGAGCCGCTCGAGCATCGCACGGTAGGTGACGGTCTCCCCCGTCTCCAAATCCGGCTGGATCAGAGTGATGCGACCCTCGATCTCGAGGGCCTGTTCAAAGGCGGTGCGAATGGATGGATCCACTCCATCCCGAGGATGTATCCGCTCCAACCATCGACCGAGAAATCCCGTCATGCCCCATTCATCGTCCCAACGGGACCAAAATGCGTTGATTTCGGGACGGCCTTCCGCTCCATCCGCGATCGAAGGGGTCATGGTGACGGTTTCGGAAGAATCCACGTGGACCACGCTCGAACCTCCGGGTGCCAGAGCATGGATCCCAGCCTCCGCGGATCGCGGCATCAATGGAGTCGATGAACGCATCGTGTTCACCGTCCAGACCTCGAAGTTCGATTTCCGCACCACCAGGATCGCATCCCCGGTCACATCAGAGGAGGCAGCAGCCCGCCACGTCTTCGGGAATCGGTGTGGAGAAGGTGTCGTGCATCACGGCGCCGGGGACCCTGTCCGTCCCGGACGGATCAGGCCCGGGTGTCCTCGTCGCCGACGATCTCTGGCGCCGGTTCGGCCGGATTCTCCAATACATCCAGGATGAGTTCCAGTCGATTCACGATCACCTCCATCGAGGCGGGGCGGTCCTTCGGATCGAGCTGGACGCAGTCCATGATCTGCCGCGAGAGCAGCGGATGCACCTTGGGATTCTTGACGTGGGGAGCGACCGGCGGCTTGATGTCCTCCGTCTCGAGTGCTCCCGAGTAGATGGTGCCTTCGCTCCCCTTGGGTGGCATGACGGTGGGGATGACCTCGCGTACGAGCACCCAGTACATCATGGCTCCGAGGTTGTAGATATCGGTCTTGGGCGTGATCGCCTGACGGTGCGCCTGTTCGGGAGCCATGTACCCCGGCGTCCCCTGGATTCGCTTCTTGACCGTACCGATGAGACAGGCCTGGCCCAGATCGATGATCTTGACACCGCCATCCTCCATGAGCAGGATGTTGGTGGGCTTGATGTCGGCGTGGACATAGCCGCGTCCGTGCATGTGCAGCAGTCCCTCCGCAACCTGACGGAACACCTCGACCGCCCCCTTCTGGCTGGTGGGAAGCTGCTGGTCGAGTGAGACACCGTCCACGAGTTCCATGATCAACGAGACGGAATGGGTCTTGAACATCCGGCGGTGTCGAATCAGTTTCTGCACCGCCCGGAGAGCGGAATGATCGAACTTCGAACCGATCTCGTACTCACGTTCGACCTGCTCGATGAATCGCGCGTCCCGCTCCTCGTCCCGCACCACGTGCTTCAGCGACCAGACCTGCTTGGTCTTGTTGTCCTGAACGGCGTAGATATGCGATTCGGCACCCTCGCCAAGCTTGGCGAGAATCGTGAAGTTGCCGATCTTCTGTGCTGGGGACATGGACTACCCGGGATTCGCTGAGACCGGTTGAAGAATGGCGACAGGGACAGCGCCAAGTGGTGAAATGAGTCGTTCAGAGTATCCCAGAGGGCGGTTGTGATCAACGAGCCGGGTCCAGAAGCTGCTCCTGCAGCTGCCCGGATGCGAAGAAGCGGCCCGGATTCTGTATTCCCTCGGCCAGATCACTGTGCAGCCAGACCGAATCCCGGGGAATCCGGAGTTCCTGCTGGAGACGCTGGATCAGCCGGACCAGATGGGTCATCTGACGTTGCGTGAACGGCTGTCGATCGCCGTTTCCGACCAGACAGATCCCGATGGAGTGGGCGTTGTGTACCGAACCTGCGGATCCCACGACATGGGCCCCGGGAAGCTGATCGTCCCATCGGTAGCCGACGTGGATTTCACCATCCGCCAGACCGTTGCCGTTGCCGATGATGAAGTGGTAGCCCAGACCCTGGTATCCGTATCCGAGATGCTGCCGGTGGATGGATTCGGGCGTCCCGAAGGGGCGTCCGAGATGGTGGATCACGATACCCGTCCAGCGGGGTCGGTCCAGAGTCGCCTCGATGTCGAAGATCGTGTCCCGGCCCTCGAGCACCTCGTCGATGTCGGCAAGATTCGTCAGGGGGAACCCCCCTCCGGCCATGCTGCCGGTATCGAGGCTCAGAAGCCCGACACCCAGACACATGGACGTGACGAAACTCGCCCAGACGATCTGCGTCCGCCGAGAGATCGATCGCTTCGCTCGTGATGTCGAGTGGAAGTACGCCACCGTCTGCCTGCTAAATGCTCCACACTTTCTATCGATCAGAACTGGGTCCGGTCTTGAACGAAGAGGGCTCCAATCCCCGTGGGACATCGAGTTCTCGGACCCGGGATCGGACTACTGCGGATCGAGCCGACGCCGGAGGGCCGGCTGCGGATTGCCGAAGACGTCGGGATCCTCCGTGGGCTGCATTCCGTTGCGAGCCTGGTCGTACTCGAGGTACTGGTGCCTGGGAAGATCCTCGGTGAAGAGGGGACGGTAGCAGCCGCCCAGTCCGAGGAGGGTGAGCAGCAGGCCGAGGATGAGCAGGGTGGTTCGCATGACCTTCATTCTACCGTTGCCTCCCCGTCCACCGTACGGACATCCCCGGAGGTCTCGAACCGACGACCGGTTCGGGCGTCATCGTGATAGACCCGGACATGAATGGACTCCGTGCCCTCGGGCAGGGGTTGATCGATCGGAAGCTGCACGACGTAGCTGGGGGTGCCCAGCACATTCCGCCAGGCATCCCGCAGCTGGGAGGGCGTCAGCGTCGCAGCACCGAGTTCGATCGGACTGCCTTCCACGGGAATGAGCAGGGCGCGGGCGGTGACCGTACCGACCATCTGGAGGGGCCGGTTTCGACCGTCGACCGCGGACACGAAGATCTCCACCGTCGTTCGACCGTCGGTTCGCACCCCTCGACTGCCGCTCCAGGTGGACATTCCGATTCCGGTCACCATCGGCGTACTGGCCAGCACCTCATGGTCCAGATCGGACCGGTCGGTCGTCGCCTGTTCGAACTGGATGCGTTGTTCGGACTCCCGGAGTTCCAGACGCGCAACCTCCTGCTGGAGATCGAAGACCTCTCTTCGCAGTCTGGCGCTGGCCGTACGGCTCGAATCGTTGCAGCCGGACACGATGCAGACGAACAGACCCAAGGCGACCGCCTGCAGTCCGAAGGCCCGGATCGGCGGGCCGGAGATCACGAAGCGTCCGGACCGGGCAGCCGCTCGACGATGCGATCGGCAAGTCCGTACGAGACCATCTCCTGGGCATCGAGCCACTTGTTGCGCTCGCAATCCGCGGCGATCTGCTCCGGATCCTTGCTGGTCTGGGTCGCGTAGATCCCGTACAGCTGTTCACGCAGCCGCAGCATCTCGCGGGCCTCGATCTCCAGATCGGTGGCCTGTCCCTCGAGCACTCCGCCCAGCAGCGGCTGGTGCATGAGGTTCTTGGAATGGGGCAGGCAGCAACGCTTGCCCTTGGCTCCGGAACAGGAGATGAGGGATCCCATCGAGGCGGCCTGTCCGATGATGAAGGTGGCCACGTCGCAGGGGATGAAGTTCATCGTGTCGATGATCCCCAGACCCGCGGTGACGCTTCCGCCGGGCGAGTTCACGTAGAGGCTGATGTCGGCTTCCGGATCCTCGTTGGCGAGGAACAGCAGCTGGGCGACGATGAGATTCGCCATGCCGTCGGAAACCCCACCGCTGCAGAACACGATGCGATCCTTCAGAAGGCGGGAGAAGATGTCGTAGGCGCGTTCCCCGCGCCCTTCCTTCTCGATGACGATTGGTATGAGACTGCTCATGGATCCTGCTCCCGACTGAATCAGTTGGCGTCCTTGCTCTCGGTGGTGGGGTACTCGAAGACTTCATCGACGAGACCGTAGGCCTTGGCCTCATCGGCGGTGAAGTACTTGTCCCGTTCGGCATCGGCGGCCACGGTCTCGTAGGGCTGCCCGGTGTGCTCGGCGAGGATCCGGTTGAGCGTCTCCTTCGACTTGATGATCTGGTCGGCCTGGATCTTCACGTCNCTGGTCTGTCCCCACACGCCNCCGTAGGGCTGNTGGATCATGACCTTCGCGTGCGGAAGGATGTGCCGNTAGCCGGGNGCACCCGCCGACAGGAGNACGGCNCCGCCGGAGTAGGCGCGACCGATGCAGTACGTGGACACCTCGGAGGAGATGAACCGCATCGTGTCGTAGATCGCCAGNGTGTCGTCGACNGCGCCGCCGGGNCTGTTGATGTAGAGGTTGATCCGCTGTCCCCGCTTCTGATCCTCGAGGTACAGCATCTGCATCATGATGCGNGCTGCACTGTGCTGGTTGATCTCCCCCGCAAGGAAGATCACTCGATTCTCGAGCAGTAGTTCGTCAAGCGTCATCTCCCGCGTCCGCTGGTAGCTGGCCGCGGCCGCCTGCGGGGCCATGCCCCCGGGGAGTCCCGGCAGTGCCTGCGAGATGCGTGGATCGATGACCTGTCCCGTTCGTTCCATCATGGGCTTCGTTCCTTCAGACCGGTTGTCCGGCAGTCGGGCCATGATAGGCCCCGTGGTCGTCTCGGCAAGCGTGCAGCGTACCCGGCTCAGTCAAACTCGTCCGAGAGATTCGGCGGATGCTCCATCGGGAGGGGAGGTGGTGGATCATCCGTGGATGGCAACCGGGTCGCTCCGGGGTCGTCGGATGCACCCCGGGGCAGGATGATCCGGAAACGGCAGCCCCCTCCCTGAACGTCGAGCAGCAGGATCTCGCCGCCATGGTCCTCGATGATTCGCCGGGTCACCGGAAGGCCCAGACCGGTTCCCCGCTGGCCCTTCGTGGAGGCGAACGGCCTGAAGACCTCCTCCCGTCGGCCCGGATCGATTCCGGGCCCGTTGTCGGTCACTTCGATCCGAATCCCGTCCCGATCGGATCGGGCCCGGAGTTCGACCCGGCCGGACTTGGACTCGACGGCTTCCACCGCATTCAACATGAGATTCAGCAGGGCCTGGTGGAGGGCGTTTGCGTCACAGGTGACCGGATCCAGATCGGGTTCACACTCCCCGACGAGCCGGACCTTCTTGCGGAGCGCGAGCGGATCGACCAGTGCAATCACATCCTGGATGATCTGGTCGAGATCGCAGGAGTCCAGTTCTAGCGATCTGGTTCGGGAATACGCAAGCATGTTGAAGGTGAGATCGTAGATCCGATCGAGGTTCCGGCTCAGGATCGGCCATCCCTCCCGCGCCATCTCGAGGTCCCCCCGCTGGATGCCCAGTTCGACCGCCGAAGCGCCCCCCCGAAGCCCCTGGAGAATGTTCTTGATGGCGTGNCTGATCGAAGCCACGGTGTGGCCGACAGAGACGAGCCGGTCCTGATCGATCGATCCGGACGGCCCGCCGAGGTCCCGATCCGCATCGATCAGTCGGAAGACCGTACCGCCACAACGGATCCGATCGTCGGACGCCAGCACCACCCGGGATTCGATCCGCTTCTCGTTCAGAAAGGTCCCGTTGGCAGAATCGAGATCGCGAAGCAGCCAATCCGCTCCGTCCGGGGTCAGCTCCGCGTGGCGGCGGCTGATGGACATGTCCGTCAGGGGGTAGGCTTCCGTCGAACGACCGATCAGCTGCGGCTCGCCATCGGGCAGCGGAAAAGCCCGTCCCTGATCCGGTCCCTCGATGACCTGCAGCATTCGCATGCACCCGATTGTAGCCGGCCCGGCTGGTACGATGCTTTCCCCATGGCCGGACGCACCGCCTACAAACCGCCGAAGTTCGATCCCGCTCATCGCGTGGTCGTCCTGCGCGGAAAGGATTCCTTTCTCGTACGTGAGTACACGAAGCGGCTGTCCGGACTGCTGGAGNAGACCCACGGTGACATCGAGTGGTTCACCTTCGACGGAGCCGCCACCTCCGCGGCCGATGTCCTGGACGAACTGCGGAGCTTCGGACTGCTGCAGCAGCACAAGCTGGTGATCGTCGAACAGGCCGACGCCTTCCTCGCCAACAGCGCCGGGAGCAAGGGGCCCAGCCGGACCCGACGGCTCCTCGAGGAGTACGTGCAGCAACCGGTCGAGAACGCCACGCTGCTGCTGAAGTCCGAGACCTGGAAGGCCGGCAAGCTGGACAAGCTGATCGCCGCCGAAGGGCTCATGCACAAGATCGAGTTGAACGAGGCGACGGACATGCCCTTCGCGGTCCGCTGGTGCGTCGGCCGTACCGCCAAGGCCCACGGGGCGACCATCGAGGAGACCGCCGTCACCCTGCTGATCAAGCGCATCGGCATGGAGTTCGGACGATTGGACAGCGAACTGGGCAAACTGGCCTCCCTTGTCGGACCGGACGGCACCATCACCCGGCAGCAGGTCATCGAGATGACGGGCGTCAGCCGCGAGGAGCAGGCCTGGGCCATCCAGGAGGCCATCCTGTCCGGACGGACCGAAACCGCACTGGGCACCCTCCGTGAACTGCAGGAGGTTTCACGTCAGCCCACCGAACTGATTCTCTGGTCCCTGATCGATCTGCTGCGAAAGCTGCACGCCACCTCGGCCCTGCGTGCCCAGGGAGTGCCGGAATCCGAGATCTGCCGCCAGCAGCGGTTGTTCGGATCCAGTCGGGCTCCCGTACTCCGCATGGCCAGCCGGGTCGACGCCACCACCTTCTCCCGAATGCTTCGGTCCATTCTCCGGGACGTCCACGGAATACGTTCGGGGTACGGCCGGAGCGAACGAACTCTTGAACGAATGACNATCCGGATTGCCGATACCCTGAGTACGCTCGCGGCATGATGATCGGTAGGTCAGGGGACACACCGGCGGCCAGGAAGGCCATCCATCGCGTCAGGAGACTCCCATGAGCGAAACCACCCGATTCGTCCTGTGCACCTCCTCGCTTCTGATTTCATCGCTCGGCGCCTGCGCGCCGGCGGCGAAGACTCCGGTGGACACCGGTCGCCCGGCTCCGGTGCCGACCTTGACCGGAGCCTCGTCCGGATCGTCCGATCTGGACGCGCACCAGGATCAGGTCCGGCGGGACACCGAGGCATTCCTCTCGTATCAGCAGCAGCAGCAGGAGCAGCCGACGGCGAGCGAGCCGGCGATCGAGTGGAAACGACCCGAATCCGCGACCGCGCCGCCCACGATCGCATCCGTGCAGGAACAACCGCCCTACGGACCGACCGAGGAACCCGTCGCCGCGTCCGCACCCGGGGACCCCGGATCCGACGAACCCTCCGACACGCGACTGCGCCAGTCGATGATCGATTTCTCGCGTGAGCTCTACATCGGAAGCACGTGGAGCGAACGACCGCTTCGTGAACTGATGGTCCTGGCCTCGATGTCCATGCTCGACCCGGCACGGGCGATCGATCCGACGGCCATCCCCGATCTCAGCGATGAGAACCGGGCCCTGCTGGAGACGATGCAGCAGTACTTCATCGAGGTGGGCAGCAGCCTCGACTCGAACACGAATCCGTGGCTGGCGATGACGAACGCCACCAACGAACTCCAGCAGCGACTGAAGATGACTCCGGATCTCGAACTGCCCACCCTCGCGTTGTGCACGCGGGTCCGCGGGTTCGGTGATTTCGACGAGTGGACGGTCCGCAACGATTCGGACCACTACTCCTTCGTCGCCCATTCCGCCCAACCGGTGATCATCTACCTCGAGATGGAGGGATTCACCAGCGATCTCAACACCGACGACCTGTGGGAGACGGTCACGAGCCAGCACCTGACCATCTACAGCGACCGGGATGGGATCCCCGTGTGGAAGGAGGACTGGCAGTCGGCCTCCGACCACAGTCGCAAGCAGCGTCGGGACTACTTCACGGTCCAGAAGTTCACGCTGCCCCGTGGGCTCTCGGTCGGTCGCTACCAGTTGAAGGTCCGGGTGCGGGACGAGAAGACCGGGGCGGAGACCGAACAGAACATCCCCTTCACGATGACGGCGGGGATCATCGACTGACGTCCGTGGCCACGGACGCTCCACCGATCGGAACCTGCTGCTAGAATCCCTCACTTCTCAGCAGCGGGAGCCACGCCATGTCCATCCTCGTCGACGGAACCACCAAGGTCATCTGCCAGGGCATCACCGGCAAGTCCGGCGCCTTCCACACCAAGGGCTGCCTCGACTACGGCACCCGGATGGTCGGAGGAGTCACGCCTCGCAAGGGTGGACAGAAGGACGCCAACGGNCTGCCCATCTTCGACACCGTCGCGTCCGCGATGGAGGCGACGGGCGCGACCGCCTCCATGATCTTCGTTCCGCCGCCGTACACGGCGGCGTCCATCATCGAGGCCGCCGAAGCGGGCATCGAACTGATCTGCGCCATCACCGAAGGGGTGCCCACCCAGGACATGGTCCGCGTGAAGGCGCAACTGGCGGAGTTCCCGAACACGAGGCTGATCGGCCCCAACTGCCCGGGCATCATCACCCCNGGCCGTCGCGTGTCCGGTGAAGGTCCGTCCGCGGTGTTCGAGGGTGGCTGCAAGATCGGCATCATGCCGGGCTACATCAACACCGCCCGGGAGGATGCCTCCACCGGTCGGGCGGTCGGTGTGATCAGCCGCAGCGGCACCCTGACCTACGAAGCGGTCTGGCAGACCACCGTGCTGGGCATCGGACAGAGCACCTGCGTCGGAATCGGCGGTGATCCCATCAAGGGCCTGAACTTCATCGAACTGCTGGAGATGTTCAACGAGGACGAGGACACCGACGGAGTGATCCTGATCGGCGAGATCGGTGGATCGGACGAGACCCTCGCGGGGCACTGGATCCAGGAGCACATGCGAAAGCCCGTGGCGGCATTCATCGCCGGCCGGACGGCGCCTCCGGGCAAGCGGATGGGACACGCCGGCGCGATCATCGGCGGCGCCGACGACACCGCNCAGGCCAAGATGGACTCCCTGCACTCCTGCGGAGTCACGGTCTGCGAGAGTCCGGCGGACCTGGGAAGCGCGATGGCCGAAGCCCTCGAAATTCCCGTCGCCGCCCGCTGACCGGACGATCCATCACCCCCAGGCACCGATCACGGCCAGCAGGTCGTTCACGTCGACCGTGCCGTCGCCGTTGACGTCCTCGGGACAGTCCGCGTCGGGCTTGCAGTCACCCCAGGCCGCGATCACCGCCAGCAGATCGGAGACGTCGACCGTGCCGTCGCAGTTGATGTCGGACTCGCANGTTTCGACCGGCGACTCGGACGGTTCGATGCCCTGGGAATCCCCGCCGTACCAGGGGACATCGGTACCGGGTTCGCGGTACATCACGATGTCGCTGTAGCCGGCCTTCTCCGACTTGCCCCGCTGACGGAGATAGAGCACCTCCACCACGACCTCGACACTGCCGCTGGCGGGGACGACGACGTAGTCGAACACCTCGTCACCGGGCTCCTCGCCGTTGAGGCGGACCGACTCGTTGGGCTCGCCGCCGACGGACTGGATGCACCCGATGCGGTAGAAGTACGACCGATCGTTGGTGGTCTGGTTGGAGAGGGTGAACTTGACCGGGAAGGGCACACCCACCGGTACCTGCAGGACGGAGTCCGATTCGGCCTCCACGCAGATCTGATCGTTGACGGTCACCGTGCCCTTGCGTACCAGTTCGAAGCTCGTGTCGGTCTCCTGGAGCGTGGCCGTCCAGCACGCCGAATCCCCCAGTTCCTGCAGTCCGGACGGACGATCGATCACGACCACGACCTCCACCGTGGTGCCGGCGGGGACGTAGATCGGATTCTGCTGGCCGGGAGTGAAGATCGAGGGGCCGTCCTCGATGCAGTAGCCGCCGCCGTTGGGTTCACCGCCCAATCCGTCGTAGAGGAGATCGAACCAGCGATCCTGATTGGTGGCGTTGGAGATGGTCACGATCGCGTCGGACTGGGCCTGGCCCTCGCAGTAGGCGGTGACCCGCGGCACATGCATGCGCACCTTGCACATGCCGCCGCACCCCGCATCGAAGATGCCCTGGAGTTCGTCACCCGTCAGATCGCGACGATAGACCTGGAGTTCGTCCATGAATCCGGTGAAGGTGGCCGCCGAAGCCTGGTCATCAAGCCGCTGACTGCGTCCGATGAGGATGTCGGAGGTGGTGGAAAGATCACCGGGAACCGTGGTGGGATCGAACTCGCCCACGAGCGTCCCGTCGATGTAGAAGCGTATTCCGTTGCTCTGGTCGCGATCGACGGTCACCGCGACGTGGTGCCACCCGCCGTCGGTGATCGCGACGGGCGTTCCCCAGATCGCCGAGAACCCGTCCACGTCGGTCATCTTCAGCACCAGACGTCCGTCGGACGTCGTGAAGGTCCAGCCCCGTTCCGACTGGGCGTCGGATGTCCGCTTGTCGATGATCGGGTGCACACCGATGGGATCCGTTTCCAGACGGATCCAACTGGCGACGGAGAAGTCGCCGTTCTCCCTGAAGTCCAGTCGATCCTGGTCCGCTGCCTGCAGATGGCCGCCGTTGAACCGGATGCCCGCCTCGACGACCCCCGTGGATTCGAGATCGATCTGGCCGCTGGGCATACCGTCGTTCTCGTGGATCAGTTCATAGACCGACGGGGCGGTTTCGAGATCGTCCATGGACCACCACGCCAGCAGTCCGTCCGGGGCGGGAACGCAGGTGGGACACCGCACGAAATCGCAATCGGTTTCGCACGACACCTCCAGGGTGTATTCGAATCCGATGCTGCAGGGATATCCGGCGGTGACGGGACCCGAGGAGAGCTGCCCGGGCAGGATTCGGATGTAGTAGAGCTTGGGGGCTTCGAGGCAGAGTTCGATCGGTTCCCCGTCGCATCCGTCGGCCTGAGCGACGGCCAACGGCTCGTCGAGGCAGTCGCGGTAGACCTCCACGATCAGCGGGAGCTGCGACTCGACGGTGAGTCGAAGCATGTCCTCGGAATCGAAGTTGGCGTCGGGCAGGAAGACCTCGTACCAGTCGATGTCGGCCTGGCCGTTCTCCGCCCAGGATCGACCGCAGATCGTGGTGCCGCAGTCGACCGACGTATGGTTGAAGGAACCGTCGTCGCAGCCTCCGTTGAGCTGGGAACCACATGGCTCGTTCTCGGCGAGTCCACCGGCGTCGCAGCTTCCGCAGTCATCGTCGAGCAGGCAGTTTGAGGGATCGCAGTCCCCGTTGTCGCAGTTGAACGAGGAGCAGTTCAGGAAGATCGGTACGCCGTTGTAGTCGTAGGCCCCGTCGTCGCACAGTCCGTCCCCCAGCCAGTTGGTCGGGAAGCAGTTGCCGTTGCAGTCCGGAAGCTGACCGACCGGGCAACCACCACGGTCGGCGGGGGTGGGAGAAGCAGGGACAGCGGGAGCCGTGGCGCCCGGACGCGTCTTCGCGGCGGTCTCCACCGGTGCCAGCCCCAGCATGAAGCAGCAGCCCGCCAGGAGCAGTGTCCCTGCGAGCGTGGCAGCCTTGCGGCCCGAAGTCTGGATGGAGGCCATTGCGTGCCCCTTCTCTCTCATCCGTTGCTCTCTTACGCACCATTCCGGGGCCGGATGCACCAAGATGGGAAAACCACCTTCAAATGCCGGCGGAACCGGATTCTGGAGCCAACCAATCGTCCCTCCAATTTCGGTGGCGGTCAAAGGAATTCCCTCCAGCCACCCGGCATTCCCTCGACCGACCGACCGGGATCCGGAGCGATCACGAACCCGAAATCGGGGGTGGGGAACCGCTCGATCGGCTACACTGGCCCCCATGACGGCCATTGAACGCCCCAAAAAGGGCCTCAGCTACGATCAAGCGGGGGTCGACATCGAAGCCGGTGATCGACTCGTATCCCAGATCAAGGGAACCGTCGCACGCACCCACGGGCCACGGGTTCTCGGACCCCACGGGGGATTCGCAGGCCTGTTTCGTCTCGACTACAACGAGGCCCTCTTCCAGCGGAACTTCAAGGACCCCGTCCTCGCGGCCTGCACCGACGGGGTCGGAACCAAGTTGAAGATCGCGATCGAGATGGGGGTGCTCGACACCGTCGGGCTCGACTGTGTCGCGATGAACGTGAACGACCTCATCGTGCAGGGGGCGGAGCCGCTCTTCTTCCTGGACTACATCGGACTGCACGAACAGGATCCGGACGCGACGGCCAAGATCATCGAGGGGGTCGCCAAGGGATGCGAGATCGCAGGATGCGCGCTGATCGGCGGGGAATGCGCCGAGATGCCCGACATCTACGGGCCGGGTGAGTTCGATCTGGTCGGCTTCTCGGTCGGAGTGGTCGAACTGGAACGGGCGATCGATCCGCTGCGGATCCAGGAGGGCGACATCCTGATCGGCATCGAAAGTTCGGGCGTCCATTCCAACGGATACAGCCTCGTGCGTGCGATCCTCAAGGAACGAAGCGCCGATCTGAACGNGGTGGTTCCCGAAGCGCAGCTTCGCGCGGGCGAGAAGCGGACCCTCGGCGAGGTCCTCCTGGAACCGACGAGGATCTACGCCCGACCGATCGTACGACTGCTGGCCCGCTACCGCGTCAAGAAGATCGTCTCCATGATGTCGCACATCACCGGTGGAGGATTGCCCGGGAATCTGCCCCGCGTCCTGCAGGACGACATGGATGCCGTCATCGACCGGACCACTTGGACCGTCCCCCCAATCTTCGACTGGCTGCAGGAGGCCGGTGATGTGGAGGAGGAGGAGATGTTCCGGGTCTTCAACATGGGAATCGGCTACGTCCTGGCCGTCCGACCGACGTTCGCCGAATCGGTCGTCAAGCAGCTCGAACGCGACGGNGAACCCGCNCACATCATCGGCCGCATCGAACGCGGTCAGGGACGTGTGCGGTGGGCNTCCGACGCCTGATCCCGAAAGGGGAATCCGATGCACCAACTTCTGCTCGCACTNGNCNTCANCACGCCCGGACTCGTCGAGGGNGAGACNCCCACNGCCGANGCGGNCGCCCGCGANGCNGCCGCACCNCTTTCNTTCTCGGTGACGNCCGGCGCATGGATGGTCCGTCTGCGTGGCGANGCATCNTGGGGCGGCGGCAACCGGACGTTCGNCGATCAGCTNGGCNTGGACGACATGGAGCCTTCATTCCGCGGCGAATTCCGGGTCGGNCGGGACGACTGGGGCNTCTGGGTGATGGGNACGACGTTCAGCACCTCNGGNTCCGGAAACTTCGCNANCAACGGCACNTGGGANGGATTCAACTTCGCNGNCGGCGAACGCTACNCNTCGAGCTTCGACATGACNAACGTCGCNNTCGAAGGNCAGTGGAATCCNNTGGATCTCATCGGTGAACCCAATGCGGACATNCCGTTGTTCNTNACGTTGGGCGGACACGTGGGCGGNCTCTACACGAACATGAAGCAGACCTTCGACTTCGGNGGCAACGCGACCGAAGCCAAGGGCGAGTACGCCTCCCTCTACGGTGGACTCCAGCTGCTGATGCGGATGGACACCATGGACCGCGTGTCATGGCTCCATCACATCGACTTCAACCTCAGCGGCAGCGTGGGCGGCACCCTCGGTCGCGATGGCGGCACGATGTGGCAGGGGCGGGCCGATCTCCAATTCTACTTCACGGAACAGATCGCATTCCTCTTCGGCTACCGGTTGCTGGAGGTGAACATCTCGGACGACGACTACGAGGCGAATCCCAGTCTCCAGGGACTCTTCGTCGGAGTGACGATCGAATTCTGAATCCGGCGGGATCGGGGCCCAGCGTGTCGTCGAAACGAAGCAGCAAATACCGCCGGGCGAAGTTGCGCCACCTCCTGTTCACCATCGGTCCGGACCGACTGACCGGCGGCCGGCTGCTCGAGCGGCATCACGCGGCGGGCATCGCGACGCGGCGGCTGGAGATCGAATGTCCCCGATGGCCGCGCGCCTTCGACGGCATCCGCATCGCCCACATCAGTGATTTCCACGTCGGCGATCTGCTCCCGATGGAGAAGGCGATGGCCGTGGTCGAGGAGTTGGCCCACGAACGACCCGACATGATCTGCAACACCGGCGACGTCATCGATCTGGACTGCATCGATGTCGGTCCGCTCTTCCGATCGCTGCAGGCGATCGAACCGCCCCTGGGCAACTACCTCGTGCTGGGAAACCACGACGAACTGGATGATCCGGACCGGCTTCGTTCGCTTGCGACCACGTCGGGCATCACCGTCCTGGACGACTCCACGACCCGGATCCTTCACAACGGTGGTGAACTCGTCGTCGGAGGAATCCAGTGGGCCAGGACCCCCGAGGCGTGCCGACACCGGCTGGATCGGACCGTCGGAGCGGATGGTGTGGATCTGCTTCTGGCGCACAATCCCAAGGCCTTCGATCACGCCGCCGAACTGGGCGTTCCACTGGTCCTTTCGGGACACACGCACGGCGGACAGATTGCACGGAAGGACCGTCCCGACGCGAATCTGGCCCTTGCGCACCGGCGCAGCGCCGGACTGTACGAACACGGGGACAGTCGCCTGTTCGTGACGGTCGGGGTAGGAGCCTGGTTCCCCATCCGCCTGAACTGCCAGGCTGAAGTGGTGATCCTGACCGTCCGGTCCGCCGCACGGGACTGATCAGTCCAGCAGAGCCGCCAGTCGTCGACATGCTTCGCCACGGTGCGACCGTGCATTCTTCTCGTCCGGAGACAGCTGCGCCGACGTGCAGTCCCGATCCGGCAGGTAGAGCAGGGGGTCGTACCCGAATCCGTTGGTACCGGCCGGATGATCGGTGATGACCCCTTCGAAGGTGCCCCGGGTCTCGGCCACGATGGTTCCGTCCGGATCGGCCAGGCACATGCAGCAGACGAAGCGAGCGACGCGACGGTCCGCCGGAACATCCGCCAGGGCGGCAAGCAGCTTCTCGTTGTTGGCCGCATCGCGGGTGGCCCGATCGCCTTCCACACCCGAATAGCGTGCGGAATGGACGCCGGGGGCGCCGTCGAGCGCGTCGACCTCGAGTCCGGAATCATCGGCCAGGCACTGCAGGTCGGTGGACCGGGCGTAGCCGACGGCCTTCAATCGCGCGTTGCCTTCGAAGGTGTCGGCGTCCTCGACCGGTTCGGCGTGTACGCCGGGCACATCGTCCAGGGACAGCACGCGATAGCCCAGCGGCTCGAGCACCGCCCGAACTTCGTCGAGCTTGTGGGGATTCGATGTCGCCAGCAGGATGCTCGACTCAGCCACGGGCCCAGCACTCCGGCACGTCGCCGTGCGAGGCGATGATCCGCGAGCGGATGCCGCCTCGCCCCTTCCAGTCCGTCACGACCTGCAGCCAGCCCGGCTTCATGGCTTCGGCGAGATCGTCGCGGATGCGGTTGGTGACCGCCTCGTAGTAGATCCCCTCGTTGCGGAAGGACTGGAAGTAGAGCTTCAGACTCTTGAGTTCGACGCAGGTCGCACCCGGCTGGAACCGAACCAGCACACTCCCGAAATCGGGATGTCCGGTCACCGGACAGACGGAGGTGAACTCCTCGTTGTGGTGTTCGATGAGGAACGGCGTGTTCGCCGGAGTCGGAAACGTTTCGAGCAATGAGGTGTCAGGCATCCCGGAAGAGTATCGGATCTGACCCCGTCCGTGGACGTCGCTCAGCCGGACATTCCGTAGTCGAGCATGAGCCGAAGCACCTTCCCCTGATCCGGGTTGATGCGAAGCGAGGCACGGAATGCGGACTGGGCATCGTCCCAGGCGGCGGTGTCCGACTCGTCGCTGAGCAGCCAGCGGTTCAGGGCGGTCACGGCAAGACCGTTGAGAGCCCTCCACTGCGCCTGGTCGATCGCCACCGCCTCCCGATAGGCCGCTTCCGATCCCTCGTACTCCCCCAGTCGGAAGAGGGCCCAGCCCTTGCGCTCCATGGCGTGGGCGTCGGGGCGGAGCTTCTGGATGGTTTCGGCGATGTTCGCGACCTCCCGGTAGCGCTTCTGCCGGACCAGCATGTTCATTAGGTTCGACATCAGTTCGGGCGTCGGTTGCATTCGTTCGGAGGCCGCGACGTAGGCGTCGGCCGCATCGGCCCACCGTTCCACGCTCTCGTATGCGGCACCGAGGTTGACCCACGCGGCACCGTCGTTGGGATCCACCTGCACGGCCTTCTGGGCAAAGACGATTGCGTGATCCGGCTCGTCCATCTGCAGGTAGGTGGTCGCGAGATTCCGGTTCGCTTCGGACGATTCGGGCTCGATGATCAGGGCCCGGTGGTACGCCCGCACGGCCTCGGCGAGGCGGCCGAGCATCTGGAGGGCCACGGCGTGTCCGAACTGCGCGTCGAAATTCCGGGGCTCGAGCTTCGCGGCCCGCGAAAAGGCGGGCTCCGCCCGGCGGTAGTCCTTCTTCAGGAGGTACACGTCACCGATCCCCAGGTAGGCGGGGGTCGACGTGGGATCGTCCTCGAGAATCCCGTGCAGGATCACCAGCGCCGAGTCGTACTGTCCCTCGTTCGTGAGCACGTCCGCTTCGGCCAGTTGTGCATCCCGGACTTCGACGTCGATCTGGTCGGGACCGGTCTTGATCGTCTCCCGGACCGTGGGGGTGCCGCGGAACAGGTTGCAGCCACCGAGCGTGGGGACCACGAGGAGGCAGGGGATCAGGAAACGACGCATCATCAATTCACAGTACTCCCGGACCCTTGGTGGGGCCGCAGAATGTGACATCGACTCGATGGGTCGCCCTGCTGCAGTCGTATCGCGGATGGATCAGGCCGTCACCAGGCCCAGAATGCGGGCCGCGTGGCGGGTGATCTGCTCGTGATGAAGGCCGCATTGCTCGAGAATCTCGCGTTCGCCGCGGGCGGACTTGGGAATCCGCTTCACGGCGAGCTGCTCGACGGTGAAGGCATCGCCGCTCTGCACGCAGGCTTCGGCGACGGCCGAGAACAGTCCACCTCCGTAGTTGTCCTCGACGACCAGCACCATGCCTCCGTTCTCGTTGGCGAGATCCAGCAGACCCTCCTCCTCGAAGGGAAGGGAATAGAGATCGATCAGCGAGGCGTCGATGCCGAGCTTGTCCAGATCATCGAGTGCCTTGTTGCACTCGTGGACCATGTAGCCGGCGCTGACGATCAGGAGATCGCGGCCCTCGGTGAGCACCTCCATGCCGCCGAGTCGGAACTCGGTGTTCTCGTCGTAGAGGAACTCGACATCGGGACGATGCGTCCGCATGTAGCACATGCCCTCGTGCTCGGCCATCTGCAGCGTGAGTGCGTAGGCGGCGTAGCCGTCGGCGGGCTGCAGGACGTAGCACCCCGGAGCACCGTTGTGATCGGAGACGCTCCCGAGACTCCGGAACCATGCCACATCCGGCAGCGACATCTGGCTGGGTCCGTCGGCGGCGAGGGAGATTCCCGAATGGGAACCGACGAACTTCATGTTCGCGCCGGAGTTCATCGCCATCTCGACCTGGTCGTAGGCTCGGGTGAGGAACTTGGCGAAGGTGGAGCAGAAGGGGATCTTCCCCGCGGCGGCCAGTCCGAGTCCGACGCTCACCATGTTCTGTTCGGCGATCTTGCATTCGAAGAAGCGATCGGAGATCTCCGCGTCGTCGCGGAACCACTGGGCGAACGTCGAGTTGCAGGTGTCGGCGTCGAGTGCGCAGACTCCGTTGTTGGCGTGTCCGAGCTCGCGCAGGGCGACACCGTAGGCACGTCGGGTGGCCAACTGACCGGATTCGAGCACCGAATCGAAACCGTAGTGCCGCAGAGCCTCGGGGAAGCTGAGGCAGTCGCGGACGACCGGCGCCGGGCGGGCTTCGATGGTGGGAGGATAGATCGCCAGATCGGCGCCCTCCATCGATCCGATGAGCGAGGCGCCCGTCGCGTCGAGTTCCTCGATGCACTGTTCCAGCGCCTCGCCGGCCGGAGGCTTTCCGTGCCAGCCGTCGCCCTGGATGCTCGGTGCCCCCCAGCCCTTGACGGTGCGTGCCACCACGGCCATCGGTCCGTGTCCACCTTCGGTGAAGGCGTCGAATGCAGCCTTGATGGCGGCGGGATCATGTCCGTCGATGTCGAGGACATGGAATCCGGAGGCCTCGAGCCGTGCCCGGGTGCGATCCGGGCTCTGCTGACCGCTGACGGAACCGGCCTGCCCGTAGGCGTTGCAGTTGAAGATGGTCAGGACGTTGGACAGGTCGTGGTCCATGATGAAGTCGAGCGCTTCGGTGATCTGTCCTTCGCGGGACTCGCCGTCGCCGACGATGCAGAAGATCCGCTGATCGAGCCCGTCGAGGCGGGCGGCGAGACCGAGGCCCGCGGCCGAGGAGAGTCCCTGACCGAGCGAGCCCGTCGCCGCATCGAAGAAGGGGAATCCCTCGCGAGGATTCGGATGCCCGTCGAGCGGGGAGTCGGTGGCCCGGAACTCCTCGAGATCGGTCATGGTCGTCGGACGCCGTTCACCGTCGCCGCCGACGTGGGCACCGAGATCGGCGAACGCCGCGTAGACGATCGGTACGGCGTGCCCCTCGGAGAGGACGAGGCGGTCGGACGTCGGATAGCCGGGATCCTCCGGAACCCACCGCATCGAGTGGTACATGAGCACGGTCACGATCTGACCCAGGCTCATCGCGGTGGTCGGATGACCGCTGCCGGCATCGGCGCACATCTGGAGGGACAGGGTGTCGAGGCGGATGGCCTTGGAATGCACGGCTGCTTCAAACGACATGGTGGGCTCCTCTCCAGGGGGTGGCGTATCGATCGACGGACGGACCGGGCGGGGGGTCCGTTCGATGCTGTTGTTTCACCTCGAAAGAGGCGAAATTGCTTCGTATGACTGGAACTCCCGATCCGCTTGGAGAAAGGAGTATCCCATGGGGTCATCACGTCAGCAACCGCCCGGGGGCGGTTTCCCGAGATGGAATGCGCTTCCGTTGGATTTCACCGGATCCACCCCCTTGGTACACTTCACCCTGTCCCACGAACGTGAAAGGTGCTGTCCATGAAGGTGATCTGTGATCAATCCGCCCTGGCCGAAACACTCGGCATCATCGGGAGCGTGATCGCCAGCCGAACCCCGAATCCGGTCCTGACCTGCATCCGCCTGACCGCCGAGGACGGCCGACTGACGTTGGCCGCGACGGACGGAGACTGCGGCCTGCGGATGGTCATGGAGCAGGTGCAGGTCGACGAACCGGGCGAGACGCTCGTTCCCGCCGACAAGCTCAATCAGATCGTCCGGGAATGCCCGGATGCGACGGTCACCCTGGAGAACGACAAGCAGGCCCTGTTCATCCGCTCCGGCGAATCGATGTTCAAGATCTACGGCTTCGACCCGGCGGAAGCACCTCCCATCGGCGAGTTCGATCAGAACGCCGTCGACTGCGAGATCACCGCCGGCGCCCTGGTGGTGCTGATCAACCGGAGTCTCTTCGCAGCCGCCGACGAGCACTCCCGCTACGCGATCAACGGCGTCCTCGTGGAACGCACCGGCACCCTGCTGCGGATGGTGGCCACCGACGGCCGACGACTGGCCGTGGCCACCGGCAGCACCAGCTCCGGCGAAGGCGAAGCCCGCTGCATCATCCCCAGCAAGGCGCTGTCGATCATGCGTCGGATCCTCCGCAACGACGCGGCCTTGGTCCGGATCTCCATGGAGGAGAACAAGGTGCATGTCCACGTCGACGACCCGGCCGGACAGGCGACGCTCACGAGCAGTCTCGTGGACGGGAAGTTCCCCCCCTTCGAGGATGTCATTCCCAAGGATCAGGACAAGCGGGTCACCTTCAACCGGCAGACGCTCTGGACCGCGGTCCGGCAGGCGGCCCTGCTGACGAACGAGGAGTCACGCAGCGTCCGTCTCCACTTCCAGGACTCGCAGCTGACGCTGACCAGCCACGCCCCCGAAATGGGCGAGGCGGAGGTGCACCTCGGAATCGAGGACTACTCCGGCGAGGAACTCGAGATCGGATTCAATCCGAACTACATCTCCGATGCACTCAAGGTCATCGATCAGGATCAGGTGGTGCTGGAACTGAAGGCCTCCAACAAGCCCGGCGTGCTTCGCACCGGCAAGGAGTTCACCTACGTCCTGATGCCGGTGAACCTGTCCTGAGCGAATCCGATTCAAGCGAAAAGAAGACGGGGCCCCCTTCGAACGGGGGCCCCGTTTCGCTTTTCGTCCGGACAGCCGGTCAGGGAGTTCCGCCCCGGCGTCCGCCACCGCGTCGACCACCGCGTCGGGAACCGCCGTCGGCGTACTTCACACCGCAGCCCCAGGGGCGAACGGCACTGGGCGCGACCGTCTCGCCGGACGCGCTGCGCCGGGCCGCCTCGACGATGTAGTTCGTCGCCTCGGCGCCCTTGGTGAAGTTGCGGTCGTCGGTGAACGCACCGGCGTAGATCAGCTTGCCGTCGGGATCGATGAGGTACATGTGCGGCGTGGTCCTCGCCTCGTACAGCCGACCGACGGTGCCGTCGTAGTCCATGAGGACGGGGATGTCCTTGTGTCCGTTCTCCTCGAGGAAGGTATCGCTCTGGGAGATGACGAAGTCCTTGGGCTGATTGGCCGTGCTGTTGATGGTCAGGTAGACCGCATCGGGATCGATCTGCTTCATCTTCTTGATGGTGTCGGTGACCACACCTTCCTTGTAGATGTTGCGGCAGTAGGGGCAGCCCGGATTGAACCACTCGATGACGACGTAGCGACCCATGAAGTCGGACAGGTTGTGCACCTTGCCCTTGGTGTCCTTGAGGCTGAAGGCCGGGGCCTTCTTGCCCACCTCGGCCTTGGCGGGAGCGTCCTTCTTCTCCTTGGACGGGGCGGCCTCCGTCGCCGGAGGGGCCGTCTCCTTGGACGGCGCGATGCCGGGATTCGGATTCGATTCCTGGGCGAGGGCCAGGCCACCGGCGAACAGGCAGCCGGAGAGAACGGTTACGAGGCGGATATGCATTGGGAACTCCCTTGTCTTCGGTCAGTCGGTCCCGGCGTCGACCGCCGGGGGAACGGGCATCCTAATGTCGTACGAAGGATCCTGCGGTTTCATCCCGAAAACCAGCAGACCCTCGATCACGGGTTCGTTTCCGAGTGAATTCTCTGGTTCGAGGTCCACGGGGACCACGAGTTCGAATCCCGATGCATCCCCCCGGATGCTCGGTTCGCCGAGCACCACGCCGGGTACGTCGGCGGGGATGAATGCCGGGAGGCCGGCGGGATCGATCGGTCCCGAGATCACCAGTCGGTCCTTCACGAAGGTGACCCGGGTGGACGGCCGCTCCGCGACGGGGGTGGGGATCCGGGCCGCGGCCCTCCGCATCGCCTCCGTCGGCACCGGTTTCACATGGTCGAGCAGCGAGACCCGGATGGTCGCGGTCGCACTGCCCATGAAACAGGCTTTTTTGCACGCCAACCACCGCGCCGAGACGACGAACTCGCCGGGCTCGGGCAACGGCGCCGTGTGGCGGAAGGGGATGATGAACGTCACCCGATCGGAGTACCCGTAGGTGGAACCCTCGGGTTCGTCGAAGACTTCGGGACGGGGCCATCGCATGCTTCCGATCTCGTAGCCCTCGGGCGCGTCGACCTCGATCTCGGTCGGCGCACCGCTGGCCCCGGGATGCTTCCAGTAGATGTGGTAGCCGTCGGGAATCTCGAGCGTGCACAGGAGCGTGTTCTCGTGACCGCGGGCCATCACGGACTGGCCGCTTGCGACCGTGAAGGCCAGGACGGGTGGACGCTCGGCCGGAGGCGCCGGTCGAAGACCCGGGACGCCGGGAATCCCCAGCGCGGTGAGAAGCAGCAGGAGGCAACGCATGCCCGATCCTTTCGCGCTCCCACGAATCACGGGGAGCCTCATACACTGTACTCGTCACCCCGCACGGAGGCCCACGCCAATGCACATTCGATGGCTCGTACCGGTCCTGTTCGCCTGCTCGCTCGTCACCGGCTGCACCAAGGAATACAGCGATGCGGATCTGGTCTTCGTCACCCCCGATGAGGGTAGGGCGCTCATGGGGAAGACGGAATCCTCGCTGTTCTCCGATCCGGTCGAGAACGTCTGGGTCGATCCCCGACGCAGCGAGTTCTACATCGCCGGTCACATTCCCGGTGCGATCAACATGCCCTTCAAGACCATCGCCACGGGCTGGATGGAGCTCGAGGCATACGGGGTGGTCGTCGTCTACGGACAGACCTACAACGATCCCCTCGCCGAGGCGATGAGCAAGACACTCATGGAATACGGCATCAAGGAGGTCCGGACCCTGCAGGGAGGGCTCGACGCCTGGACCCGCGCCGGATTCGAACTGCAGAAGGGTCGAAAGCCCTGAGCATCTCGATCGAACCAATCGACCTCCGGTACCTGGGCCTTCCCGGCGCCATCGCCTGCTGGCTGTGTCGCGGCGACGGGCGTGCAGTGCTCATCGAGGCCGGTCCGGCACGTTCGATGGAACAGTTGTCGTCGGGCCTGGCCGAACATGGTCTGGCGATCGAGGAGCTGGATGCATGTCTGGTCACGCACATCCATCTCGATCACGCCGGTGCCGCCGGCCATCTGGCGGAACGTGGTGTTCCGATCCACGTGCACGAGTTCGGTGTTCGGCACCTGGTGGATCCGTCGAAGCTGCTGTCCAGCGCGACGAGGATCTACGGGGCGGCGATGGACACATTGTGGGGCGAGACCATCCCCGCCCCCGAGGCCATGGTGCATCCCGTTCTGGATGGACAGGAACTGGTCTTCGGACCTCTTCGCTTCCGCGCCATCGAGACGCCCGGGCACGCCCGACATCATCATGTGTTCGAACTCGATCTCGGTGACGAATCGGTCTGCTTCAGCGGCGATGCCGCGGCCATGCTGCTGCCGAACACCGACTTCATCTCCATTCCGACCCCACCGCCGGAGTTCAATCTCCAGGCGTGGAAGGAGACCATCCACCGGCTTCGAAACGGCTCCTGGTCACGGCTGCATCTGACCCACGGAGGATCCGTCGAGGCATCCAGTGATCATCTGAGCCGCCTCGAAACGGAGTTGGAGGAGCAGGTCGAATGGATCCGGGCGTGGTCCGAGGAAGGCATCGATCGCCGAGAACTGCATTCTCGGTACCGTCAGGCCCTAATTGAGCGTGCACGGGCCTGTGAAATCGACGATCAAACCTTCGATTCCTACGCCTCAGAGCACCTTCTGGGGATGAATATCTCGGGTATTCAACGGTGGCTGGGTCAGCAGGAACAGGAATCCGACGGCTGAGCATCATTTCGCTTGCCCCACCCCATTTTCGAGCCTAATTTCAAGGGCTGGGATTTGGCATTCCATTGTCAGTCCATTGTTGACCAGAGGGGTTCCAATATCCCTGCACACACCCCGCGTCCAAGCGACGCAAGGAGAGAAGACCATGCTCACCCGAGCTATTGCTGGATGCGTCGTCACCGGACTCTGCCTCGTTGCGGCATCGAATCTGGACGTCAATCGGACCGCTGGACCGAACCAAAAGCAGATTGAACTTCGCGCCCAACTCAAGCCTGCGGAGTTCCCCACCCGATCGATGGGCATCCAGACCGAACGGATCGCGTCCGGTCTGTCCCGACCGGTGTACGTCGGTCACGCCCCGGGCGACGAGTCGAGGCTCTTCATCATCGAAGCCCGCTCCGGAAGCACCGGACGGATCCGGATCTACGATCTCAACACCGAAACGCTGCTGTCGACTCCCTACCTCTCGATCTCCGGCGTCAGCACGTCGAGCGAGCAGGGCTTGCTGGGCATGGCGTTCCACCCGGACTTCTACAACGGCAAGCCGTACATCTACGTGAACCTCACGGCGAGCAACGGGGACACCGTCATCCGGCGCTACACGGCCTCGGACAACGATCCGGACGCCCTCACCGCGAGCAGTTCCTCGGCCTACACCATTCTCACGTTCGATCAGCCCTATCCGAACCACAACGGAGGCTGGATCGGCTTCGGCGCGGATGGCTACCTGTACATCGCGACGGGCGACGGTGGTGGGGCCGGCGATACCGGCAACTACTCCCAGAACATCAACTCGCTGCTGGGCAAGATGCTCCGCATCGACATCGACAATGGCAGTCCCTACGCAAACCCCGCCGACAACGCGTTCATCAACGAACCCGGACGGGACGAGATCTGGTCGGTCGGCCTGCGGAACCCCTGGGCCTGCTCCTTCGACCGGCAGACCGGCGACCTGTGGATGGGCGACGTCGGCCAGTACCAGTGGGAGGAGATCAGCTTCGAACCCTTCGATGCCGATTCCGGTCGGAACTACGGCTGGCGATGCTACGAGGGCAACAACACCTTCAACACCAGCGGCTGCCCGTCCTCCTCGGAACTCACCTTCCCGATCTTCGAATACAACCACAACGGCGGTCGGTGCTCGATCACCGGCGGCTACGTCTACCGCGGCCAGGACATCCCCTGGCTGCAGGGCTACTACATCTACGGCGACTACTGCTCCAGCGACCAGTACGTGTTCGCCTACGACGCAGCCACCGATACCGTCAGCGGATTCCAGGAAGTGACCGACGAACTTCGTTCGTCGGTCAACGGCGGAAACGTCGGCAGCATCGCCCGCTACGGCGAGGACGCCCGAGGCGAACTGTACATCTGCGATCTGGGCGGCGAAGTCTTCCGGATCATCGCGGACACACCTCCGGCACCCACCGGCGTGTGCTGCTGGAACGATGCCTGCTACGTCGTCACGGAGAGCAGCTGCTCCAATGTGGGCGGCGACTACGGAGGCGACTTCACGACGTGCGGCGGCATCGACTGCGCAGCCCAGCCCTGCGACGGCGACGTCGACGAGGACGGATTCGTGAACGTGGCCGATCTCCTCAGCGTGATCGCCAACTGGAACGACCCGTACACCGTCGACGACCTGCTCACCGTCATCGCCAACTGGAACTCCGCATGCCCGTGAATCACGTGGGGGGGGCCCTACTGATCACCACGTAACTCCATAGAGAACCATTCCCCTCCGATCCGGGCCACGCGCCCCGATCACTTCCCCCTCAAGAGAGAATCTCCTCCATGCATCGAACATCAGCAGCTGCAGTGGCAGCCCTGATCGGACTTTCGTCCGCTTCGGGTCTCCTCGCGTCGACGGATTCGTCGCCCATCTCCATCGTTCCGGACAACAACGCGCTCGAGCACGATCACCTTCCCGACCGTGTCTTCGTCCGATTCAAGGACCCGGAGGCCGTCAGCAACCGGTTCTCGATCATCGACGGCGTCGGGGGGCGGATCGCCATGTCCTCGCGGCTGGTGGCCGGACTGCATTGCATCGAGATCGATGGTTCCGTCGAGGAGGCGCTTCGGTTCCTCTCGCAGCATGAGGACTCGCTGCTCTACGCCGAACCGGTGTACATCGTGCGGACCATGGACACCACTCCGAACGACCAGTTCATCGGCAGCCTGTACGGCATGCCGCAGATCAATGCTCCGCAGGCGTGGGACGATCACCAGGGCGATCAGGAGTTCCAGATCGCGATCATCGACACCGGCATCGACTACAACCATCCCGACCTCGCCGCCAACATGTGGGTCAACCCCGGTGAGATCGCCGGCAACGGCCAGGACGACGATGGCAACGGATACGTGGACGACGTCTACGGCTACGACTTCGCCAACAACGATTCCGATCCCATGGACGTCAACGGACACGGCACCCACTGTGCGGGCACCGTCGGAGGTGTCGGCAACAACGGCATCGGCGTCGCCGGCGTGAACTGGCGTTGCCGGCTCGTCGCGGCGCCGTTCATCGGCAGCAACGGCACGGGTTCAATCGACAGCGCCATCAATGCGGTCGAATACTGCGCGGTGAACCGGATCAAGGTCTCGAACAACTCCTGGGGTGGCGGGGGATTCTCCCAGGCGCTGTTCGACGTGGTGCAGACGGCCGGCGACGACTTCGGTCACGTCTTCGTCGCCGCCGCCGGCAACAACGGATCCGGCAGCGCCTCCTATCCCGGAGCGATGACCTGTGACAACCTGATCTGCGTGGCGGCCATCGACAGCAACGAGAACCTTGCGGGGTTCAGTCAGTACAACGCGACCCAGGTCGATCTCGGCGCTCCCGGCGTCGACGTGGTGAGCACGACCCCCAACAACAACTACAGTTCCTACAGCGGCACATCGATGGCGACTCCGCACGTCGCCGGAGGCGTGGCACTTGCGTATTCCCTGATGGGCGACGCATCGGCAGTCGAGGTGAAGGACCTCATCCTCTCCACGACCCGCCCCATCTCCTCACTGTCCGGTCGATACGTCACCGGCGGTGTCCTCGATGTCGAGGCGGCCCTGGATTCGACCTTCCTGGGACCGCAGGTCACCTTGCTCTCGTCGGTCCCCTCGGAAATCGATCCCGGAGACGCCCTTTCCGTCCTGGTGCGGATCGACCCCCGCGAAGACGCCCTGGTGGGTGATTCGGTGAAGGTCCGGTACCGCTACAGCGGCGGTCTGTGGGGACAGCTCGACATGACGAAGAACGGCCCCGGATTCAACTGGAGCGCGACCCTTCCCGCCGTGGAATGCGAGGACAACCCCGAGTTCTACATCTCGTATGAAGGACAGACCGCGGGTCAGGCCACGCTCCCCTCCGGTGGAGCAGACAATCCCTACCGCATGCTGGTCGGAAGTCTTCTGGTCGCCTACCAGGACAACGGGCAGACCAACAACAACTGGACCGTGACGAGCAGTTCGACCGACGGCCAGTGGAACCGGGGCGTTCCGGTGAACTGCGGACGCGGCGATCCGACGTCGGACGCCGACGGCTCGGGTTCCTGCTGGCTGACCGACAACTCGGCGGGCGACTCCTGCAACAGCGACGTCGACAACGGATCGACGACCCTGACGTCCGGCGTCATCGACCTCGACGGCATCGATGCTCCGATCCTTTCCTACTCCCGCTGGTTCCACAACAGCTACGGTGACAACTCGAACACCGACACGCTGGACGTTGAATACTCCGTCAACGGCGTGGTGTGGAACACGCTGGAGACCGTCGGGCCCGCCGGCTCGGAAGTCAACGGTGGTTGGATCGACGTGTCCTGGGATCTCCAGGACATCATCGGCAACGCGACCCAGATCCAGATCCGGTTCACCGCCAACGACGTGGGCACCAACACCCAGTCGGTGGTCGAGGCTGGAGTCGACAATCTGGTCGTCTCGGCCGTCGACTGCGACGATGTCGTGGTCGTACCCGGTGATGCCAACGGCGACGGAGCGGTCGATGTCAACGACATCCTCGCCGTCATCGCGGCCTGGGCCTCGTCCTGCGACAGCTGCCCCGAGGACCTCGACGGCAGCGGATTCATCGACGTCAACGACCTCCTGCTGGTCATCGCCAGCTGGTGAATCGTTGCTGAAACCGAGAATTCCGCCCGGCCCGTCCCCGTGACGGGCCGGGTTCTCTTTGGGTCGGGGGAGCGTCGGGTTCTGCTATACTGCCCGGTCTGGGGCCAGTAGCTCAGCTGGCTAGAGCGCACCCCTGATAAGGGTGAGGTCGG
>PAAB01000065.1 GCA_002591705.1 Phycisphaerae bacterium
GCCAGTACGGCATGCACACCTTCCTCCACTACCTCGTGCAGGAGGAGCAGGTCGATCCGGCCATCATCACCAACGGGTTCTACGCCGGCCTCGAACTGAGTCCGCAGGCGTACCTGGCCCAGCAGATCGGTCTGCCGATCTTCCGTGAACAGTTTGCGAACTGGGCGGCCCGGAACACCGGAGGGCTCGACTACCTGACCCTGGAGCAGGTCCAACGGGCGATCACCGAAGCGGGATGGGTGGGCGATCCCGAGACCGCCCATCCGTACGTGGCCGAGATCTCCACCGACGCCATCGACGGCACGTGGTCGTTCGAACCGTGCCCCACCAGCCCCGACGCCCCGGATCCGGACTGCCAGGAGCCTCGTGGCTGGGCGTACAACGTGATTCGCCTCGACAACACCCACCAGGGACGGATCACGTTCACCCTGGAGGGCGATCCCCAGGGAACGCAGGGCGCAGCCTCCACGTTCCTCGGCCGCATCGTGGTCGCCGGCGACAACGGGACGCGCTACTCGACGATCGACATGGACGACGCCCTGCACGGAACCGGCGGGGTGGACGTCACGACGGACGACGAGGAGGGGTACCTCGTGATCGCATCCGTCCCCGACACCTTCTCCAGCTACCAGCGCTACGGCTACCGGGCGACGGTCACCCTCGGCCCTCCCGGACCGTAGGTGCGATGGTCCGACGCTAGGCCTTGGTTCCGGGCCCGTTGCCCGTGGACTTGGCGGCGCCGGCGTGTCCGGCGTCGACGATCTCGATCTCACCGGCATCGATGAGTTTCTTGACCGGGGGATGCTCGGCGGCCTTGGGCACGATCTGCCCCGTGCCGCCGATGCCCAGGAACAGGCGTTTGCCCGCGGGCAGGGAGATCTTCAGGGGTCGTTTTGCGGTGTTGCGTATTTCCATCGTGGATCCATCCTACACGCTGCACCCGCTCCCGACCGGATCGATTCCGGCTCCGCGGATCGGCAAATGTGCGGTCCGGCGTCGCGGAACCGCATAGAGTTCCGCATGAACGATCACCGCACCGCCCTGATCTGGTTTCGAAACGACCTGCGCGTCGAAGACCAGTCCTCAATCCTCGACGCCGTCCGCAACCACGATCGGGTCGTCGGCTACACCGCCATTCCACGTTCGTGGCTTCGCACCGGACCGCTGGGCTTTCCGCGGATGAACCGGTTTCGGATCCGCTTCCTGCTCGAGAGCATCGCGGACCTGCGGACGATGCTGGACCGCCTCAACATCTCGCTCGTGGTCGGATTCGACGACGACTCCCTCGGCGACCTGTGTCGCGAACACGGAATCACCGATGCATACCTCCAGCACGAATGGACCCGAGATGAACGGTACGACGAATCCCGCATCCCCGAGCACGTCCGGGTGCACCGGGCCTGGGACCAGTTCCTCTTCCACCCGGATGACATCCCCATGGAGGTCGAACGGGTTCCCGAGGTGTTCACGCAGTTCCGCAAGGCGTGCGAGAAGGAGTCCACCGTACGCCCGTGCCTTCCGACGCCCGACCCCCTGCCGACCGGCAACCGCCTACCGGATCTGCCCCCGCTGCCCACCCTCGAGGCGCTCGGCGTTGCCGACGAGGCGCCGGATCCGCGCAGTGTGGTGCCCTTCCGGGGCGGCGCCTCGACGGGACAGGATCGCATCGATCACTACTTCTGGAGGACCCGGTCGCTGTCGAACTACAAGAACACCCGCAACGGTCTCCTCGGAGAGGACTACAGCTCGAAGTTCTCGCCCTGGCTTGCGATCGGTTGCCTTTCACCCCGACGCATCTACTGGGAGGTGATGGAGTACGAACGGACCGTCGGTGCGAACCAGTCCACGTACTGGATGGTCTTCGAGCTGCTGTGGCGCGACTACTTCAAGTACGTGTCGCTGAAGCACGGGGCCAACCTGTTCAGGGTGGGAGGCATTCGTCGTCGCAGCTACGAATGGAGCCGCGACACCGACGCCTTCGAACGCTGGACACAGGGTCGCACCGGAGAGCCGTTCGTGGATGCCAACATGAACGAACTCCGCTGCACCGGCTTCATGAGCAACCGGGGACGCCAGAACGTGGCCAGCTACCTGTCGAAGACCATGGGCATCGATTGGCGATGGGGCGCAGCCTACTTCGAGTCTCTGCTCGTCGACCACGACGTGCACAGCAACTACGGCAACTGGAACTACAACGCGGGGGTGGGCAACGATCCCCGGGATCGGACCTTCGACGTGGCGTGGCAGGCCGAACGCTACGACCGCGACGGAACCTACCGACGCACCTGGGCCGGACCCGCCGGATAGCGTCCGTCCCGGCACGCCTTCGAGCAGTACACCACGTTCTCCCAGTCCCGGGCCCACTTCTTGCGCCACGTGAACGATCGGTTGCAGCGGGGACAGATCTTGGTCGGCAGCGGCTTCTTGCTTCCCATGCCCCAAGCCTAGACCGGGAACGGGACGGTTTCCCGTGTGCATCCGGAAAGCGGATCTATTCCGGCCACGGAGTGATCACGACGCCCTCCTTGTGCTCGAGACGCAGGTCGTAGCTCAGCGTGAATGCATCCTCACCCGTCCGACCGGCCGGCACGGTGATGTCCCACCGCATCAGACCGCGGGGCGCATCGTCGGCGAGGTAGACCGCGTCCGTCGAGAGCGCGGGATCGATTCCGACGACCGCGACGTCGATTTCGTCCGAACGGGACACGGGCCGGCGATCCCAGAGCTCCACTTTCACCGGACGACCGGATCCGTTGTCGACCTTGATGACGTAGCTGGAGTCCGTCCGGATCCAGCCGCCGAAGACACCGGCACTTCCAGTGTTTCGCNTCAGCATGGTCTCGCTGGCGGTCAGAGCGGGGTCGGCACCGAAGTAGAGCTCCATGTCGGCACCGGGAGCCGTCGAGGCCAGATCGGTGGGACCGACGTAGTCGCCGCCCATGAAGATGCCCCCCCGCCCCGGCAGCAACTGGTAATCGCTGGCATTGGTGAAGCGGCCCCGAAGGTAGACCTGCTCGGTGAGCACCGGCATGGCGACGAAGGTGAAGTCGACGTCGGATTCGAACTCGGCGATGCGGGTCCGNTGCGCGGACTTCGAATTCGTCTNNACCGTCATGCGCCGGGGCAAGGTGAAGGTGACGGACGATCCGCCGCTGCGGATTTNGGCGTCGCTCGCGTATTCCATGTCCTTGGCCAGCGATCTCTCCCCTCCTCCCCGACCCGCACCCATCGCGGCGGGCGGCGGCACCATGCCATTTCCGATCACGAGCGAATCATGCTCCATGCCGTACGACGGATCGAGGACATTGACGTAGACGGGTTCCAGCGTTGGCGGATTGGCGGCGCGGGACGGTTGGGCCGTCGACAGGACGAGCGTGACATCCGTCCAGTCCTCACCACTCTGCTGCTGGACCTCGGCGCCGTATTCGATCCTGACGGACTCCCCTTCGAGGTCTCCACGCACGTCGTAGCGGGGNGACCAGTTCGCCTTCGTCACCAGATAGCCGAGCGTGACCTCCACGACGCCGGACTCGGACACCACGAGTTCGACCTCGGCGGTGCGTTCCGTGCGCGAGGANCCCCCCGCCCGGGAAAGNTTCGATTCGGCGACCTCCAACTCCCGCTGACGGTCCTCCACGGCCCCGGCTTCGTCCATTCTCGTCTGCAGCAGTGAACGCAGCTGCTGCGAGAAGAACTCCATCTGCTGCTGCACCGATGCGATGTCCAGCGATGCGGTTCCGGCGTTCCGCTGCTCGCCCGAGGACGCCTTGCTCATCATGCTCTGCAGATAGTCGATGGACGCGTCGGTGACCGCCAGGCTGTCCTTGGCGTGCTGCACCGCACCGGCCGCCTGCCTCACCGCCTCGATGAGTTCGGTCATGTTCTTCGGCGCGTTNGAGATCTGATTGCTCANGGTGTCGATGCCGACGACCTTTGCATTTCCGGACNCTCGCCCCTGCACCGATTCGGACTGCCAACGATGCGGGAGATCCCTGAACACGAGCCGATGGAGGCCGGACTCCAGATCGATCGACACCGTACGCTCCACCCATGCCCGTCCCTGGTAGGCCGTCACCTTCGTGGGCCTCGAATCGATCTCGATCGGGCCGGGCGACGGGGCCGCCGACGCATCGGTGGTGGGCATCATCGCCAATGTGGACAGCATCAACGCTGCAGCAGAAATTCGCATGTCGTCGGACTCCTTCCGGGGGTCGGGATTTCGTTGTGTCTCGTGCGGTACGACGTTCCACACCGGACCATGTTCCCTGCGTCCCGNAAAGATGCCTNCCATCCACGCCTTCGGGGGAACACCACCTTCGATCGCCCCTGAAGAGTCGCTCGATGGGAAAAGCACCCGATTGAAACTTGAATTCGGCGACCCTTGGTGTTTAATTTGACCGTTCACAGGAGAACACCCCCCATGAAGCATCTCGTTCTGACCGCCCTCATGTTGATGATCACCGCACCGGCTGCCGCCCAGCAGCAGTTCACCCGATCAATCAACGTCGATGGACTCAATCGCCAGTATCTGATCTACCTTCCCGCCGGCTTCTCGGCCGACGAGAACATGCCCGTCATGATGTGGCACCACGCGGGTGGCGGAACGGCCCAGGAGGGCGTGTTCGAAGCGGACTTCCGCTCGCTTGCCGATCAGGAGCGATTCATCACGGTGTACGCCCAGGCCTATCCGGACGTACTCGAGTCGTGCACCTGCTGGGGATACGAGGAGCCCGGTGGATATTCCAACGGCAACTACGACATCGATCTTGCCTACACCAGGGCAGTCATCGATGATCTGGTCGCCACCTACAACGCCGATCGTCGGCGCATCTACGCCGGCGGCTACTCGATGGGCGGCAGCTACGTCTGGGACCTCGCCTGCGTCATGAGCGATGAGATCGCCGCGATCGCCCCCGTGGCGGCCAGCTGCTATCCCTGGACGTTCGATGCCTGTGATTCGGCCGCACCGATCGGTGTCTGCCACATTCTCGGTACCAACGACTTCTACGCGCCCTACAACGGTGGGTGGGTCCCCTCCGCTCAGGCGCAGTGGGTGTACTGGGTCGCCAAGAACGGGGCCGAGACATCTCCCGAGACGGTCAGCCTTGGTGGTGGCGTCACTCGATACACCTGGGCTGCCGGGGAGAACTGTGAAGCCGCTTACCAGCATTTCCGTCGCCAGGGTGGTGGACACGACGTTCCCGGCTTTGCGGCCGGCGTGATCTGGGATTTCGTATCCCAGCACGAACTGGACGGCGTGCCCGGCTGCAACGATGCGGACTGCCCCGGAGACGTCACGGGTGACACCGTGGTCGGAGTCGATGATCTACTGGGCGTGATCGCCGGCTGGGGATCGCCCGACGGCGACACCGACGGCAACGGCACCACCAANGTGGACGACCTGCTNATCGTCATCGGCAACTGGAACGCCACCTGTCCCTGANCNTCAGGATCGNTGNCAGCGTCGGACACGNNAAGGTGCTGCGGCCCTGCTGCGTGAACACCCGGATCACGCCGTCGCATCCGCGCCGGCGACACCGAAGTCCGTCGCGTCCGTACACCCGGAACGAACTCGGATACGCCCCGGCTGCCCCGTCCGGAGCGGCGAAGTCGCGCAGCGTCGAGCCCCCCGCCGCAATGGCCCGCTCGAGGATCGACTTGATCGCCGGTGCGAGTCGACGGCAACGCGGCGTGGGACGTCCGGCCCGGGTGGCCAACGACCCCGCGAGGACGCGGGGTGAAATGCGGGCCCGGTGCAGCGCTTCGCAGGCGTAGATGTTTCCCACGCCCGCCACGAGATGCTGATTCAGCAGCGCCGACTTGATGCTGCAGCGTCGTCCCCGCAGCGATGCCGCCAGCACCGCCGCGTCGAAGTCATCGGCGACCGGCTCCGGACCGAGCCGTCCGATGACGGAATGCGACGGCAAGGCATCCGTCGGCACCAGCTCCATGCTGCCGAAGCGGCGGGGATCGTTGTAGACCAGGGTTCGTCCGTCGGCCAGTACGAACAGCACGTGATCGTGCGGGGCAGGCCGGTCCACCGGACCGTCGTGCACGGTGAAGGTGCCGGTCATCCCCAGATGCACGATCAGGGTCTCGGACCGATTCCCGTGGAGCAGCAGGTACTTGCCGCGTCGGGCGAAGCACGTGATGGCTGTGCCCGCGAGCCGGCGTGCCAGATCCTCCTGGAACGGCCATCGCAGGCCACGGGACCGGATCTGGACCCGACGCAGGATCGCCTCGGGCAGCTGCTGCTCGAGCGAACGGCGGACGGTTTCGACTTCGGGAAGTTCCGGCATGGAACCGAGCAGTCTACCGACTGGGAAAACCCCATCGAGTAGACTGGCCGGCGACTCGCACCCAACACCAAGGAGACGTCATGAACGACCAGGACCGCATCGTCGCACTTGAATCGAGGATTCGACGCCAGGGATTCGCCCTGGCCGGAATGGGAATCGGACTCGCCCTCGCGGTGGTCATGGGCATGGCCCAGCAGACCCCCAGGGAGATGGTGCTCGAAGCCCTGACCATCACCAAGGACGGCGTCCCCCGGGTCATGCTGGGCACCAACCCCGAGGACGGTGGCGTCGGCATTGCGTTCATGGATCCCAAGGGCAAGGCGAGGGTCGCCATCGGCACCGACGTGACCGGCGACGGCGGCATGGCCGTCATGGACAAGAACGAGTCGCCGAACATCCTCATTGGGTCCGACAAGGACGGCGCCGGCATCATGCTGATCGGAGCCAGCCTGACCGAACTTCCCGCTCCCCCGACCCCCACGGCTCCCGAACGCGAGTAGTTCGCATCGCGGATCGAACACCCACCATCCCTGCGGCACCGTTGAGGTGCGGGTGCCGGACGGATCATCATTCACATGCTGCGGATCGATCTGTTCCGCACCCACACTACGGAACCGGAACCGATGTTCACCCTACGCACCCTCATTCGCCTGCTTGTCGTATTCGCCTTCGTCCTGTTCCTCGATCGGGGCGAGGCATGGGCCCACTTCCTCTTCGTCCACTGCGTCCGGGGCAATGATCCGCGGGCCGAGCTGCACTTCGCCGAAAGCGCCTGGGACTTCAGTGCCAACGACCGCATGGTCAGCCTGATGCAGACCAACCGCACCTGGCTGGGGGACGAATCGCCCCTGACGTGCACGGCGGCCTCCTTCGGCATGACCGCACCCCTGCCGGATGCCACGCGGGTGGTCTGCTCCGAGTTCACCTACGGACTGATGTCGCGCGGCGAGACCTTCCTGCTGCGGTACCACGCCAAGGGAACGGCCGGAATCGAAGCCGCGGCCACTCCGGCCGGACTCGAGGCGGAGGTGCTGGCCGAACCCGGACCGGACGACACCCTCGCGCTGACGGTGCTCTTCGGTGGTGAACCGGCGGTCAACGCCGAAGTGGTCGTCCCCGCGCAGGGACTGGAGGCCGAAACGGTGACGACGGATGAACAGGGTCGGGTCGTCATTCCGATGCCCGGAACCCCCCTGTTCTCGATCCGTGCCATGGTGCCCGAAACCGCCAGCGGTGAACACGGCGGCAAGCCCTACGAGCTCGTTCGCCACTACACCACCCTGACCGTGCACGCCCGTCCCGACGTCGGCCCGAGCGATGGGCTGGCCTGGTCGGTGCTGCACGACGCCCGGGACCGGTGCGCGGAATTTCCCGCTGCGGGATCGGTCTGGAAGGCCCTCGTGAAGGGATCGCACTCCGGCGAGCAGGTCGAATCTTCCATCGCCTACGGCGACGGACTCGATGTGACCAGACTGGTCGCGCCGCTGCCCGACCCGGCCGCCTCCCCGGCGGCGGTGACCATGCCCCCCGACCGGACCGCCGACATGGGGAGCGTGGTGACGATTCCGGATCGCGGGCTGACGTACACGATCCGCGATCGCCGCATCGAATCGATCGAGGAACGGCACGACGGGCGATCCCGACGGATCGACGTCCTGGAGTGGAACAAGACCAACGACGGTCGACTGCTGCCGGTCCGGGTGCAGATCATCCGGTTCGCAGCCGACGGCGGCATCGAGCAGGTCGCCGTCATCGATCGCGGTCACGACGAGCTCGAAGGTGTGCATGTTCCGGACACNCACACCGGCCGGATCACGACCGGAGCGGCGAGCACCACTCCACTCTCGCTTCGCCTCGGCGACATCAAGGTGGACGGTCCGTCCTGAACGCTCAGTGGTGGAAGCCGCCGGTTCCCTCGGTCGGCTTGTTGTCCGGCCGGTCCTCGAAGTACTCGACCGCCCGCTTGATGTCCTCGAACAGCATGTTGGCGAGATCCATGCTGAGGTTCTCCTTGACGACCACCCGCTGGACCACGAGGTCGCTGCGGTTGGCCGGCATCGGATACGCGGGCACCAGCCAGCCGCGTTCACGCAGCTTGTCGGCGATGTCGTAGAGCGTGAAGCTGGCGGTCTTCTNGTACTCCTCGTTCATCGTCCAGCAGAACACCGGAATGTCGCTGCCGTCGGTGATCAGATCGAACGGCTCCAGTGCGCCGATGCGCGAACTCAGATGCTTGGCCACGTCCTGGCTGGTCTGGTGGATCCGGCGGTAGCCGTCCCGCCCGAGCATCAGGAAGTTGTAGTACTGCCCGAGAATCCGGTTGCCGGGCCGTGAGAAGTTGATCGACAGATCGATCATGTCGCCACCGAGGTAGCTGACGTGGAAGATGAGCTCCTCGGGCAGGTCGTCCTTCTCGCGGAAGACGACCCAGCCGACGCCGGGATACACCAGCCCGTACTTGTGACCCGACGCGTTGATGGAGCGGACCCGGGGCAGTCGGAAGTCCCACACGATGTCGGGCTGGAGGAACGGCGCGACGAATCCGCCACTGGCTCCGTCGACGTGGATCGGGATGTCCAGGCCGGTCTCCTCCTGATGCCGATCCAGAGCCGTGGCCACTTCCTCGACCGGTTCGTACCGACCGTCGAAGGTGGATCCCATCACGACGACCACCCCGATGGTGTTCTCGTCCACGAGCTTCAGCGCCTCCTCGGCGTTGAGGGTGAAGCGATCACCTTCGCAGGGGACCTCGCGGGCTTCCACGTCCCAGTAGCGGCAGAACTTGTGCCAGCACACCTGGACGTTTGCGCCCATGATCAGGTTCGGCTTGGCGGTCGACTTGCCTTCCGCCTCCTGCTTGGCCCGCCACCGCCACTTCATGGCCATGCCGCCCAGCATGCAGGCTTCGCTGGAACCGATGGTCGAGGTGCCTACGGCGTTCTCGTGATCCGGTGCGTTCCAGAGTTCCGCGACCATGCGCAGGCAGCGTCGCTCGATGTCCGCGGTCTGCGGATACTCGTCGCGATCGACCATGTTCTTGTTGAGCGACTCCCCGAGCAGCTTGGAACCGTGCTCGTCCATCCAGGTGGTCACGAAGGTCGCAAGGTTCAGCACCGAGTACCCGTCCAAGGTCAGCTCGTCCTTGATCACCTGATAGGCGACATCGGGACGCATTCCCTCGTCGGCGATGCGGTACTTCGGAATCTCACGGGTGATGCCCCGCGCCGCGAAGGTGGGAAGCAGGACGGGATCGGATGCGGGCCTTGAGTCGCTCATGGGTGTTCTCCTGGAATGAGGTGATACGATATACCAACCACGAATCGACCGGGCCCGGATGCGGTCCCAAAATGAACGACACGCGTGATCAGCGACGCACGGACCGGATACCCGCACATGAAGCTCCATTGGTGCGAACTCCCGCAGGGCAACTTCGGCGACGACCTGAATCCATGGCTCTGGCCGAGGCTGCTGCCGGATCTCGAGGACGCGGCGGGGCCGGAGTTCGTCGGCATCGGCACGCTGCTGCATCGACGTCTGGAGCGGGAATCCGCCGATCGGGTCATCTTCTCGACCGGGGCCGGGTACTCCCGTCCGCCGCGCCTCTCGACTCGAAACCGGTTCTACGCCGTACGGGGACCGCTGACGGCCCGGGCGTGCCGGCTGGATGCGGACCGCGCCGTGACCGATGGAGCCGCGCTGCTGCGCCTCGCCGGTCTCACCGGCGATCCGGCGGGGCCCGCGGGCTTCATGGCGAACCATCGCACCCTCGGCGGGGCCGACTGGAAGCAGGCGGCCGAATCGGCCGGACTTCACTGGATCAGTCCCCGACGTCCGGTCGAGGAGGTCTGCTCCGAGTTGTCGCGATGCAGCCTGCTGGTGACCGATGCCCTGCACGGTGCGATCGCCGCCGACACGCTGCGGGTGCCCTGGATACCGCTGCAGACCTATTCGTTCATTCTGCAGTTCAAGTGGCGGGACTGGTGCGCTTCGCTCGAGCTGGAACACGATCCCATACGAATGCCGCTCGTGTGGCAGGGGCCGCTGCCTGCAGGCCATCGCGTCAAGCACACCCTGCAGCGCGGAATCGCGTTGACGGGGCTCGGGCCGGAGCACTGGGCACGCAAACCACTGACCCGAGGCGATCACCGGGGAACGGAACTGCTGACGACGGCCCTGGCCGGGGCGATGCGCACACGACCACGGCTGAGCGACGTCGATGTGCTCGACCGGCGGGTGGATCTTCTCACCGAACGATTGTCCGAACTTGCCCGCGACTGCGGACTCGCGGCACCCGAGTTCGACGTGATCGCCCGGGACCTCCGGCCGCACTCTTGAAGATCCGTTCAACGGAACGTCCGCGTCATTGCTCGCAATCTGCGCAAAGTGACGGCACTTCGATGCAAAATGCAGACAACGGAATGCATCCACCGTTCTGCTGAATCGTATGTTCAGACAGATGCATGTGTTTCACCACCTACCGTTGCTTGCTGCGACATTGCTCGCGGCGTCATCACTCGGTTCTTCGATCGACTACATCGACAACGGCCGCGGACCGGTCGCCCTCCACATCCCGTCGGACTACGACGCGTCGGAGCCCCTGCCGCTGATCGTCGCCCTCCACGGCTACAACGACCCCGGCGTCGACGGCTACTTCGACTTCGTTCCCCAGGTCGACGAACGACGATTCCTGTACTGCGCGCCGGTGGGCACGGTGGACGCCTTCGGAAACTTCTTCTGGAACGGAACGGATGCCTGCTGCAACTTCCTGGGCAGCAACGTCGACGACTCGGGCTACCTCCGGCAGATCGTGGAACTGATCCAGGCCCAGTACGCCGTCGACGATCGCAGCATCCACTTCACCGGCATCTCCAACGGCGGATTCATGTCGTACCGGATGGCGTGCGACCACGCCGACCTGATCGCCTCGGTCGTGCCCCTCGCGGGTACGACCTACGAAGACCCCTCCGACTGCACCCCGCAGGAACCCGTTCACGTGCTGCACATCCACGGGACGTCGGATTCGACGATCCGGTACGACGGCGGCTGCATCGTGTTCAGCTGCTACCCCGGCGCCGAGGAGTCGGTTTCGATGTGGACCGACTACAACGGCTGTGATTTCGTTCCCGCCGACGGTGGGCCCGCCTTCAACCTCGATTGGAGCGTCGGCGGGAACGAGACCACCCGCACCGTCTACGAGCAGGCGTGCGACGACGGCGTCACCGTCGAACTGTGGGAGATGGCCGGTTCGGAGCACGTCCCCAACTTCCGCCGCGGCGGTGATCCCCGACTCGACAATCTCTACGCCAATCGGGTCATCGACTGGATGCTGGCCCACCGGAAACCCGGAGGCGATGTGCAGTGCCCCGCCGACCTCGACCGCAACGGCACGGTGGACATCGACGACCTCCTCTCGGTCCTGGCTCTCTGGGGAAGCGACGATGTCGCCGGCGACGTGGATGCCGACGGCACGGTCGGGGTCGACGATCTGCTGCTGCTGGTCGAATCCTGGGGTACATGCCTCTGACCTCCAGCGTCTGGTAACCACCCTTTCGGGACGATCGGGCCTCATGATTTCACCGTTCCCGAGATGCCGCTGGCATGTCCCCCGAGTGGTCCTATGCTGGAGGGATGAAATGTCTCGCCACCCTGTGCCTGTGCCTGCTCGCATCAACCGCCACGGGGCAGAACATCGACTTTCCGCACGACGGCCTGATCCGGCAGTACCGGCTCCACATTCCCGCGGACGCGCCGGACAACGCCCCCCTCGTCCTCGCGCTGCACGGCTACAGCGGCAACAACAACGAGATGATGAACAACTACGACTGGACCGAGCTCGCCGATGAGCGGGGCTTCGTCGTGGCGTTCCCCAACGGCACCCGGGACATGTGGAACAACCGGTTCTGGGACGTCGACTATGCGTTCCACAGCGGCTTCGACATCGACGACGACGGCTTCCTCACCGCCATGGCCGTCCATCTGCAGACGGAGTACGGCCTCGATCCGGACCGCACCTTCGTGACGGGGTTCTCCAACGGAGCCGAGATGTGCTTCCAACTGGCGTGCCGCGAATCGGAGACCTTCATGGCCTTCGCGCCGGTGATCGGCATGATGCTGGACCCGCTGTTCAACAACTGCGAACCCGACGTCCTGCGACCGATCCTGTCCATGAACGGGACGGACGACGACGTCACGCTCTACGACGGCGACATGAACAACACCGGCGGCTGGGGCGCCTACCGTTCGATCCCCGACACCATGGCCCTGTGGGCGAACATCCTGGGCGCGACCGGATTCGTCCGCACGCTGCTGCCCGACACCGATCCCACCGACGGCAGCACGGTGCGACTGGATGTATACGGCGCCCCCCAGAGCGAACTTGAACTCTGGTACTACCTCATCGTCGGCGGCGGCCACGACTGGCCCGGCCAGTCGGGCAACATGGACATCAACGCGACGGTGGAGGCCTGGAACTTCTTCGACGGCGTGGCCGGCGGCCCCTGCACCCCCGGCGACCTCGACGGCGATGCGACGGTCGGGGTCGGCGACCTGCTGCTGGTCATCTCCGAATGGAACGCGCCCTACGGCGTGGACGATCTCCTGACGGTGATCGGCGACTGGGGATCGGCCTGCGTGAGCCGCGGCGGCTGCTGCCTGCCCGACGGATCATGCCGGTACACCGACGACGAGGACTGCACCGAACTGGGCGGCGCGTGGCGAGGGGCCGGAACCTCCTGCGTCTCGTCCGCCTGCCCCGAGCTCGGCGCGTGCTGTCGCGACGACGGCACGTGCAGCGTCCTGCTCTCCGATGTGTGCATCGCCACGGGCGGTTCGTTCCGCGGACCGGACACCGACTGCGCGCAGGTCGACTGCAGCCTGATGTACAACGACGAATGCGTCGACGCCATGCCCGCCCTCGCGGGCGGCACCCCGTTCACCACCGACGAGGCGACCGACAGCACGGATCTCTTCAATGATTCGCAGTGCGGCGGTTCGTACCTGGGCATCATGCACGCGGACGTCTGGTTCCGCTACGAATCGGACTGCAACGGCACCCTGACCGTCAGCACCTGCAACAACGCGACGTTCGATACCGATCTCGTCGTGTACCGGGGCATCTGCGGCAGTCTCGTGCAGGTCGCCTGCAACGGCGACGACGACGACTGCAACGGGTTCACCTCGCAGGTCCAGTTGGCGGTGACGGCCGAGACGTCGTATCTGATCCGGATCGGCGGCTGGGAAGCGGGCGAACGCGGCACTGGCACCCTGCTGATCGAATGCGACGGCTCACGCTAGACCGCTACAGCCCCATCCCCGGATCGTCCTTCACCCCGCCGCCACGTCCTCGCGGGACGGCGTTGGTCGCGCCGTCTGGGCGGCCACCATGTCACGGTACCAGTCGCTGGCCGCCAGCAGTTCCTCGTGGGTGCCCTGAGCGATGCACCGCCCCTGCTCGAGCACCACGATCCGGTCCGCGTGACGGATCGTCGACAACCGGTGCGCGATGGCGAAGGTGGTCCGCCCGTGCAGGAGTCGATCGACCGAGGACTGGATGAGTCGCTCGCTGTGGGTGTCGAGGTTGCTGGTCGCCTCGTCGAGGATGAGGATGCGCGGATCGGCAAGCAGCGCCCTGGCAATGGCGATCCGCTGCCGCTGACCACCGGACAGGCGCACCCCGCGTTCACCGATGAGGGTGTCGAACCCGTGGGCGGTCGCTTCGATGAACTCGAGCGCATTGGCCGCCTCCGCCGCCCGGCGGATGTCGTCGGCCGAGATCTGGCGTCGGCCGAAGGCGATGTTGTCGCCGATGGTGCCGTCGAAGAGGAAGACATCCTGCTCGACGATGCCGATGAGGCTGCGGTACTGATCGAGGGGGATCCGCCGAAGATCGGTTCCGTCGAGTCGGATGCTGCCTTCGTCGGGATCGAAGAACCGGGCGATCAGATTGCACAGCGTGGTCTTTCCGGCGCCGGAGGCGCCGATGAAGGCCACCAGCTGCCCGGGTTGGGCGGTGAAGCTCACCCCGCTGAGGACGGGCTGGCTGGATGATGGATACGAGAAGGAGACTCCGTCGACCTCCAGACGCCCGGCGATCGCTGCGCGATCGAGCGAAACGGCGTCGGCGGGATCGGGCAGTTCGCGCTGCTCCTCGAGCAGATCCATGACCCGATCCAGCCCGGCCAGATTGGTCTGGAAGGAGGTGGCGCTGGAGGCCAGGGTCTCGATGGGCCCCAGCAGCAGCAGCAGGTAGGTCAGGAACATCACCAGGTCCCCCACCGTGATCACGCCGTCGAGCACCTGCAGTCCTCCGTAGAACAGGAGCCCCGCGCTGGCCAGCGGAATGGCCAGCGCCCAGATCGTTTCGGTGATGCGCGACCACCACCACGCGTGGATCTCCTGTCGGGCCAGCATGTGGTTGCCGGAGGTGAATCGTCCCGACTCCGTCCGGCTGCGACCGAAGGCACGGACCACGCGCATGCCGGAAAAGACTTCGGTGGCGTGGGCGTCGATGTTGGAGCGCTGGACGCGGATGTCGCGGTAGAGCGGTCGGATGCGATTGATCCAGATGCGGTGGGTGTACCACACCATGGGCAGGATGCAGAACGCACCCAGCAGCAAACGCCAGTCGGTGAAGGCCAGGATGATGAAGATCCCCACCAGCTGGATGACGGCCCGCCATGGGTTGTAGAGCAGCCCGAAGACCAGATCGGCGATGCCTCCCGCGTCCTCCCGGAGCAGGCTCGCGACGCCGCCGGAGCGCAGTTCACCGACCCGATCGAGGGGAAGTCGCACCGCGTGCTCGAACACCCGCTTGCGGACGCTCACGGCAATGATCCGACTCGCCTTGGTCGCCTGCCATCGGCTGCACAGTGAGCACAGCACGCTGGCGAAGGCCACGACCACCAGCACGCACGCGATGATCAGCAGCAGTCGTCGGGGATCCCCGTCGGGATTCCAGGCGTCTGGCAGCCACCGGCCCAGCGACGGCGGCAAGGCCGTATCGGTGAAGGCGTAGTCGATGACCAGCTTGGTGGCCGCGGGCGGCAGCAGACCGAGGACGGTGCCCACCGTCAGCAGCCCCAAGGCGACGGTGATCGTCCATCGTCGTCGCCCCAGCATGGCCAGGAAGATCCGGAAGAGTTCGCCCGCGGAACGCGATCGCTTCATGCTCCGGGTCGTCCCGCGGTAGGTCATGTAGATCTGACCGTCGCGAGCCTGCCTTCGGCGCGACGACACGAACGTGCGGTAGAGCGAGAAGCGAAGACTGCTGGATCCACGTTGCAGCGGCTGGTCGAGATGGGATTCGGGATCGTGGGACGACATCGGGACGACATGGTATCGCCGACGGGCATGTCCATGCGGTCCACGGCGAGATCGGTGTTGATCCACCGGCTGGACCCGGTGCTCCGACGACGTGCCAAAACGCAGTTCGCACCCCACGAAAACCAGTGGAAATCACATTCCGATTTGAACGGAGCGATACGCGTCAGGAAGGCCGTTGGTTGAAAACCAATTCGTTTGACCGGCCTGCAAAGCAACTCAATGGTGAATGCATCAAGGAGGAAACGGGTGACCACACCCGGGATTTCACAAAGGAGATATCCACCAATGAAGCAACGCATACTCCACATGACGACGCTGGCGGCGATCGTGTCCGCCGGCTCGTCGGTCTGCGGCAGCGAATGCTGCCCCGCGGACGTCACCGGCGACGGCATGGTCAACACCGAGGAGCTTCTCGGCGTGCTGGCGGATTGTGGCCCCTGTTCCGGCGGACACCATGACTCCTGCGCGATGGACATCGACGGTTCCGGCCACGTCGGCGTCGACGATCTGCTGGCCGTGCTGTCCGGCTGGGGCATGTGCCCCGGCCACAGTCACGGCGACTACACGGATCTCGCCGAATGGGGCGACTTCCACGGGTCCAACAACAACTCGCATCACGACGAGATGGTGGGCGGTCGGACGCACATCACCACCGAGGCCATGGTGGCCTACAACAACCTGCGGGGATTCCTCGGCCTGGCGCCGCTGAGCTACGAGGATGTCGGCCAGTGGGCGTTCGATGAGGCGCTGACCAACAACAGCCAGGCCTGGGGCAACGACATGAAGGGTGTGGGTCTCTGGTACGCCATGCAGGGCGCCAAGGTCGGCTGGATCACGGACGAGGCCTACGACCCGCAGATCCTGGCGGACATCCAGCGCACGGCCCGCACGGTGTGCGATCCGGACGAGGTGATGGACATGGTCCGAGCCTACGGCATCGACGGCTACGCCGACTACCTCGAGTCGAACGGCATGGTCGAGACGTTCATCAACACGATCAAGATGGAGCCGCACTACGCGGGCTGGATGCACGGCCGCTGCCACGGGTTCCGTTCCATCGAGGGTGTCGCGATCAATCACGACATCAACCACCTCACGGTGCTCAACTGGGCGCAGACCTTGCCCTTCTACAACGACACCTTCGACTGGCCGCAGTGGCCGGCCCTCGACGTGTCGGACTCGGGCGTGATCGAGTACTTCCAGAGCATCGTCGTCCTGGGCAATCCCGAGGGTCAGAACATGTGACGAGGGTGTTTCCCGGCAGGCTCCGTCGATCCGACGGAGCGGGCACTCCCCGCACGTCTCCGCACGGAGACCGACACCGCACCCCCGCTCCCGCGGGGGTGCGGTCGCTGGGGGCATGCGTCCCCAATTCACCGTGCTGCCTCAGGAATGTCGCCGAGGGCCCGACAAGGGAGGATTTTCATTGCCTTGGGCTCACGCCTCTGCTGTAATGGAGGATTCGCGGCCTTCGCCGCCACCTTGTGGGAGAGAACCAATGAAGTTCATGTGCACCTTCACCGCAACCTGCCTGGCTCTGCTGGGAACGGCAACTGCGGACACCATCACCGTCTGCGAGTCGGGATGCGACTACGACGATCTTCTGCCTGCCGTACAAGCGGCGCAAGCTGGCGATGTCATTGAGATCGGACCCGGCGTATGGAAATTCAATGTTGATAATGGCGATGGCGGATGCGACTTTGAAAAACCATCTGACGATTGCAATATTCCAGCCGTAACCCTTCGCGGTTCAGTCGTTACGGATGGCAAACCAACTACCAAGATCTACAAATGCCTTCTCAGGGTAGTAGAAGACACCATATTCGAGAACATTCAATTCGGTGTCAGCTTCACCGACAACTTCAATGGCTTCTACATGGAAGAGGCATCGCCGACGTTCACAAATTGCGTCTTCTACAACTGCAACAGAGCCACCTCGGATTTCGAAACGCCAGCGTCCATATTCCCGATATTCGGATCCTCTCCGAAGTTCGATAACTGCGACTTCACAGCGATGGGAGGACTCACCGATGAAAACGTTCGCGCGACACTGTTCAGAATCAGTGAATCCCTTCAAGGCATGGGAAACCCTGGTCAACCAAGCAACCCGGTATTCACGAACTGTAATTTCCGAGACTGTGGAGCCTCGTTCTCTGGTTTGATCCTTTGTCAAAGTCGCGGCACGTTCGTCGACTGTACATTCGAAGACAACTCTTCCACATCAAGCATCTTCTACGTGAGAGCCAATGAACAGCTCCTGATTAAGGGCTGCTCCTTCATCGGCAACATCACCGATCCAGGACCCCCTCCCAATGGTGGAGCCGCGATCTACATTTCCTCTTCCGCCAATGATGTGAGGATCGAATCCTGCCAATTCACCAAGAACTTTTCGACCACTCGCGGTGGTGCCGTGTGTTCCACCGGTGGATCGCCTGAACTGATCGACTGCGTGTTCACGGGCAATGTCGCGGGCGCCTCCGGTGGAGCCATCTACTGCAGTGCGACCGGTCTCACGCTGGCCAACTGTCAATTCTCCAGCAACTTTCCCGATGCAATCACCGGGCCGTTCGCGACCACGAACCCGTCGCATCTGGCCGGTGATGTGAACAACGACGGCACGGTTGATCAGCTCGATGTCGAGGCACTGCAGAATCAGCTGGGCAGCTGCCAGAACGACACCAACGGCGACGGAACCGTCGATGTGCTGGATCTGATGAAGGTCATCCACAACTGGGGCGCCTGCCCGTAACCATCCGGCTCATTCGACTCCATCTCTGCAACCTCCCGCACCCCCGCTCCCGCTGGGGGGCAGCCGATGCGGCCCTCAGGGGCGAACGTGCCCGGTGGTCACCAAATACGGGGTTTTTGGTTGCATCCGGACTACTGACTTGCTGGAATGCTGTGTCGCTGGCACATCATTGCCAGTTGTGGGAGAGAGAACCAATGCGACGTATCTGTACCTCTATCGTGGCCACGTTGGTCCTGGCCGGAACATCATCTGCTGACACGATCACGGTGTGCCTGTCCGGATGCGACTACCAGGACATCACGAGTGCTCTTGAAAATGCATCGAGTGGCGACGTGATCGAAATAGATCCCGAAGACTCCAACTACTCCGGCTTTACGATTGATAAGAATCTGACCATTACCATCAACGGCAATGGGGCTACGGTCAAAGGCACGGACCTGGCCGATCAACTCGTGTTGGTCGAAGGTGGGGCGACCGCGACGATTAACAACTTGACGATCACCGAGGGCAGTGGCGCTGGCATGTCCATCGAAGCCGGAGCCACGGTCACTCTCAACAAATGCACGATCTCGGACAACACAGCCGCTGGCATGTCTCTCCAAAATGGAGCCACAGTCGCTCTCAACAACTGCATGATCTCCGACAATCAGGAAGATGGCGTGCATTCCGAAGGAGCGACGGTCAACATCAGCGGCTGCAATATCTCGAGAAACACACCTCACAACATCATCGGACCGACCAACGTCGTCCTCGACCTGCGCGGCGAGGCCAGTCCCGTCATCACCCTTGAGAACTCGGTCATCTGTGGCACCGGCGAACACGTCCGGGGCCTGATCCTCGTCGTCGGCGAGATCCGAATCTCCGACTGCGCCGACGAGGGCGATCTCAACGGCGACGGCACCGTGGACGCTGCGGATCTGACCGCGCTGCACGAGGCGACGGGCATCTGCCGGTCGGATGTCGATCACAACGGGGTCACCGACGTCAACGACCTGCTCCGGCTCGTCAAGGACGGCTGGGGTGGACACTGCCCGTGACCCGCTGAGCAACCCCCCACTCCTTCTGTACAACCCCTCCGCACCCCCGCTCACGCGGGGGTGCGGTCGTCTGACCCCTGAGTGCACCGACTCC
>PAAB01000066.1 GCA_002591705.1 Phycisphaerae bacterium
CAAGAAGAAGACGGCCAAGAAGAAGGTCGCCAAGAAGAAGACGGCCAAGAAGAAGGTCGCCAAGAAGAAGGTCGCCAAGAAGAAGACGGCCAAGAAGAAGGTCGCCAAGAAGAAGACGGCCAAGAAGAAGACCAAGCGGCGGTGAGCATGCAGCCGCTGCGTCTTTCGGCCCTCGCGGCGATCGTCATGGTGAGCTCCCTCGCCATGTCGCAGGAGGACGATTCATATCGGGTCGATGTGGATCTCATGCAGCTCACCTTTTCCGACATGCTGACCTTCGGGATGGTGGATGGTTCCGGCATCCCCCCCGACGTCGTTCCGCAGCGGCGACGCAATCAGAGCGCAAAGCTGTACATCCTCGGCCGCGAAGCCCAATCCCGCGGCGAGCGAGGAGACGCGGCGAAGCTGTATCGAATGGCTGCGGAGCGGGATCCTTCGAACGCCGCCGCCTGGGAGGAACTCGGCGACCTCCAGTTCCAGATCGGACGACACCACCTGGCGGTGGATGCATGGAGCAAGGCCCTGCTCACCGATGAGCACGAACAGCTGCTGATGAAGTGCGGAATGCTCGAGTCCGAACTTGGTCTGGTGGGTCGTGCCGCAGAGCATCTCCTGCGTCGTCGCCTGCTGCTGGACGAGGCCCTGCCCGTCGATCAGGAAACGGTGGTTCAGGACGTGACGCTGCGTCGATGTCTCCGTCGTCTCGGCAATGTGGATCTCGTTCGAAGTCTGGATCTGGAGATCGACAGTCTGCTTCGGGAGATGGCTTCGCGATCCATCTGCACCCCGGAAGCGGGAAAGCGGTGGATGCAGATGGTGCAGGATCTCTTCCTGGGCGGTGATCCCGGGGCGGCCCGCGCCGCGTCCGCCAGCAGGCTGTTGCACGGGTCCCTTGCGGGGCAGTACGGACCCTGGATCGCTGCGAATCTGAAGACGCGATACATCCTGCTGGATGCGGTGCTGGGTGGAGATGGCCGGGCTGCCATCGATCTGCTGGAGCACCTCGAAGAGCTCGGCATGCTGAGGGGATTGCCGCCGGATTGGCGCAAGCAGACGACTCTGGCCACCGCTCTCTACGAGGCGGGTGTGGACTATTCATCGTTGGGCAACCAGGATGCCGCCAACCAGCTGCTGGCCGAGGTGCTCGTCCACGATCCGACGCACATTCTGGCCAGGAACAATCTCGGCTACGCCGCGATCGAACGGGGTTCGATCACGCCCGCCATGGTCGACATGATCGACGCAGCGCTGGCGGATGCACGAAGGACCGGTGCAGAATCCCTTCCGCAGGTGCTGGATACCGTGGCGTGGCTTCGCTACATGCAGGGTCATCTCGTCTCGGACGACCACGCCAGTGGTGCCATCGAGTTGCTGCAGGAGGCGATCGGACTGCTGGAGGAGCCGGATCCCGTCATCTTCGATCATCTCGGTGACGCGCTGTGGCTGGCCGGTCGGCACGAGGAGGCGGTGGACGCCTGGATGGAGTCCCTTCGTCGTCTGAACGACCCGGCGTTCAAGGAGAACATGTTTCGCAACCTGGACATGCTGCAGGGGATGATCTGGCAATTCCCTGTCGTCGAATCCTCGGAGTTGTATGATCGCGAATACGGAGGTCTGCTGCGTCGCCTCGTCGAAAAGTTGACGGCGGTCGAACAAGGCGGGACTCCGCCCGTTGCAGAGCGGATTCTATTCATCAGGTAATCGATCGAAGGGATCTTTGGAACCATGGCTGGACACAGCAAGTGGGCGAACATCAAGCACCGCAAGGCCCGACAGGATGCGGTCAAGGGCAAGGCATGGTCCAAATGCAGTCGGGCCATCATGGCGGCGGTGAAGCAGGCCGGACCGGATCCGGACGTGAATCTCAAGCTTCGCTACGCCATCGAGGACGCCAAGAGCGTCAACATGGCCAAGGATACGATCGAAAAGGCGATCAAGAAGGCCAGTGGTGAAGGCAGTGACGGAGCCAGTTACGAGGAGATCCGCTACGAGGGGTACGGACCGGGTGGCGTGGCCGTCATCGTGGACTGCCTGACCGACAACGTGCAGCGTACGGCCCCGGAACTCCGGCGTGCGTTCGAGAAGCACGGTGGCAACCTTGCCAAGCAGGGCGCGGTCTCCTTCGGATTCCAAACCAGGACCGTCATTCTCATCGAGTCGTCGCAGATCGAGGAGGACAAGTTGATGGAACTGGCCATGGACGCCGGGGCGGATGACATCTCGGGCGAGGAGGGGGTCTGGGAGGTGACCGGATCGCCCTCGGACTTCATCCCGCTCAAGGAGGCGATCGACGCCGCGGGCATCCAGGTCACGTCCGCGGAGGTCACGATGGTTCCCGACTCGATGGTGTCCTGCGATGCCGAGGGCGGGCGGAAGGTGCTCCGCATGCTCGATGCGATCGAGGAAAGCGACGACGTCCAGAAGGTCTACACCAACGCCGACATTCCCGCCGAGGCGATGGAGGGATGAGCTCCGGGAAGGTGCGTCGGTCGACCAGCTTCCACGGTCGCGTGCAGGGGGTGGGATTCCGCGCCACCGTGCAGTCGATCGCACGGATGCATCGGGTGTCAGGTTGGGTCCGCAACGAAGCCGATGGAAGTGTCCGTTGCATCGCCGAGGGCATCGGGACCGATCTGGATGCATTTCATGATGCGATCCTCGTTCGAATGGACGCATTCGTCACGTCGTACCGTTCCTCCGAATCGGAAGCATCGGATGAATACCGGGCATTCGTCATTCGGGACTGACCGGTACCCGCTACTCGGCTAGGATGCCTGCATGATGATTTCCGCCAGGATCACTGTGCTCACCCTGGGTCTGGTGCTGACCGGATGCGGTGTGAAGGCCGACTTCGGTGATCGGCCGACCGAACAGGTCTGGCGTGCGTTGCAGGCCGTGGCGGAGCAGCCCGACTACGACCACGAGGACTACACGAAGCGGTGGACCGTCGTCGAGAACATCGTGACGATCGACGAGGCCGACCGCCGGATCGACATCCACCGCGAGCTCGAGCGGGTGCTGGTTCGCCCCCGATCGAATCCGCTGCATCAGGAAGTGCACTGGTCGATCCAGGTGACGCTGCTTCCGGGCAACGAGGTCCTGTTCGAGAGCGTCGATCCCGAGATTCCGTCGCATGTGCAGTTCGAGGCGGAGCGCTACTTCACCTCGGTTCGGAGGTTGCTTGCGGGACTTCCGACCCCCGAACACATCCGCGGTCGCATGCGTGTCGATCCGATCGACGTAGAGGAAGGATCCTGATCTCCGTGGGGAATCGGGGACCGGGCCTCCATGCTGCTTGCACTCGCAATCCTGCTCGCCTTCGGACTGCTGTACTGGATCGTCCAGTCGGTGCTGCTGGTGCGGACGCTGCTGGTGCTGCCGGTCCTCCAACCGGACGGGTCCACCGGCGCCGAGTCACCGCTGGTCTCGGTGATCATTCCGGCCCGCGATGAACAGGCGGTCGTCGAGTCGGCGGTCCGAAGCCGTCTGCGGGACCCGGATCCGTGCCTCGAGTTCATGTTGATCGACGATCGATCCAACGATGCGACCGGACTGATCATGGATCATCTTGCGGAGACGGACCCCCGGGCCCGTGTCGATCATGTGCAGCAGCTGCCGGACGGTTGGCTCGGCAAAGTGAATGCAATGCGTGTCGGGGCGCAGCATGCCACGGGAGACTGGCTGCTGCTCAGCGATGCCGATGTGCATGTCGTACCCGGTGCCGTGCGTGGTGCGGTCAGACTTGCGGAATCCCACGGTGCCGATCATCTGGCGTGCATTCCTTCGATCCGCAGCCGAAGCGTGGGCATGAACTTCTGCCTCGCGCCGTTGCAGCGGGCGTTGATCCTGCTGACGCGTCTCTGGTCGGTGCAGGATCCGAATTCCAGTGCCGCGATGGGCGTGGGGGCGTTCAATCTGGTGCGTCGGACCGTCTTCGAGGAGGCGGGAGGCTTCGACTCCCTGCGCATGGAGGTGCTCGACGACGTCGGGGTCGGTGTCATGATCAAGCAGCACGGGGGCCGCACCATGACCGCGTTCGCAGCGGACTGTCTCCGGATCGCCTGGTACGACCGGTTCGGCGACTTCGTCCGGGGGATCGAGCGTGGGGCCGCGAAGCTGCCGCCACGGTGTCCACGCTGGATGCTGGCCCTGGTGGTTCTTCTCCTGACCGCACTGGATCTTGCGCCGTTTCTCGCCCTGTCGATCGCATGGTTCATGCCCGGATTCGCCTGGATTGCAGTCATCTCGGCCGCCTGGGTCGTCGGCCTGTCGGTCGCGGTCGCCGTGCGATTCGGGACGAGCCCGCTCTTTGCGATCCTGGTTCCCTTGAACACCGTCCTGGCGGGACTGGTGGGGATGCGGATCATGCTTCGCAGCGCCCGAGACGGACGCATCGATTGGCGTGGAAACGAGTACACCGTGGAAGCCCTCCAGACGGGCCAGCGCATCAGCTTTGAACGGAACGAGACAGGGGAGAGCCCGTGATTGGACCCTCCCCTGCACTTGAACCTTGAGAACGTCTTCGGATGATCAGCCCGCTTCAGCCCGTGGATGGGACTGATCGTAGGCGTCCCGCATTCGCTGCGTGGACAGGTGGGTGTAGACCTGCGTGGTCGAAAGGGACTGGTGTCCGAGCAGTTCCTGAACCGCCCGTAGATCCGCGCCGTTGTCCAGGAGATGCGTTGCAAAGCTGTGCCGCAGCGTGTGCGGGCTGATTTCCGGATCGAGACCGGCCAGTTCCAGATACTTGCTGACCTTGCGACGGACCGACCGGGTGGAAATCCTGGTCTCCTGCTTGTTGATGAACATCGGTGCGTTCGGATCGACGGCCTCGGCGGACTGGTTCCGACGCATCGCCAGATAATGCGAGATGGCGGTCATCGCATGGGATCCCAGAGGTACGATGCGCTCCTTGCGTCCCTTTCCTCGAACGACGAGCGCCTGTCCTGCCTCGTCGATGTCGGCGAGGTTGATCCCCACCAGTTCACTGACGCGGATACCGGTCGAGTACAGGGTTTCCAGCATGGCCCGGTCCCGGGAACCGAGCGTCGTGCTCGTGTCGGGAGCGGAGAGCAGTCGTTCGACATCCTCGACGCTGATCGCCTTGGGAAGCCGCTTGGCCTGCTTCGGCGTACGGATGAGGACCATCGGATTGCTTGCGATGCTGCCACGCTGCTCCAGCCACTTGTGGAACGATCGGAGCGTCGCGATCTTTCTCGCCATCGTCGCGGCCGAATAGTTCGACTCGCTCAGATGGGCGAGGAAGCCGCGGATGCGGGTGACATCCGCTTCGATCATGATCGAGGTCAGGGTCGGAGGTGCCACGGTGGCGACGACATCGGTCGACGGCGTGCAGATACGCGACCAGGCGGCGGCTTCGGTGGCGAGTTCGACGGCGATCGAGTGCTCGTCCGCGAGGTATTCGGCGTACTGGCGAAGATCGACCCCGTAGCACCGGGCGGTGTAGGGGCTGAAATGTCGTTCGTCCAGCAGGTAGTCGAGAAAGCCGGTGACGATCGGCAGGGTGTCCTGATTCTTCTTCATGGTGTTGATCCTTGAGGCGTTCGGGTTCAAGTCGTGGTTCAAGTCGTGGTCTCAGTCGTTCGATTCGGATTCATCGGGATCCATGTTGGCCACCTGATGCCGCACCATTGCGGCATCGAACCAGTCGAACTCGATCTGCTCGTCCGCAGCGAGATCGGAGACCACTGCGACGAGTAGGTCCTCCTCGCCGCTGTCCCAACGGATCTTCCAGCAGTGCTCGCCCTTCATCAGCACCACGCGGTGCCGCTTCAGATCGCTGCCGGAACGTGAACTGGTTCCTTGGTTTGGTTCGGCCATCCTTGGTCCTCACTGAAGCGGAGGTTCCGAGAACGGCCTCCGTTTCAAGGTTCTGGTGCCGCGGAGACCCGGGAATGCTCGTTTTTGAGCAGATTCTCCACGAGTCGGTGTGCGACGAACTGCGTGTACAGATCCATGTCAACCAGATAGAGGTCCGGGCCGTAGGCGGAATCGATCCGTGTACGACCTCGGGTGTAGGAATCCAGGGACACCAGCGTGCGGTGGTTGGAGGCATCCCAGATGCCGGCCGACTGCGCGACGGGTCGTGCGGTGTCGGCAATTCGAGTGTCTCCCGTCGCACGTCGTGCGTGCTCCGGGTCGAAGGAGTCGCCGGTGGTGATGGCGTCGTTGGTGAAGAGCTGGACGGCCAGGCCCAGCTTCGGAGGCTGGTACGGATCCCAGGCGGTGATCGTTCCCACGACGAGTCCGTCGACTCCGAGTACCACGATCAGATTTCTCGCCTCCTGTGGAGTGGTGATCGATCGAATTCCCAGTCGCTGCATGGCGAGCAGCACCCGGTTCACCNGAATGGTGTCGATGCCGTCGATCTGCTGGCACTGCTCGGAGAGCAGGTCCGTGATCGCAATGCGATCGACAGCGGTGGTACCCGATTCGTTCGCCAGCGGTGCGACGGCCCACAACTGCGGTACGTCGTACGGTGCATGCAGTCCCGCGGGCTGGTGAAGTGAGCCCCGATGGTGCTGCTGGCAGCCGATACCGATGGCGAGGATGAGCNNTGCNGCGAGTCCGCCGANGCGGANAAGGCNCGAGCGATGCTCGTTCGGTTGCATGGTCTGTGCACTTGTCATGGCGTCCTGCCCGTGATCATGCGGTCTCCGCCGCACGAGTGAAGTCCGTGGCGGCCTGTTCGGACCGCAACGGAAGAATCATCATGGATCGTCCGGTGCCGCATCCGCGAACCGGGGCGATGCCTCCGTGGTCGTTGGTGTTTCGACCGAGACGGACCAGATGTTCGCGGCACCGGTTCGTTCGGATACGAAGTACAGCCGGCCGTCCGCGGCCCAGCTGGGAAGATATTCGTCGCCTGCGTCGCGGGTGACGTGCTGCAATCGCGTGCCGTCACGTTGCACGGTCCACAGGTCAAGGGTGTCCTCCTGGGGCATTCCCCGGGTGATGGTGACGGTCGAGAACGCGATGGCGCTGCCGTCGGGAGACCAGGTGGGATTGATCGTTGCGGCATTTGCGGCGGAGACGATTTCGGTCGGTCGGCCCGGTTGACCGTCCTTCAGTTCGATCGTCCAGAGGCCGTACAGGCGGCTGCCGCGCTGGCGGGCCCGCTGGAAGACCAGGGTCGATTCGGTCGGATCGGGAGACCACTCCGGCATCGTGCCGTATTCGAGGAACATGGCTCGTGCGGGCTGTTGCAGATCGACGGCCCACAGTTCGTTTCGCTTNGTGGTCGGATTCGTCCGACTCCATGCGATGTAGCGACCGTCCGCGGACCACGTCGGATGGTACTCGTCGGCGAGATCGTTGGTCATCCTCACGGGATGACCCCCGTCGAGATCCACGACGTAGATGTCGTACTGTCCCGCCCGATTCGATGCGAAGGNGATCCGCAGGCCGTCGGGCGAGAACGCCGGCATGACGTCCTCGCCGGGATCGGACGTGATGCGGGTCAGGGAGGTGCCGGTCGTCGGTCGAACGTAGATGTCGTAGTTCGGTCCGTGTTGATTCGATGCGAAGGCGATCGTNCGACCGCGGGGGTCGAGGCAGGGGTCGGTGCAGACGCCCTCGACGCTGAAGCTGACCTGTTGCAGTCCACCCTGCTGGTCGGGCCCGGACGTCGGTTGGACTCCGGGGCCGTAGAGGCTCAGGCTGCGCGATGTCGTGGTCGTGGCAAGGCCGTTCGGAGTGGTGTCGCACCCGCCCAGCAGCAGTGCGGGCAGCAGTATNCGGCAGCAGATGGGCGTCCAGGATCCCGTCACGGGCCAGTCCCCGGCGTGTCCTCGGCTCCGCCGCGGGACTCGCAAATCCTTCTTTGGAAACGACTTCCAGTCGTTTCGGATGGGAACCGAACCTCGAATCCCGCCAAGCCTCTTATCGGACGAGTCGAGCCGTTGGCTTGAGGTCTGCTCTGGGGGCTCCAGAAGGGCTCTCAGAGGGGTGTGGAGGACCTGTGGGTGGTTCCAGAATCACGTTCAAGGGCCCGAAATCGCGGCATTTGGTCCGGGAACCGGTACAATCGTCCATTCGAGATCGCGTAGCTCAGTTGGTAGAGCAACCGCCTTTTAAGCGGTAGGTCCTGGGTTCGAGCCCCAGCGCGATCAGTCGTTGGGCCGCCTCGACAGGGAAGGGAGAAGGTCGGCATACCCATGCTCGTCGTACTACATGCCAACTGGCAGAACGGTTCCGTGCACGTGTGGGGAGAATCCGCGGAGCGTTTTGTCCTCATTCCGGGTCACGATCCGGACGCGCCGGCCGACGGTTCGACTGCGTGCGCGGTGGCCGAACCGCTGGTGCAGGAACGGGAGCATCTGTACGCGTTGACCCCGCTCGAGTTGAAGCGGGTACTGCTTGAAACGTGCGGTTTCGATGCCGATCGCATCGACGGCGAGGACAGCATCCGGCTCCGCCTTCCTCGCGACCTGCTGGGCCCCTGGCCGAGTGATCGACTCGGAAGCGTGGTCGGGGGTGTCGAGCATGAGCAGGACGCGTGGCTGGGCGAGTTCGACGTGCCAACCCTTCGTTTCAAGGGACGTGATCTTCCCGGAAGCGTGCTGCAGTTCGAGCGGCTGGTGCGTGCCGCCCGGATTCAGTGCGGCCAGTCCGTGCAGTACCTCGCGGCCTCGGCCAGATTCGTCCTGGAGCTGCTTTCGGATCAACGTTTCATTCCGTCGCTGCGGTCCGACAACGAGGGACATCTCAACGCATCGTGGAAGCCGTGGCTACTCGACGACGAGACCATCTCCCACATGGTGGGTCTGATCTCGGGCATGCCTCCGGTCCTCCGCGGAGTCGTCGATGGCGAATCCGATCCCCAGTTCCTCCTCGAGGAGATGATCGGATCCATGGCGGAGGGCGTCGTGCGCCGGACGCTCGTCGAGGATGATTTCATCGACTCCCTGGATGGCCGCGAGGACAGCGATCCGCACGTGGCATGGCTGCGCGGTCTGCTTTCCACCGACCGCGACATCGCAGTCGACGGCGAGTTCGGTCATCAGCTCTTCCTCGGTGCTCGTCGCTGGATTGGTCGGTTGGATGAGATCGATCGGGATCGCGCCCTGCGGGGCTGCCTGGTGCTCGACTCGCCGGAGGACGGTTCGACGGCGGGTGCCACATGGCGACTGTCCATCGCACTGGAGACGTGTGACCGGGCGGCGGAACGCCTCGAGGCCGAGGACATCTGGCAGCAGACCGCGGAGGTCCAGCGTCTGTGTGGTGATCCCGATCTGGATGCGCGAGAACTGCTGATCGGCGAACTGGGCCGTGCCGCCCGTCTCTACTCGCCGCTTGAACCACTTCTGAACGAGGCCACGCCGTGCGGCATCGAGTTGACCACCGATCAGGCCTGCGCCTTCCTCGAGGAATACCGGCCGCTGCTGGAGGAGTCGGGGTTCGGCATTGCGGTGCCCGCATGGTGGGGGGTCGATGACCACCTCATCGGAATGCGTCTGCAGATCGATTCGCCCGACGAGGCGGACATCGATCCCGGGTTGGAGCGGTCGCTGCTGGGACTTCAGAGTCTCATCAGCTACCAATGGCAGATCACCGCCGGTCAGACGTCGCTGACCATCAAGGAGCTGGAGTCGCTGGCGCAGCAGAACTCCTCGATCGTCTGGCTGCATGATCGGTGGATCCAGGTCGATCCCCAGCAGGTTCGTACCGCCGTCGAGTTCATGACCGGGCAGGAGTCCGATTCGATGTCGTTGGCCGAGGCGATCCGTCTCGCGTCCGGTCAGTCGGATTGCGATACCGGCCTGCCGATCTGGGGTGTCGACGCGACGGGATGGGTCGGTCGACTGTTCTCGCAGCCGGACGAGGAGTCCTCGACGATCGAGATGGTCCCCCAGCCCGATCGATTCACCGGCATGCTGCGTCCGTACCAGCTCAGCGGCGTCAGCTGGCTGAACTTCCTCGATCGATTCGGTCTCGGAGCCTGCCTTGCCGACGACATGGGTCTGGGCAAGACGGTCCAGCTGATCGCCCTGCTGCAGCACGAGCGTCGCGATGGTGATCGGCTTGCGCCGAGTCTGCTCGTGGTTCCGACGTCGGTCATGGGGAACTGGGCGAGGGAGATCGAGCGGTTCGCGCCCGAACTGAAGGTGCACGTGCAGCATGGGCCCACCCGTCCGACCGGCGAGGAGTTCGCCGAAGTCATCGCCGACATGGATGTGGTCATCACCACCTACGCCCTCGTGGTTCGGGACCAGGACAGCTTCAATCCTGTCGACTGGCATCGTGTCGTGCTCGACGAGGCACAGTACATCAAGAATCCTCCCACCAAGCAGACTGCGGCCATCCGTGCCCTCAAGGCCTCGCGTCGCATTGCATTGACGGGTACGCCGGTGGAGAACCGGCTGACCGAACTGTGGTCCATCATGGAATTCTGCAACCCGGGGTACCTCGGGGAGGCTTCCGACTTCAGGAAGCGGTTCGCTCGTCCCATCGAGCGTCAGCGGGACACGCGTCAGGCGGAGCAGCTGCGACGGCTCGTGCAGCCGTTCATTCTCCGTCGACTCAAGACCGACCGCAACGTCATCTCCGACCTGCCGGGCTGCGTGGAAACCAAGGAGTACGCAACCCTCACGCAGGAGCAGTGCGATCAGTACGAGAAGGTCGTGAAGCAGATGATGGACGACGTGGATCGCAGCAGCGGCATCCAGCGTCGTGGGCTCATCCTGTCGCTGCTGGGGCAGCTCAAGCAGATCTGCAACCATCCGGCGCAGATGAGCGGCCAGGACGAACTGAACCGGATCGTCTCGCCCGACGGCAGCGATCTTCGTCAACTGTCCAGCCGCTCCGGCAAGGCCCGACGTCTCATGACTCTGCTCGAGGAGGTCCTCGCGACCGGCGAGCAGGCTCTGGTCTTCACCCAGTACCGTCGCATGGGGCGTCTGCTGTCGGGGATGATCGAACATGATCTCGGATGCGAAACGCTGTTCCTGCACGGGGGGACGCCCGTGCCCCGTCGTCAGAAGATGATCGATCGCTTCCAGTCCGCCGACGGCACCGCGCCGGTGTTCGTGCTGTCATTGAAGGCGGGCGGCCTCGGTCTGAACCTGACCGCGGCCAATCACGTATTCCACTACGACCGGTGGTGGAATCCCGCGGTCGAGCGCCAGGCCACGGACCGCGCCTACCGCATCGGGCAGGAACGGACCGTCCATGTCCACAAGTTCGTCTGCCAGGGCACCCTCGANGAGCGCATCGATCAGATGATCGAGGACAAGACCGCCCTGGCCGAGCAGATCATCGGTGCGGGGGACGACTGGCTGACCGAAATGTCCACCAGCCAGCTCCGCGAGGTGCTGCAGTTGAATCCGTCCGCACTGGAGTTCGAATCATGACCCGCAGCATCGATCGCAAGCAGGTTGATTCCACCGGCCGCACCGCGCGAAGAGCAGGGCGAGGCGGCAAGCTGCGGCTTCCTCCGGTCCAGTTGCAGGAGCATTCCATCGCGGGCACCTGGCTCGATTCGATGACGCACCACTTCGGCGACGACGCCATGGAGTGGGGGCTGGAGGCGGCGCAGTCCGGCCGTGTCCGGAGCATCGAACTGGGGTCCGGCTTCGTGTCCGCCAGCGTGAGCGAGGAGGGCGAAGGGGGGCGTCGGGTCACCGTCAGCATTCCGATGCTCGACGAGCAGAGCTGGTGTCGCGCCGTCGACGGCATGGCATCCGAAGCCGTGTACACCGCCCGGTTCATGGAGGGCGAATGTCCTCCGAATCTGCTTCAGCTCTTCCTGTCCTGCAATGTCAATCTCGTCCCGGGCCGGGACGAGGCCGTGGGCATCCGGACCAAGGCACCCAGCGGCAGTGCGCGTCGACGCGCCGCGGCCGTGGCGTGGCTCATCGCCGAACGGCTGGTGGTGGAGCCTCTGGCCATGCTTCGTCTGCGTGGGCAGGGAGTGGACGACATCGTGCAGCGGATCCGGCAGCGTCGATCCATGCGTCTCAGCGAGGGCGCCCACGCGCATCCGCCCCTGAATCTCCAGAANGAGATGGAGGCTCCGCTTCCGCTGGCGGATTCGATCGAGCAGTATTGGCGAACGCCTTCGCTCGATCAGCTGCCGCCGCGCACTCCGGCTCAGCACATCCCGCACGCGCTGCTTCGCCGTCTCGGGGCCAGTCCCCTGGAAGGCAAGTTCCCGCTCTCGGGGTTGCTGGAGACCATCTACGACCAGGTGGGTGAGGCGTCCCGGGCGATGCTGGAAGGCGACCAGGACTGATTCCACCTGTTCCGTCTGTGCGGTCTGGGCCCTCTGTGAACCTTGAAAACCCTTCTCCCGGCCTTCATCCCGCCGGGCAGGTGTCCGATACGAATCGTGACACTCCGTATCAGAGAGGAAACAGGGATGAACAACGAATCACAGCCATCACGTTCCATCCGAGAGTCGATTCGACGGCTCGAAACCCAGGTCAACCTGGCCCGGTCGAAGCGAATCAATGAAAACAGCCGGGTCCCGAAGGTACCCGGCTGGGTGAACTCGCAGTCCGACGCCGAGCCGCGCATGAAGGCGCGGCGCAAGGAACCGAGCACGTTCGCAGACTGGAGACGACAGGCGGGATAGAACCCGCGGAATCGACTCAGTTGACGTGCTTGAGTCCGCGACGCTGATCCCGGAGTCGACGGCTCTTGCCGACACGCTCGCGAAGGTAGTACAGCTTCGCTCGGCGTGCATCGCCACGACGGACGACTTCGATCTTCGCGATCCTCGGTGAGTGCAGCGGGAAGATCCGCTCGACGCCTTCGTTGGCGACGATGCGGCGGACCGTGATCGTGCGGTTGACACCACGACCCTTCTGTCCGATCAGGACACCCTGATACACCTGGATGCGTTCCTTCTCGCCTTCGATGATCCGTACGTGGACATCGAGGGTGTCACCGACGCTGAAGGCCGGGAACTGGTCGTCGGACTTGACCTGGTCGCTGGTGACGTTTTCGATTGTCTGTTGCCTGTTCATTTCACTTCTCCGGGGACATGCCCCTGTCTATCGTTCGCGACCGACCGTCCTCAGTTGGAGGGGGTCATCAGGTCGGGACGTCGTATACGAGTTCGTTGCTTCATCTGTTCGAGGCGCCAGTCGGCGACCGCCTGGTGATCACCGCTGAGCAGCACCTCGGGAACGGTGCGATCCCGCCAGACGCGGGGCCGTGTGTAGTGTGGTGAGTCCAGCAGTCGGCCTTCGCAGTCGTCGCGAAGTCCGAAGGAATCCTCCCGGGCGGAGTCCTCGTGTCCGAGCACCCCGTCCTGCAGTCGCGTGACCGCATCGATGAGCACCATGGCGGGAAGTTCCCCGCCGGTGAGCACGAAGTCTCCGATGCTCACTTCCAGAGGTTCCAGCTCGTCGATGACCCGTTCGTCGATGCCTTCGTAGTGCCCCGAGATCAGCAGCAGCCGATCTTCGCCCGCCAGTTCCTCGACCAGAGGCTGATCGAGCGATCTGCCCTGGGGAGTCAGCAGGATTCGGCGAGGGGGAGTCGCATCACGGGATTCGACGTCCTGGACGGCGTTCCAGAGTGGTTGGCACATCATGACCATGCCCGGGCCGCCACCGAATGGACGGTCGTCGACCTTGTCGTGCTTGTTGTCCGCCCATTCACGGATGTCGTGGACGTGACAGATCACGCGACCGCTTTGGGCGGCGCGGGCCTGGATGCTCGAGTTGAGCACGCCCGTGAACATGTCCGGGAAGAGTGTGAGCACGTCGATGCGCATGATCTGGACTCCGCGGATTCCCTCAGGAACCGCTGGCGGCCTTCTTCTTTCCGGGGGTCGGATCGATGCCGGCTCGCTTCAGAAGTGAACGCACCGTGTCCGAGGGCTGGGCGCCGACGCTCAGCCAGTATTCGATGCGATCGTTCTTCAGGGAGTATTCGTCGTTCCCCTTGACGGGGTCGAACCATCCGAGTTCTTCGATGACACGTCCATCGCGCGGTGCGCGCTTGTCCATGGCATTGACACGATAGAAGGGGCGGTGACGCCGTCCCATTCTCTTGAGACGCAATACGACCATGATCGGCCTGCTCCTTGTTGGCACCCGGTTCGAAGAGTCTCGACGCCTGTCGAGTGCTCAACGGCACCCCGGGAGATCGCTCGCAAGCCGTGGGTGGAGCGACCCGTGGGGGATGATGCTTCGCCGGGTGGACGAAACGNGGATTGTATCGCTCCCGGGGTGCCCCCACAAGGGGTTTTTCAGCTCTCAGGAGGGGGGGGTCGCCCCCAGAAGGCGTGCCACAAGGTCCGTATAGGCCCCGGCCACCTCGATCGAGCCTGCGAAGATGAAGTTGCCGGCCCCGAAGAAGAAGATCGCCACCAGCAGCCCCAGCGACAGCAGTTGGGACTGGGGCTGGGAGTAGAAGTGGCGGATGCGGATCGACGTGGCACCGAGGATGCGTGAACCGTCCAGCGGTGGAATCGGAAGCAGGTTCAACGCGAACAGGATCAGATTCAGGAAGCCTCCGACCAGCAGGAAGGTCTCGATGGCCCGCAGCCAATTGCCCGGCTGCTCGGGTCCGAACGCGATCACGACTCCGAGGACGGTGAGGGACAGGAAGGCGAGCAGCAGATTCATCAGCGGGCCGGCGGCGGCGACGATGATCTCGCCCCGACGTCCATCGCGGAATCGGGAGGGATTGACCGGCATCATGCCCCAAGCGATTCCGATGATGAAGAAGAAGATGAGCGAAGTCGTACCCATCTGCACCAGGGGATTCGCGGTCATGCGGTTGAGTTCACGCGGAGTCTGATCGCCCTGCGAGAGTGCGGCCCAGCCGTGGGCGAGCTCGTGCAGGGTGATGCTGAAGAGCACCCAGAAGATCCAACTCACCAGATAGGCAGGACCGATGTTCCACGCGACTTGTACCCACCAACCACTCATGCGGCATTCGCCTCCTTGCGACCCGGACTGTATCCCAACGGTACGCAATGAGCCATCGGAACGGTGGCGTCTCACCGCACCTCCCCGATCGGTCCTGATGCATCCCGGATCGTCCGGCACGTCGTTCGTGTCCTTCGCCCCGTTTTCCGGTCGGCCCTGGAATGCTCTCTGGAGGCCCTGAAGGGGGTTTATCCTCCTTCAACGGCTTCACAGGCGGTTTTTTTGGGTTTGATCGCAGGTCCCCGCGAACTGCTGGACCACGATGGCGGTAACAGAGGCATGACCGCTCTCGACGCAACCCTCGCGATGAACATGCCCGGCCGTCCCCTTTGGACGGGCTTGGGTATGATTTCGCTTCCTTGGAACCGCCTGCGGCGGGAGTCCGAGCCAGTGCAAGGACAGGCAGTGGAAGCGGAGATCAGCGTGGAACATCGGTCAGACGAAGACCTCTTCAGCGCCTACCTCGATGGAGACCGTGAGGCCTTCGCCGAGATCGTGCAGCGGTATGCCGATGAACTGGTCATGTTCCTGACCAAGCAGACCGGATCCCGCGCTGCCGCGGAGGACGTCTTCCAGGAAACCTTCCTGCAGATCCACCAGTCCGCCGCGACCTTCGATCTCACGCGTCGGTTCAAGCCCTGGCTCTACACGATCGCGGTCAACAAGGGACGCGACTACCACCGCCGCAACGCCCGCCGCAAGGCGATGTCGCTGTCGGCGACGATCGACACCAGTGGCGAAGGGCAGTCCTTCGCGGATCTGCTCGAAGCCGGTGTCGACCAGCCCTGGGAAGGCATGATGGGCACGGAGGATCGTGCGCAGGTCAAGCAGGTGGTCGACGNCCTGCCGGAGCACTTTCGCGAGATTCTCCTGCTGAGCTACTACCAGAAGATGAGCTATACGCAGATTGCCGAAACCCTCGAGATCCCGCTGGGGACCGTCAAGAGCCGCCTTCATTCCGCGGTGGCGGCCTTCGGGCGTGGGCTCGGGGGTCCAACGGAGGAGGGGACGGATGAGTGAGGAACGGGTCGAGGGGATGAACGAGGCGGATGCGAACCTGTTCGATCAACTGGTCGAGTCCGGCTTCGACGTCGCGTCGGTGGAGGGAATCGACGACGACCAGCGGGCCCGGCTCGAACGCATGGCCGGCATGCTCGGAGTGCTCGATTCCTACCCCGAACAACCTCTGGACGACGCGGATCGTCAGACGCTNGTGAACGCGACGTTGGCCCGCATCGATCGTCACGACGCCGAGCAGGCGGATCGAATGCGGTTCTCCGATGCCGCTCCCGGTGCCGGTTCCGGTCGGTTCGGTCCGCTCGAACTGGTTGCCCTCGCCGCGATCGTCATTCTCGGAGTCGCCGTGATCTTCCCCATCATGAACGCCGGAAAGCGCTCGGCCATGCAGCAGTATTCGAGCCAGAACCTCGCCGGCATCGGTCAGGGGCTCCTCGGCTACGCCGGTTCGAACGACAACGTGCTGCCGACCACCCAGGTGGATCGGTTCGCTCCCGTGTTCGGAGAAGCGGCCGATCGACTGGATCTGCAGCCGCTCTTCGCAGACGGCTATCTCGATGGNCAGGGGATCGGAGACGGCTACAGCTTCCAGACGCAACCCAGCCACCACGGACTCCATCTCGATTCCAAGATTCCCAGCATCCTGATGAGCGACAGCAATCCGACCCTCGAGCACATCAGCATCATCACGGTCGATCAGGCCCGCAAGAGTCTCCGGATCCAGAGCCAGACCAAGATCTCCTGGTCNCCGANGGTNCTGTTCTCGGATGGCAGCACNCGTCAGCTCACCAGCCACATCCACGANGGCGACGACCTTCGCCTGCCGGACGACCGCTGGGAGGAACTGGCCCGTCCGGANGCNTTCCTGACGCANTGAAANCCCCTCNAGAGCCCCCCNCNAGCCTTCCGTTGACACCNAACGGGGGGCTGGTATCCTTTTCCTCTTGACCCGATTTCCGGGTGATTCAGATTCAACGCCCCAGGTGGCAGGACAGGTACCGTGCCGAAGAACAAGCCGAACAAGGGACTGCTCAAGCGCATTCGCATGACCAAGAGCGGCAAGGTCAAGATGGGCCGTGCCTACGGTCGCCATCGTCGCAGTCACAAGAGCGGCGACNTGCTGCGTTCNTACCGCGAGCCGAACTACGCCCACGCCAGTGATCTCAAGCGGATCGCCGGCATGCTGCACGCTCGCGTGGTCGCTGCTTCCGCGAGGAAGACGGTGTCCAAGGACACCACCGAGGCCTGAATCGATCAGACGTTTCTGGCGGGTACGAGTTTCCGTATGACACGGGACCCCGACCAGGGCACCAAGAAGTGGAGTGGATGCAATGCCACGCGTACGCAAGGGCGCAGCCCGAACCAAGGCACGCCGTCGAGTACTTCGAGCCGCACGAGGCTACTGGGGTACCAAGAGTCGTCACAAGCAGCAGGCGAAGGTCGCCCTCATCCGGGCCGGTCAGAACGCATACCGCGATCGCCGCGCCCGTCGTCGTGACTTCCGCCGGCTCTGGATCGTGCGTATTTCCGCCGCATGCCGGATGCGCGGCACCCGCTACAGTCGCTTCATCAACGGCCTCGGACGTGCGGGCATCAGTCTCAACCGGAAGATGCTCAGCCAGATCGCGATCGAGGATCCCGCAACGTTCGACACCCTCGTCGAACAGGCGGAGGCTGCAACGACTGCATCGGCCGCCGGCTGACCCGGCTCGGGACGTNTTCCATGCTTGGATTCCTCGGCGAGGCCGTCAGGAACTATCGCACCACGGGTGCGGTCGCTCCGTCGTCGCGTGCTCTCGCCCGGTCCATGACCTCGAATCTGGACGCTCTGCCGGGACCCCGTCGATTCCTCGAAGTCGGCTCGGGGACCGGCGCCTTCACCCGGCACATCCTGCGGGGAATGGCGGATGGCGACTGCCTGGACGCCGTGGAACTCAGTGGTCCGTTCGCCCGGACCCTCGAGGACGAGGTGCTGGCCCCGCACCGGNAACGCCATGCCGAGCAGACGCTGCGGGTGCACCAATGTGCGATCGAGGAGGCCGGATTGGATGGTCCCTACCACGCCATCGTCTGCGGGCTGCCCTTCAACAACTTCCCCCTCGAACTGACCCGTCGGATCTTCGATCTCATGCTCGGCATGCTTGCGCCCGGTGGATGGCTGACCTACTTCGAGTACGTCGGCATGCGACCGATGAAGGCGCCTTTCGTCGGCGGGGGCGGCCGCAGGGACCTTCGGGCCCACGGGGACTTCCTCTCCGCCCTCGAGCGTGACCACAACGGTCGACGCACGTTGATCACCATGAACATCCCTCCGGCCTGGTCGGTGCACCTGCAGGCCGTTTCACCTTTCTGAGGACACGCCCAGATGGATCGCATTCAATTCGAAGACGCACTGCAGGCCTACGAGAACCGGTTCAACTCGATGGAGCCGGAACTCGAACTGACCGTTCGCGACCCCGAACTCGGAGTCGAAGGATGGGTGGTCGTCTGGAGCACGCTGAGCTGCAAGGACGGTCCGCTCGGCCGTGTCGGCAAGGGCGGAACCAGAATCCACTCCGACATGTCCATGGACGAGCTTCGGATGCTCGCCCGGACCCAGACCCTCAAGAACGCCGCCGCCGCCATCGGCACGGGGGGGGCCAAGTCCGGCATGAAGGACGACCCGAACTCCGAGGGGTTCGAGCAGCGCTACCGTCGTTTTGCACGGCTGGTGGCACCGATCCTCCACGAGAACGGTGGTCCGTGGGGTGGTTTCGGCTACGACATCGGTGCGCATCCCGATCACTGCCTCTGGTGCTGCGACGAACTGGATTCCNCCCGCTGCTTCACCGGCAAGCCGGTGCACATGGGAGGGACGGACTACGACGTGGAGGGCATCGCCGGTCTCGGAGTCGCCGTCGCGGCCAGAACCATGCTGGAGGAGACCGGCCGCTCGCCCTCCAGTGCGACCATTGCGGTGCAGGGTGTCGGGGCGATGGGAGCGGCGGTCTGCCGCTACGCCACCGAGTACGGCATGACGGTCCGCTACATCGCCGATCCGAGGCTCGGAGGATGCTGGCGAATCGAATCGGAGTTCGACGGCGTGCTGGCCGACGCGATCGTCACGATGGACTTCGAAGCCGCCCGCAACGCATTGGAGGCGGGTCCGCACGTCTGCACCGAGTTGGATGACGTCCTGGTGCAGTCGGTGGACGTGCTCTTCCCCTGTGCGGTGCAGTACGTGATCACCGCCGACAACGTGGACTCCATCGCCGCCTCCGCCGTGGTCGAAGGTGCCAACAACCCCTGCACCATGGAGGCGCGGGGACTNCTCGAGGATCGCGGAGTGACGGTGATTCCCGACTTCATCGCCAATCCGGGTGGGGCAATCGCCGCCTACGTGGAAATGGTCTCCGANGTGACCGACGAGGAGAACGCCCGTACCCGTGCCAAGGTGACGGAGGCCAAGGANTTCACCGAACGGACCGTGGCGGGCAATGTGCGTCAGGCCATGACGCTCGCCGACGAAGCGGGGGTCGGCATCACGCGGGCGGGTCTTCTCATCTCGTACCAACGCGTCTTTGGTGAAGCGTGACCGGCTACGCGGCGAATTTCGACGACATCCGGAACGCCCACGAGCGGATCGNGGGGTACATCCATCGCACGCCGGTACTGACCAGCCGGACGCTGGACGCGATGGCNGGCCGCTCGCTCTTCTTCAAGTGCGAGAACCTGCAGCGGGTCGGAGCCTTCAAGTTCCGCGGTGCGACCAATGCCGTGCTGTCGCTCGACGANGCGTCGGCCGCCCGCGGGGTCTGNACGCATTCCAGCGGCAACCACGCCCAGGCGCTGGCGCTGGCCGCCCGGCAGCGGGGGATTCCGGCCTGGATCGTGATGCCCACGTCGGCACCGGACGTGAAGCGACGGGCGGTGGAGGGCTACGGTGCGACGGTCGTGTCGTGCGAGCCCACGCTCGAGGCCCGTGAGACGACCTGCGCGCAGGTCGTCGAGGAGACGGGCGCAACCATGGTGCATCCCTACGACAACGCGCAGGTCATCGCCGGCCAGGGCACCTCGGCCAAGGAACTGGTCGAGGATGTCGGTCCGCTGGACGCATTGGTGGTTCCGGTCGGCGGCGGGGGACTGATGAGCGGATCCTGCCTCACGATGGCGGCACTCTGTCCCGACGCGAAGATCGTGGGCGCCGAACCGTCGGGTGCCGACGACGCGGCCCGCTCGCTGGCCGCGGGTGAACTGATCCCGCAGACGGGGCCCGACACGATCTGCGACGGTCTGCTGACCAGCCTGGGGGCACTGACCTGGCCCATCCTGCGCGATCATCTGGAGACCATCATCACCGTGTCCGACGATCGGGTGNTCGAGGCGATGCGGCTGATCTGGGAACGGATGAAGATCATCATCGAGCCCAGTTGCGCGACGGTNCTNGCNGNGGTNCTGTCGNAGGNGTTCGAATCCATCCCNGGGGANCGNGTCGGNCTCATCNTCACCGGCGGNAACGTCGATCTNNCGAANCTGCCGTTCGANTGATCAGTCCCGTTCNGATCGTCGNCGCTTNAGTTCGGCGTCGATGAANCCGCTGAGATCGCCNTCGAGCACGGTCTGCGGATTGCCGACTTCNTGNCCGGTGCGATGGTCCTTGACCCGGTTGTCGTAGATGACGTANCTGCGGATCTGGGTNCCCCANCCTCGATCGACCTTNCCNCCGGTGGCGGCNTCGAGTTCGGCCTGCCGCTTCTCCTCCTCGATCTGCTCGAGCTTGGCCTGCAGGACGGTCATGGCCTGCCGCTTGTTCTGGAGCTGATCACGGTAGGTGGAGGAGACCACCATGATGCCGGTCGGCTTGTGCACGATCCGCACCGCCGACGCGACCTTGTTGACGTTCTGTCCTCCGGGTCCGGACGAACGTGCGAAGGCGGTCAGTTCGAGTTCGTTCTCGTCGATCTCCAGATTGGAGTCCTCGAACTCCGGGATGACATCGACGGTCGCGAAGCTGGTCTGCCGCTTGCCCTGCGAGTTGAACGGACTGACCCGGGCCAGACGGTGGGTGCCCCGTTCGCAGTTCATGTTGCCGAACGCCATCGGNGCCTTGAGGTGGTAGGTCACGTTGCTGATGCCCACCTCGGTGCCGTGCACGAGGCTGATCTGGTCGTACTTCCATTTCTGCGCGTCCCAGAAGGCCCGGTACATGCGGTCCAGCATCGCGGCCCAGTCGTCGGCTTCGGTGCCCCCGTCGCCGGACTGGATGGAGACGTAGCAGTCGCGGTGGTCGTGCTTGCCGCTGAGCAGCGACTGCAGTTCGACCTTCTCCATGCTCGTGACCAGTTCGAACAGCTGCTGGTCCACCTCGGACAGGAGTTCGGCGTCGTCCTCGTCGTTGGCAAGCTCGTAGCCGACCTTGGCGTCGTCCAGCCGTTCGATCACCAGCTCGAGTCCCTCGGTCTGGGCCTTGAGCAGCTTGAACTGGGCGATGGTCTTCTGGGCCTCGTCCTGGTTCTCCCAGAACGACGCCTCGTTCATCTCGTTCTGCAGGGATTCCCGCTGGGTGATCTTGTCGTCGTAGTTAAAGAGAGTCGCGGATGGTCAAGATCCGCGCCTCGAGATCGTCGATCACTGGTTGGTGTGATTCGTAGTGCATGGTTGGTCGGATTGTATCGGGTGGAATCTGTCCATTCGCTCCTCCGGGCGGGCTTTCTTCCAAGTACACTTCCGGCCATGAACATCTCCAAGCGAGCGGCTGCCATTCCACCCTCCTCGACGCTGGCGATCACGGCCAAGGTCCGCGAGATGAAGGCCCGGGGAGAGGATGTCATCGGATTCGGAGCCGGCGAACCGGACTTCACCACCCCTCCGATGATCTGTGATGCGGCGATCGATGCGCTGCACGACGGTCAGACCCACTACGCACCCACGCCNGGCACCCCCGCGGCCCGCGAGGCCGTGGCGGCGAAGTTGCGGGAGGAGAACGGGATCGACTGCACGGCCGATCACATCACCATCAACAANGGCGCCAAGTTCACCGTCTACCTGGCGCTCCAGGCGCTGGTGGATCCCGGAGACGAGGTCGTGCTGCCCACGCCGGCCTGGGTGTCCTACAAGCCGATGATCGAGTTGGCGGGAGGCACCCTGGTCGAACTGCCGGCGGATGCGTCCGCAAACTTCAAGATCACCCCGGAGCAGCTCGAGTCCGCAATCACCCCACGCACCCGGGTCTTCCTGCTCAACAGTCCATCCAACCCGTGCGGAACGATGTACAGCCCGGACGAGATCCGAGGTCTTGTCGCAGTGCTCGAACGGCACGAACACGTGACGGTGGTCAGCGACGAGATCTACGANCAGCTCGTNTACGGCGACGAGCCGGCGNTGTCGNTGGGNTCGATCGANTCCATGCGNNACCGCACGGTCACGATCAACGGCCTGAGCAAGACCTTCGCCATGACCGGATGGCGGATCGGCTACGCCTGTGCGCCCGGCGACGACGGGGCCGTGATCAGGGCCATGAACACCATGCAGTCCCAGATGACGTCCTCGATCACCTCGTTCACGATGCCCGCGGTGGAGGCCGCCCTGACCGACGGCCGGGCGGAGGTCGAGGGCATGCGCCGAACCTTCGCCGGACGGGCCGAACTGATCCACGGGCTGGTCCGGCAGTGGGAGGGTGTGGTCTGCCCGCGTCCGATGGGGGCCTTCTACATCTTCCCGGACATCTCCTGCACCTTCGGAGGGGTCACCCCCGGAGGGGTCGTCATCGAATCCGCCCTTGATTTCGCCTCGGCGCTCCTGGACGAGATCGGCGTGGCGGTGGTTCCCGGCAACGATTTCCTGGGCCCCGGCCCCCGGCACGTCAGAATGAGTTTCGCCATCTCCGAGGAGCAGATCGCCGAGGGCTGCGGCCGGGTCCGGGAATGGCTCGGAAAGCTCACCGGAAAGACGGTTTCGGCCTCGAATACCGCCTGAGACCCCGTTCAGGGCCTCTGGNGGGTTCGAATCGTGCTCTCTTCAAGCATCCCTTCGTGGACAGGAGGGAGGCGGTTCACTACAATCTCCGTTTCGAATGAACGACGAGCAAGAACTCGAGAAGTTGACGGAGACGGAATGAGTCTGACGGTAGAAGACAAGAACACGATCATCAACGATTACCGCCGGCACGACACCGATTGCGGTTCGCCCGAGGTTCAGGTTGCGATTCTGACGACCCGGATCGAGGAGTTGAACGAACACCTCAAGAGCAACAAGAAGGACCACGCCTCCCGGCGCGGTCTGCTCCAGATGGTGGGCAGTCGGAATCGCCTGTTGCGATACCTGTCGCGTACCAAGCCGGAATCCTATCGCGCCCTCATCAAGCGACTGGGACTGCGGAAGTAATCGATTCGACATGCCCGGGTTGCCGCCTGGTGACGGGTGGCAGTTGATGCACGGCAGCCATGCCCAGACGGCACTGCCCTCCATCATCTGCCATCGGTCCGGACGCGGTCCCCGGAACTCACACGGGACGTCGGCCATATGGGCCGTCCCCACAACGACGAAGGCAGAACAATGAACGACATCTACGTAGAACGCGAAATCGGCGGCCGTACCCTCCGCATGGAGACCGGAACGGTTGCAAAGCTGGCCAGTGGAGCCATCATCATCCGCTACGCCGAATCGGCGGTCATGTGCACCGCGATGCGGGCCAATCCCCGCCCCGGCCTGGATTTCTTCCCCCTGCAGTGCGACTACCGCGAGCGTCTCGGCGCCGGCGGCAAGTTCCCGGGCGGGTTCCGCAAGCGTGAAGGCGCTCCGGGCGAGAAGGAAATCCTGACCATGCGGATGATCGACCGTCCGATCCGTCCCCTGTTCCCGGACGGATTCATCGACGAGGTCCAGATCCAGTGCTGGGTCATGAGCCACGACGGGCAGAACGACACCGACGTCCTCGCCTGCACGGGTGCCTCCGCGGCCCTGTGCCTGACCGATGCCCCCTTCGAGGGACCCGTCGCCACGATCCGCGTCGGCCGCATCGTCACCGACGACGGCGAACAGTTCGTGATCAATCCCACCCAGGCCCAGATGGAGTATTCCGATCTGGATCTGGTCCTGTCCGGCCACAGCGACGGCGTGAACATGATCGAAGTCGGCGCTGCGGAGATCTCCGAGGCCGACATGCTCAAGGCCATCGAGTTCGGCTACGAGGAAGGCATCAAGCCGATTCTCGAGATGCAGGTCGAGCTGATGGAGAAGGCCGGCGCCGCCGAGAAGCGGCTGGGCAATCTCAGCCTGCCGCCGCAGGAGGTCTGGGACGCCGTCGTCGAGTACGCCGGTGAGGAGATGAAGACGCTGCGTCGCATCAAGGGCAAGCAGGAACGCAACGAGAAGATCGGCGAGCTCCGCGAACGCATGTTCGAGGAGTGCTTCGCGATGCCGACCGACGGGTCCTACCCCGACTACAAGGCGGCCGAAGAGCGTCGATCCCACGCCCGCGAGGCGTTCCGCACGCTCGAGAAGAAGACCACCCGTTCGCTCGTGGTCAACGAGCAGATCCGGGCCGATGGCCGTGCGATCGACGAGGTGCGTCCGCTGCACATCGAGACCTCGCTCTTCCCCCGTACCCACGGCACCTCCCTCTTCCAGCGTGGAGAGACGCAGAGCATCGTGACCTGCGTTCTGGGAACCGGCCGTGACGAGCAGATCGTCGACGGACTCATGCCCGAGTACGCCAAGAAGTTCTACCTGCACTACAACTTCCCGCCGTTCTGCGTCGGTGAAGCGGGACGGATCATGGGTCCCGGCCGGCGTGAAGTCGGCCACGGCGCCCTCGCCGAACGTTCGCTGATGGGGATCCTTCCCGATCTCGAGACGTTCCCCTACACGATCCGTCTGATCAGTGACATCACCGAATCCAACGGTTCGTCCTCCATGGCCTCCGTCTGCGGCGGCTGCATGGCGCTCATGGACGCCGGTGTTCCGATCAAGGGCACCTGTGCCGGCATCTCGGTGGGACGTTTCAGCGACGACAGCGGCAAGATCGTGCGGGTGACCGACATCATCGGCGAAGAGGACTTCTTCGGCGACATGGACTTCAAGGTCTCCGGTACGCGTGAGGGCATCACGGGAATCCAGCTCGACCTGAAGGCCCGCGGTCTCTGGTTCGATGAGATCGAAGCCATCTTCGAGCAGGCGTTGACCGCACGGATCAACATCATCGAGCAGATGGAGGCCTGCCTGGCCAAGCCGCGCGAGGACATCGCGATGCACGCTCCCCGTCTCATCCAGGTCATCATCGATCCGGACAAGATCGGCAAGCTCATCGGCCCCGGCGGCAAGACCATCCGGAGCATCCAGGAGCGGACCGGTGCGACGATCGACGTCGACAACGACGGTACGGTGACCATCGCGTCCACCGGCGGCGAAGCCGGCATGGCGGCTCAGGCCGAGGTCGAAGCACTCTGTGCGGAGATCAAGGTCGGGACCATCTACGAGGGCAAGGTCGTCTCCACGAAGGACTTCGGCGCGTTCGTCGAACTCGTTCCCGGAACCGACGGCATGTGCCACATCTCGGAACTGGACAACGGCTTCGTCAAGTCGGTCGATGACGTCGTCAAGGTCGGTGACATGATCAAGGTCAAGGTCATCAACGTCGACGACACGGGTCGCATCAAGCTCTCCCGCAAGGCCCTGCTGAAGGACGAGGAGAACAACGGTGCCGACAAGTCCGAGGAGACCGTCGAGGCCTGAGTGACATCGACGTTCCTCACGTGATGCGGACCAGGAGGATGGGATGATCCTGCTGTGGCTGGGTCTCGGAGTGGTGATCGGCGTAGTGGGAACGCTCCCGCTGCTGCTGGTCCTGCTGCGCCGCGCGGTGCACCGGGCCCGGGAGGCCGAACGGGAGGTGAGGCACTCCCACCGTCTCTCCGAACTCGGATCGATGACCAGCGGACTCGCCCACGAGATCCGTAATCCGTTGTCGACAGTGGGGCTCAACGCCCAGCTGCTGCACGAGGATCTGGCGTCCCTCGATCTGAATGAGGAGGAGCGTGATCGACTCATGCACCGGGTGGACACGCTGGCGCGGGAGGTGGATCGCCTCGGTCACATCCTCGGGGACTTCCTCGACTACGCCGGTCGCCTCAAGCTGGATCCGCATCGGTGCGATCTTCGCACCATCGTCGAGGAACTGATCGATTTCTACCATCCCCAGTGTGATCAGGCCGGCGTGGTGCTCAGATTCCACGCGCCGGACGAACCGGTGGAGGTGCATGTCGACGACGGGCTGCTCAAGCAGTCGCTGCTCAACCTGATGATCAATGCGACGCAAATCATGGAAGGCGAGGCGGAGGGGACCGACGGCCGGGCCGGTGAACTCATGCTGCGGATCGATGCCGACACGGAGTCCGCACGGGTGCACGTCATCGATACGGGGCCGGGCATCGAGGAATCCGACTGCGAGTCGATCTTCCATCCCTACGTCTCCCGTCGGAAGGGGGGGACCGGTCTGGGCCTGCCCACGGCACGTCGCATCGTCGAGGAGCACGGCGGCAGATTGAGTGTCGATTCGGTCCCCGGCGACGGAAGCGATTTCGTGATCACGCTGCCTCGCGTGTGAATGCGGTCATCCTTCGCCGAGCAGGCTGTCGCTTTCCACCACCGCTCGTGCGACGTCGATCAGCGATCGTCGGTTGTTCCGGGCCTGCTTCTGCAGCATCTTCATCGCCTCGGGTTCCTCGACCGACTTGCGTTTCACGAGAATCCACTTGGCCTGCTCGATGATCTTGCGGTCCTCGAGGCGCTCCTTGAGGCCCTCGATCTCCTCGAGCTGTTCGCTGGAGTCCAGGTACCGGCCCCAGGCCACCTCGATGCCGACCCGGAGCTGATCACGGGTGACGGGTTTCAGGATGTAGCCGAAGACGCCGGCGTCGTTGCTGGAGTCGACGTACTCGCGATCCGAATACGCCGAGAAGATGACGACCGGAACGGCGAACTCCTGGTAGATCTGCTCCGCGGCGGACAGTCCGTCCAGCCCGGGCATCTGGATGTCCAGCAGGGCCATGTCCGGCTTCAGCGTCTTGCAGAGCTCGATCGCATCCCTGCCGTCGCCGGCCGGTCCGATGACCTCGTAGCCGAGTTCCTCGAGGTTGTTCTTCATGCCCATCGCGACCAGGTGCTCGTCATCGGCAACCAGAAGTCGGCGCGGACCGTCATGTTCGGCGTCGTGGGTCATCGGGGTCGTCCTTCGTGGAACGCAGGCCGCCTTCACACGTGGAAGGTCGGATGACCAAGTGTATACCGAATGTGTGCGACCCGCCGTGCACCGGCGTTCAATCGAGGAAATCGCCGTCCTTGAGCCGCTGGGGGACGTAGACCTCGGAGACATACGAGATGTCCTTCGTGATCAGCGATTCGACTTCCATNTTGAAGCCGTTGCCGAGCATGGTCTTGATTTCCTTCTTCCACGGCCTTTTGTCTGCGAACCACGGGTAGTCCATGATCTGCTTGGCGCGGGTGATGTCGCGTTCATTCAAAGCAATCTTCACATCGCTCGTCAGTTTGCATCGGTCGTAGTCCTCGGCTCGGATGCCGATGAACTTGGCATCCGGAATGGCCATCCGCTGCGATTCAAAGGCCAGATTGATCGACCCCTGCTTGATGACGCTGTAGATGTAGTGTCCCCAGGGGTCGCAGTCGAGCAGGCAGTACACCGGGATGTCGAGTTCCTTGTGCATCCGGTGCAGCAGCCTGCGGACGCCCCGGGGGGGCTGCCCGGACCCTTCGGTCAGGATGCAGTTGTGCTTCTCCCANAAGCGATCCTCGTTGAAACGNCTCCAGACCGTGTCCTTCTCGACNTGNAGGANGAAGTCCGCNTNGCANTNCNNGAACTNGATCACGNTCGGNTCGCAGATNNNNGGNATNGCGTNCCCNCCGGTNCCCATNCGTCGGCAGTNGATCTCGTCNCCGTTGTCGANNACNGTGATGTTNCCGACCATCGTNCCCCGCTTCTTNGCGAAGANGTGNAGCTCCTCGCGGAGTCCGTCGATGGTGACCTCGAGGTCCTCGAGGATTCCGTCGGATTCCGTCTGTTCGTTGAACGTCTTTTCGTTCGTCCCTTCGATGGTGTGGAGGGACATGTAGTACATGCCACGGAGGCTGAGCGTCTTCTCGGCGTCGATGAGATCTCGACATCCCTTGGAGACGAGCAGCATCTGCATGAACTTGCGGGCTTGACCAACATTGAAGAGCTCGCGTTGCTGGGTGCTGGAGCCCATCTCCAGGATCCGCTTTCGCGCGTTGTACTTCATGTTGCCGACGCTGCGGATGGGGATCTCGATGCTGGGCTCGCGCTGGGCGAGGCCGTCCTTGGCGACGGCCTGGGCCAGCGAGGTGATCTTCCCGATGGTCTCCTTGTCGCGCTGCTTCGACACCACGCCGCTTCGCCCGGTGGATGCCTTGCGACTCGACTTCTTCTTGGCCGTCTTCTTCGCCGTCTTCTTGGTTGTCTTCTTCTTGGCCATGGTGGATCAACTCGATTCAGGA
>PAAB01000067.1 GCA_002591705.1 Phycisphaerae bacterium
GAAGAAGGTGCAGGCGATGCCGTCCTCACCGCGGTACTTGCTGGCCCAGGCCAGTCCGGTGGCGTGCAGCATCTGCGTCCCGATGGGGATGGCCAGTGGCGTCACGTTGAGGCCTTCGGGAATCTGGTTTCCCCGTTCGTCGCCCATCCAGTGCAGAAGGACGTATTCCATGGGAAGCCCGCGCCAGAACAGCCCGGCGTTCTCCCGGTAGCAGGTCACCAGCCAGTCGTCGGGTCGCAGCGCGTAGGCCGCACCGAGTGAAGTGGCCTCCTGACCCCGGTTTTCGGGGTAGGTGCCCATTCGACCGCTTCGCTGCAGCTTGAAGGCGATCTCGTCGAGATGCCGGCACGTCGTCATGTGCTTGTAGAGTTCGACGACGTCCTCGTCGGGAATGAGTCCGGCGCCGAGTTCCTCATCGAACCGACCGTGCTCATCGAGGATGGTCACCCGATCGATCTTGGTTTCAAAGACTGGTTCAACCGGCATGGGTCTCCTCCCGGGATCGCTCGGCGGCGATCCGTTCCTCGGCCAGAGCCACGGCGGCGTGGGCCGTCGAATCGTGCTGTCCGGCCAGCTCGAAGATTCGGAGCGTCGTCGATTCGATGTCGTCGATCTTCGCCTCCAGCTGCGGAGGCGTCAGGCCGAGGTAGAGCCCGGCCAGATGGATGAGCCCACCCGCGTTGACGATGAAATCGGGTCCGTAGAGGACGCCTCGCTCCTGCAGGGTGACCGCATCGCGATCGTGATCCACGAGTTGATTGTTCGCCGCTCCGCAGATCATGCGGGCTTTGATGGAGTCGATGTTGTCCGGGCCGATCACGGCGCCCAGTGCACAGGGGGCGAGGATGTCGCATTCGGCACCGATGATCTCGTCCGTCGAGACCGCCCGGGCGCCGTACCGACTGACCATCTCGTCGACACTGTCCCGATGGATGTCGGCCACGACGAGTTCGGCGCCGTGCTCGTGCAGCATGCGGGCGAGATGCGCTCCGACGCTTCCGACACCCTGGATCGCGATCGTGAGTCCGGTGAACTGGCTCTCTCCGATGTGCCGGAGGCAGGCCTGCATGCCGCGGAACACGCCCAGTGCGGTATGGGGAGAGGGGTCGCCGCCCTGTCCTTCACCGGTGCCGCCCATCACATGGTCGGTCTCCATCGCCATCCAGTCGACGAACTGTTCGTTGACTCCGACGTCTTCGGCTGCGATGTAGTCACCGTTGAACGAATCGACGAATCGTCCCATGGCCCGCGCCTGCGCTTCCGTCGGGACCTGACGGGGCGAATCGAGCAGGATGACGCTCTTCGCTCCGCCCATGTCGAGTCCCGAGCAGGCCGCCTTGTAGGTCATGCCGCGGGACAGACGAAGGACGTCGAGCAGGGCGGCGTCGTCGGAATCGTAGTGCCACCGTCGGGTACCGCCCAGAGCGTTGCCCAGCGCGGTCGAATGGACGGCGATGATGGCCCGCAGTCCGGAGTCCGGGTCGTGGTGCACGCAGACGCGCTCGTGTCCACGGGTCATCATTTCCTCGATGAGATTCATGTGCTTCCTTCCGTGCTCTCAATCGACGTTTGCGTGTTCATTCACACGCTCTGACTCAATTTCCCTCGCGATCGATCCGCTGCCGAACTGCTGGATGTGACTCTGGTCGACGGTCCGACCGTTGCCGAGGGCTGTTTCGTCAGGGGTCTTCTCGGGCACAATGTAGTCTGAATGGGGCATCGTTTCGAGGAGGTCCCAAGTGGCATCGGCGGCTGTCCGCATGGTGTCGTCGGTGTTCGTCCGCAGTCCGCGGAGGCATTCGTTGAACACGTGGGTTCCCATGGCGCAGATGTGGTCGACCACGGCGCGGTCCCGCTTGAGGGCGACGGCGTCCATGCCGGAACGGATGTCACGGTCGTGCCGGCTGAGCGAGCAGACCATGGTGTGGATCCAGATGACCATCGAACTCAGGCGACGCTGGATCATCTGATTGGTGATCAGGCCTTCCTCGTGGACCTTGAACATGCACTTGACCTGGTGACTGAACTCCCTGACCAGCCCTTCGATGGTTCGGGCGTGTTCGCGCAGTGATCCGTCCAGGCCGGTGACCGCCGGTGCGGCCGGTCGGATGCCCAGGAACAGCTGCGATGCGATCTTCAGTGCGGTCAGTGGCCGCTTCCACGGCGCACTCTTCACGGCCAGCATGTGCTCACCGAGCTGCTTGGAACCGTAGGCGAACACGAAGGCGTGCATCACCTCGTTGGCACCCTCGACGATGGTGTTGATCCTCGAGTCGCGCCACAGCCGTTCGAGCTCGTTCTCGGTCATGTAGCCTTCACCGCCCATGACCTGCATGGCGAGATTCGTGCAGCGGAACCCCATCTCGGAGCAGAAGACCTTGCAGATGGCGGTTTCCAGCATGATGTCCTCGTCGTCGCGGTCGACGATGCCCGTGGTCATGTACAGCATGGAATCCATGGCGTAGACGTAGGCGGACATCGTGGCGAGGTTGTCACGGACCAGGTCGAACTTGCCGAGCGGACGATCGAACTGGTGTCGGGTCTGGGCCCATTTGAGGGCCTGCATCCACGCGGAGCGTCCGGCACCGACCATTCCCGCGGACAGGGTGCATCGTCCGTAGTTCAGGCAGGTCAGGGCCACGTTCAGTCCCCGGCCTTCGTGGTGCAGGAGGTTGGCCTTGGGAACCTTGACGTCGGTGAAGCGGACCCGGGCCTGCCACGTGCCGCGGATGCCGCACTTGGCTCGGTTGCGACTGAAGATGTCGATCCCTTCCATGTCCGGCGTGCAGATCAGCGCGGTGACCTTGGTCTTGGTCTTGCCGGTCTTGGGATCGGTGAGATCGTGCTTGCACATCACGGTGAACATCCCGGACAACGCCCCGGATGTCGCCCACTTCTTCTCACCGTTGATGACGTAGTACTCGCCGCACTCCGATTCGGTGCACCGGGTCTCCTGCCCGCCCGCGTCGCATCCGACGTTCGGCTCCGAGAGGCAGAATGCGCTCAGGGTGCCCTCGGCCATGCGGGGAAGCCAGTACGTCTTCTGCTCATCCGTTCCGAACAGGTTGATCGCTCCGCATCCGATCGACTGGTGGGCCGACACCAGGACCGCGGTGGATCCGCAACTCTGTCCGATCCGTTCCAGGACCCGGTTGTAACTGGTGATTCCGAAGCTGCCGCCGCCGAACTCCTGCGGGATGATCATCCCCATCACTCCGAGGTCGAACAGCCTTCGGATGACCCAGGAGGGGATCTCCTGATTCTGGTCGATCTCGATGCTGGGGTGTTCGTTGCGCAGGTATTCGTCGAGATTCGCGAGCAGTTCGTCGCAGCGGGCCCGTTCGTCGGCCGGTTCCTCCGGGAAGGGGAAGACCACGTCGGATCGGAAGTTGCCCCAGAAGAGATTCTTGATGAATCCCATGGTGTCCGGGTCGGGTCCCAGCATCTCCTCCGCCTGTTCGATCTGCTTGCGATCCTCGGCGGAGATGTTCTTCAGTTTGTCGGCGAGTTCGTTCTTGGCCACTTTTCCTGCTCCTGAAATCAGCGTTGCTTGCTGAAGAAGGCTTCCAATTTTGCGCGGGTTGCCTCGGTGCCGCGCAACTCGACGAGATGCCGCTGCTCGGCCTTGACGGCTTCAATCCATCCGTCCCGAAGTCCGGTTTCCATGCAGTCGAGGACCGCCCGCAGTTCGGGCGTGTCATCGAGTTCGTTGCGTGCGTGCTCGATCGCCGCCTGCACCGTTCCGGGGTGCTTGTGATCGAGACACCGCGGGGTTCCCTGGGTTCGATCCGTCTCGGAATGGCGTTGCAGCCACTCCACGCAGCCGGAAATTAGCTGGGAGGAGTCGTCGACGAACCGGTCGATCAGGCCCTCCGGCACGTCGTCGGACGTGGAGGGCTTTCCGCCGATCGTCATGCGGATCGCCGTCAACGGATCGATTCGTGCCGGCAGCATCTGTGTACCACCCCATCCGGGCAGGATGCCCAGCGAGCATTCCGGCAGTCCGATGGGATAGGGCTTGCCGGATGAGCTGCTGCGGGTGGCCACCAGTCCATCACAGTGCATCGCGATCTCCAGACCGCCGCCGAGGGTGGCACCGTCGATCGCGGCGACCGTGGGGCACGGAAGCGAGGAGAGCTTCGAGAAGATGCGGCTCCCCTCCGCGAGGTAGTCGAGCAGCGCGTCGTCATCGAGCCCGTCGATCTCCACCAGATCCGCTCCGGCGACGAAGACCCGGGGGCAGTCGCTGCGGAGAATCACACCGCGGAGCGGTGTTTCCTCCACCGTTGCAATCACCGCATCCAGCGTCGCCTCCAGCGCCTGCAGCAGTGCGGTATCGAGGATCACCACGGGTCGATCCTGTGCCGCAAGGTGGATGGACACGATGCCGTCCTCTGATCGCGTGCAAGGCAGCGGAGTGGAGGTGAGTGCAGTGGTCATGGGGATTCGCGAATCGACTCCAGAGGGAGAAAGGCACCGGGATCGGCCAGCCGTTGATTTGTACGCCGCTGGACCCCGGGAAGCGGGGTTTTGCGGGGGACCCGGACCCGATCCTTCATTGGGAAGGGAGGAGTGGCTTGGTGCCCAGGCAGCCGGCCGCATCAGGAGGTCCCGAATACGACATTCTAGCGATTTCGGTGCGATCGGGTAGGGCTTCACCGGGCCCCAAATTCATACCGGGACGCGTGAAACAGGCCAAAATCAGGCTTTGAAGACCGCCTGGAGCCGCTCCCGGGCCTCATCAGTGGCAATTACCTCCGCGGAGAGTTCCGCGGCCCGGTCCAGCGGCGCATCGTCGAGTGACCCATCGAGTTCATTCAACCATCGCTTGGTGACCGCCATGGCGTGCCTGCCACCCTTGCAGAGGTGGTGAGCAAGATCCATGGCTGCACCCTCGAGTTCCTCACGGGGGTGCAGGGCCGTGACCAGTCCCCGATGCAGGGCATCCGCACCGGTCATGGTGCCACCGGCCAGCAGCATCTCGCGGGCCGGACCCGCGCCGATGCGTTTCACCAGCCAGGGGGCCACGACGGCGGGGCAGACCCCGAGTCCGACTTCCGGATATCCGAGTTTCGCCTCCGGGTGGCTGACGGCGAAATCGGCCACCACGCACAGACCGCATCCGCCACCCACGGCGGCGCCCTGCACCCTGGCGATGACCGGCACGGGTAGACGTCGCAATCGACGCATGGCGATGGAGAGTCCCTTGAGCATTCCCGACATTGCTTCCGCGTCGTCGAGCACGCCCTGCAGATCCATCCCGGCGCAGAAGGAGCGTCCCCGTCCCCCGAGAATGACCACGCGGAGCCCGTCGTGCCGTTCGACGGTGCCGATGGCGTCGTTCAGGGCGTCGATCAGGTTGATCGAGAGCGCATTGTGCTTGTCCGGTCGATCGAGTTCGAGCCGGGCGATTCCCTCGTCAATTTCGAGTTGGACGTGATCACTCATCGACGACAGGTTACCAGAGGAGCGTGCCGCATTCGGGGCATCGCTCGGCCATCTCCAGACCGTTGAGGTTGTATCCGCATTGAATGCAGCGACCGGACCGGTCTCGTCTCGTCTCCATTCCGGTCATCATTCGCCGCCGCATGATCAATCCGGCCCGAAGGAAGACCATCGGAATGCGGGCGATGGCGTAGAGCACCATCCAGATCAGACCGAGGGAAAAGATCGCATTCGTCCAGAGCATGGTCGCATCGCCGACCTCGTCCCCGCCGGACCGGATCGAATCCATGTACCAGTCGGGCAGACTGCGTTCCGACAGTTCCCGATCGAGTGCCGCGGCCAGCGGATGGTCCGCGGGAACCACCCGGGATGCGACCGTTTCGGGCGGATCGTCCAGAGTCCAGCTCGCGGTGATCGGCAGGGATCGTCTCAGGATCGGAAAGGGCCAGCCGCATTCGCGGTAGGCACCCTTCCACTGCACACTACCGATCACGGGGTCGGTGTCGGTGCCGTCGAGCGTCAGCGACCCGTCGGGGGCATAGGCGACCGACGACTCGCCGGAGGCCATGATGCTGGTGGTGCACAGTTCGCTGCAGAGCACCATGATGCTCACGGTCAGCAGCAGGGTCAGCAGCAGGGCCCAGTCCGCCGCCACGGACCACGGCGTGGACTTCGACATCTTCGGAGGAGGCATGAACAGCCGTACGGTCTTTCTGAACAGACGTTTCAGTCGTCGGCGCAGCGATCGTTGTTGTTCACTTCGGGAAGCCATGGACGCTATTCGGATTCTCCGAGCAGCGTACGAAGGGCCGTACCGGGATGCTCCTGCTTCAGGAGGGACTCGCCGACCAGGAAGTTGCGGATTCCGTGGGATCGAAGCTGCGTGACGTCGGCGTGACTGCGGATGCCCGATTCACACACCACGCTCGGCAGGTGATCGGCCAGATCCTCCAGCATCGACGTCACGTGACGGATGTCGGTCCGCATCGTTCGGAGGTTCCGGTTGTTGATGCCGACCAGACGACCTTCGCCGGCGAAGGCAAGCACCTTGTCCAGTTGCTCGATTCCGTGGAGTTCGATCAGACAGGTCATGCCAAGCGAGTCGGCGATTCCGACGAGTTCGTCCAGCAGCGGGGCGTCGAGCAGTTCCGCGATCAGCAGGACGGCATCCGCTCCCGCCGCCCGGGCCTCCCAGATCTGGTACGGATCGACGAGGAAGTCCTTTCTGAGCACCGGAAGTTCCACGGCTCCGCGAATGGCGGTCAGATCCTCCAGTGATCCACCGAAGAAGGGCCCGTCCGTGAGACAGGAGATACCCGTTGCCCCCGCATTCTCGTACTGTAGGGCGATGTCGACGGCATCGAAGTCATCACGGATGGATCCCGCGGACGGACTCCGACGCTTGCACTCCGCGATGACGTGTGTCGCACCGTCCTCGCGCGTCATGACCCCGTACAGGGATCGCGGAGGCGTCGAGTCGGCGGCCCGTTCCTGCACCACCTCGATCGGTCGTTCGCGCTGCGCAGCGGCGACCGTCTCACGTGTACGCTCGGCGATTGCTTCAAGGGTGACGGGCATGAGTCTGCTCACAATGGTGTGTTGCTCGACTGCGACAGCCTACACCGAGACACCGGCGTCGGCACTGGCGACGGTGGAATCCCCGGACACCGACTGGCTGCAGGGTGGATGGTGGATCATGCCCCTGGGGCTGATCGCCGGATTCCTCTTCTGGTCGTCGCGCGGAGCCAGACTCGCGCGCCTTCCCCGGTTCCCGTGGACGTTCAGTCCGGGAATGGGATACACCTTCGTGCTGCTGGCGCTGGTCGCGGGTGCGGTCGCGGCCCAGATCGTGCTCGCCGTGAACGGCTCGGAGCCCCGGGGACCGGATCAGGAGTTGCGTGATCTGACGATTCTTCAACTGGTCTCCCTGTCCGCCATGGGAGCCGTGCTGCTGGCCATGCCGGGCTGGTGGCGTCGTCCTCCGGGACAGGAGGACACCCGTCCGGGACGGTTGTCCTCGGCTCGCTCCGGTCTGCTCACCCTGGTCGTCTTCTTTCCCATCGTCCAGTCGATCCTGCTCGGAGGGATCATGTTGCGGGTGTGGTTCACCGGATCACCGCCGCCCGATTTCGCCCATCAGACCCTGGTGATGCTCGACAGCGCGTCGTCCGACGGCTGGCGATGGGGCATCATGGCCCTCATCGTGTTCGTCGTGCCGGTCGTGGAAGAGACCATCTACCGTGGGCTCCTGCAGGAATCCCTCCGGAGGCACCGGACCCTGACCAACGGATCGGTCTGGATGTCAATCGTGATCACCAGTGTGCTCTTCGCCCTCATGCACGGGGGCGTGGCGACGGTGGAGGGGCTGGTCAGTCTCTTCGTCCTGTCGCTGGGGCTCGGCTGGGTCCACGCCCGGACCGGGCGGCTCATCGCACCGATCATGATGCACGCCGGGTACAACGCGACGAATCTTCTCCTTGCGTCGCTTTCCTGAGTCACCCGGTACACTGCCACGCATGACCACGCAGGCCACCGGACATCGTGTTCTCACCGGCGATACACCGACCGGCAACCTCCATCTCGGCCACTGGGTCGGTTCGGTCAAGCGCCGGGTACAGATGCAGGGGACGCACGACTGCTTCTTCCTCGTCGCCAACATGCACGCCTACACCACCCGTGCCGACAAGGCCGACGAGATCCGTCGGGACTGCATCGAGGTCGTACGTGATGCCCTGTGCATGGGAATCGACCCCGAGCGCTGCTCGATCTTCCTGCAGACCGAGGTTCCCGCGATCGCCGAGTTGACCTATCTCTTCGCGATGCTGCTTCCCTACAACCGGGTCATGCGGAATCCGACGCTCAAGGACGAACTCGAGGTCAAGGGTCTCAAGGACACCTACTCGTTCGGTTTTCCGCTCTACACGGTCGGTCAGACGGCGGACATCCTAACCTTCCGTGCCCACGCGGTTCCCGTCGGCGAGGATCAGGTTCCGCACATCGAACTCACACGCGAGGTCGCCCGCCGTTTCAACAAGATGTACTGCGGAGTGCCGGACAAGGCTCCCGACGAGGAACACGAGTCGCTCGGCGGCGTGTTCCCGATTCCGGTCGCGGACGTCGGAGAGGTGGGTCGGCTGGTCGGCATCGACGGACAGCAGAAGATGAGCAAGTCGCTCGGAAACGCGGTGGAGATCCGTGACACGGCCAAGCAGGTAAAGAAGAAAATCGGAAAGATCTACACCGGTCAGGACAGTCGGCAGCCGGACGAACCCGGCGAGATCGATCCCGCCAAGAACCCGTTGTTCCAGTACGTCGAGACGTTCATCGACGACCCGGATCGGGTTGCCGATCTTCGGGACCGGTACGGTCGGGGCGACAACATCGGTGACGGAGAGGTCAAGATGGCCGTGGTCGATGCGATCAACGAACTGCTCGATCCGATGCGGGAACGACGTGAACGCTACGCATACGATGACGACATCATCGACATTCTTCGTGATGGAAGTCGCAAGGCCAATGCGATCGCCGAGGAGACGCTGGCGATGGCCAAGGAGGCGGCATCGCTGCGCTTCTTCGACCGACGCATCGAGCTGTCCTGATCAGAACGCGAAGACCGCGTCGAGGATCCTGGCGAGGATTCCCTTGTTCGCCGCATCCCGCACCTGTCCGTAGTGCCTCTTCTCGATCTCGAGATTGAAGATCTGGTTCGACAGGATCGTGTTGGCGGCCGTCACGTCGTCCGGACGGCAGGTGCCGGTGAGCTGGGTGAACATCTCCTCGTCGTCCGTCTTGATGCGTGTCCGGGCCTCGAGCACCAGGTTTCCGTTGGGCAGAATCTCGATCACCTCGGCCGTCAGGCGTGTGGTGAGGTCGTCCTCCCGGGCGTACTCGCCTTCGCCCTCGAACTCCTTCTCGCCGGCCAGATCGACCTGGGTGTAGTTCAGTAGATCGACGTCGTTGAGGCCCGGAAAGGCACGGACGCCTCCGGCGATTCCGAAGTCCTTGTCGGTCTCGAGTCCCTGGAAGGATGCGATCCTCGTCGTCTCGCGCACGACGATCTGCACCAGATCGTGCTCCTTGAACACCCGGGGCTTCTGCGGCATCACCGCGAAGAGGCTGGTGGCCTCGAGCTGGTTGGTGATCGGCAGTCCCTCCTCGTCCAGCAGCACCGAACCCCAGGGTCCGGTCATCGCCTGCGACATGTAGGACATGGTGGGGACCGGCGCGATCGGCATCGGCACCATGGGCATCACCGGTGGGGTGGCCAGGGGGGAAAGTTCGGTCGCGGCGATCGGTGCCACCGGCATCGGGGTCGGCATGCCGCCCATGTACATGGGCTGCTGCATCGTCATCATGCCGGGCATGGTGTTCCAGCCGACCGGTCCCCCGAATCCCATCCCGTTCCAACCGACCATGGAGTTCATCCCGGCGTTCATGTTCGCATGCATCAACGCCAGATTGGAGTTCATGGAGGCTCCGAATGGTCCGGGAGTCATCATCGGCATCGACGCGATGTGATGGGTGCTGGTGGTCACATGCATCGGAGCGTGCTGTACGACGTCGGCGGTCGTCATGCTCGCAAGCAGCATGGGCAGAAGAAGCGTGGGACGGAATGAAATCATGGTCTTGCTCCGGAGGAGGCATCGGCGACGGTTGCCGGTTCGGCACCGTCGAGCTCAAGCACGGCTTCACCACGAGCGGTGATCCGGGCGGTGAAGGTCTCTCGTTCCCGACCCTTGCGCAGGGTGATGGAGTCGCCCGCCACGCCGCTTGATTCGGCGGTGGCCCGAAGCGTCATCACGGCGCCTCCGACGAGGCAGCTGACGCGGACGGCATCGCCGCGCTGCACGAGTACGGGTTGTTTCAGATCACGGGTCCTCAGCAGCGTGCCGGCACGCAGGCGGACCGTCGCGGCACGTCCGTCGATCGATTCCGGTGCGATGCGGTCGTGCCGTTCCAGAGGCGACATCCACTGCTCGACCGATTCGACATGCTCGGACAGCACGGGTCGTCCCCGGGGGACGTCGGTGCGCAGTCGCGACACCGTCGTGCGGACGGTGGGCGCGATCGACACCAGGTCACGTGCCAGGGGGGTGCCGTCGTTCCATCGGCGGACCTCGAACTCGAGCCGGTTGCTCTTCAGTGGACTGTTGAGCAGCTTGATTTCGACTTGTCCGTTCCCGAGGGGAGTGTCCAACAGCTCGTTCTGATCGATCGAGAAGTCGAGTTGCAGCCGGTCTGCATCGACATCGAGGACCGTTGCGATTCGTCTGGACAGCCATCCCCGGAGCGTGGGCTGGTCGATCACCGCATCGGCGTGGATCCGCTGCATGGCGCGGCGGGGGGCGACCCGCGGTCCGGGGACGGCGGTATCGAGGGGCTGCATGGCCAGAAGACCGTCCCCGGTGCGGGAGGCGTCGGACCGGATGCGGACCGTACGTCCGCTCAGCGTGATCCGTCCCCAGTGCACACCGTGCTCGTCCAGCATGCTGCGAACCTCGCCGATGTGCAGTTCGAGCGGTTCGGTACCCGCCCCATGCATGGAACCCAGTTCCAGCGTTCCCAGTTGGGCTGCGTAGTCTCCGTCCAGCCGGGCCACGTCCGACAACCTGATGGTGGAGTCGGCGTTGGCCACCTGGACGGTGTCCAGCAGCACGATGGAGTCTCCCAGCGCGGCGGAGGCGGTGAGCAGGCCGGGGACAAGCGTGATGAGTCGATTCGTCATGCGTCGCATTCCCGATCAGAACCGTCGTAGATTCGTGACGTTCTGGAGCATTTCATCCGCGGTCTTCAACGCCTGGCTGTTCATCTCGAAGGCGCGCTGGGTCTCGATCAGTGAGACCAGTTCCGTGACGGGATTCACGTTGGACGCCTCGAGATGGAACTGGATGAGATTGCCCAGTCCGTTTTCGGTGGGGATGCTTGCCGACACCTCGCCCGAGGCGATCGTTTCGACGTAGAGGTTCTCGCCGATGGGCTGCAGTCCGGCACTGTTGGCGAAGTAGGCGAGTTCGATCTGTCCGATCTCCTCGAATTCCGCACCACGGGAGACCTGCACCAGGCCGGTGTCGGTGATCACGATGGACGTCTCGGGCACGTCGTAGGGGACCACGATGCTCGGCACGATCCGTCGGCCGTTGAGGTTGGCCATCACCAGTTCGCGTTCTGCATTGAGCGAGAAGTTCCCGGCCCGGGTGTAGGCGAGTCCGTCGGTCCAGGTGTCCTCGACCTCGACCATGAAGAACCCGTCTCCGTTGATCATGACGTCCAGAGGTTGACTGGTGAACACGGAGGATCCCTGGGCGAAGTCCGTCTGGGTGCCCGAGACCCGCGTGCCGACGCCGACGTAGAGACCGGTCGGAGAGATGTCCCCGATGTCGTTCTCGATGCCCGGCTGCCGCTTGTCCATGTACAGGAGATCCTGGAAGTTCACCCGGCTCGCCTTGAAACCGTCGGTGTTGGTGTTGGCGAGATTGTTGGCGATCACCTCCAGCGAGGTGGAAAGTGCCGACAACCCGGTGGATGACGCGTTCATTGAGGTGAATGCCATGTGGTTCGACTCCGTTTCGTATCGTGCGGTCAGGTCACTTTTCCGAGGGTTCCGGCGGCTTGTCCCATGAGGACGTCCTGGTACTGCATCATCCGGACGTTGGCTTCCAGCGCCCGACTGAGTTCCATGAGGTCCTTCATGGCGATGATCGGATTCACGGTGCTTGATTCGAGGTAGCCCTGTCTGACGATGGTTTCACCGTCCGCTTCCGCCCGTCCGCTTTGAATGGTGGGGCGGAGCAGTCCGTCGCCGATCTTCTCCAGTGCGTCCGGATGTTCCACCGACCGGATCGCCACGCGGGCGATCTCCTGCTCGTTCTGGACGATCGTGCCGTCGTCACGAATCTCGAACGTGCCCGGTTGGAGTTCGATCGCCTGGTTGCGTTCGTCGAGGACGTGCCAGCCGGTGGTCGACATCACCAATTGGTTGTCGGCATCGAGGGTGAATCGACCGTCCCGCGTCAAGACCATGTTCTGTCCGTCGGAACCGCGTTCCGGACCGACCACGAAGAACCCTCGTCCCTCGAGGGCGACATCGCCCGAGGCCCCGGTCTCTTCGAGGCTGCCCTGCACGAACTCGACCATGGTCGGAGTCGTGAGCTGTCCGCCGCCGAGTCGTTCCAGCAGCAGCGAGGGATCGGAGAACGATCCCGCTTCGATTCGGCCCGGAAGTCGTTGCTGGGCCAGTGCCAGATCGGCCTTGAAACCGGTGGTCTGGGCATTGGCGAGATTGTTCGAGATCACCTGGAACTCGTGCAGGTTCGAGAGCACCCCGCCCGCGGACTGGTAGAGGCCGTAATTCATGAAGTCTGCTTTCCGCCGGCCCGTCGCTCGGCCTGGAGGGCCATGTGGATCGCGGTGGCCAGTCGGGCCTTGCGGATCAGCTCCTCGGCCAGAGTTCGACCGTCGGCGTTCGTCTTCGCATCGGAACCACGAAGCCGTCGAATCGGTGCATTCAGTTCATCCCGCATGTGGGCCTCCTTGCCCTTGGTGAGGGGTCTCCTTGCTCCATGGCAACTTCCGTGCCGGCCTTTGGCACCGTGGAGAGCACGCTGAGGCCGTTCTGAACCACTCAAACCCTGTTCATTCGTGCGCCAGGGCCCATGGAAGCGCAATAATTGCCGATTCAAGCGGCTGGACCAGCCCGCATTTGTGGCACCGGACGTTTCCGCTGGTCGATAAATGGATCGCACGTTTGCGATGCCGCTGGTCCACCGAGGCCGCGAGAATGGTCGAATACACGATCCACGACGGATCGGAGGCCGATCCGGACTGCTGCCCGTCCATCAACGGGACTCACCAGCATGGCCGGTCTCGATTCATCCTTGGTCAACTCGGCTGGCCGTGCAGACGTGCTCCGGCAACGTTCGATCCTGCTCCGTGCATCGGCAACTGCAGGCTGACCATCACCTTCGACCGGCTGCGATCATGCCGGTGATCACCACCCTCGAGCGACATGACCTCGACGAATCACTTCGACCAACCGGTTCGCGAGTTCCTGACCTACCTCCAGGTGGAGGCCGGTCTGGCGTCGGCCACCCTGTCCGCCTACGCATCCGATCTTGCGGCAATGGTGCAGGGTCTGCTCGATCGGGGAGTCGCTGTTCCGGGTGACGTCGATCCGCGGCATCTGGCCGAACATGTCCAGTTCCTGCACCGCGATCGCGGCCTTCAGCCCAGCAGCATTGCCCGCCACCTGTCGACGATGCGCATGTTCTTTCGATACCTCGAAGGATCGGGAATGGTCGAAGCCAATCCCACTGCGCCGCTGTCGACCCCGACACGATGGAAGCGCCTGCCCGGCGTCCTGACTCCAAAGCAGATGAGGTCGCTCCTCGAGGCCGCCGACGAGACATCCGGTCGACTCTGGCGACGTGACCGTGCCATGCTGGAACTCATGTACGCCGCAGGACTCCGGGCGTCCGAAGTCGCGGGTCTGCAGCTGGACGGATACGACGAACGCATCGCGGTGCTGCGGGTCATGGGGAAGGGAAGCAAGGAGCGGCTCGTTCCCGTCGGCGAACCGGCCCGGAACGCAGTGGCCGCCTATCTCGAGACGCTGCGACCCGACCTGGCGAGATTCGAGGATGGTCGCGATCAGGGGCATCTGCTGCTCTCGAACACCGGACGTCCGCTGGAGCGTGTCGCCGTCTGGCAGATCGTGCGACGTCTGGCGGCCCGGGCGGGCATCGAGCAGGCGCATCCCCACATGCTTCGACACAGTTTCGCAACCCACATGCTTGTCGGTGGGGCGGATCTTCGGGTGGTACAGGAACTCCTGGGTCACGAGGACATCGGTACGACGCAGATCTACACGCACGTGGATCACTCACGCTTGCGTGAGGTGGTCAAGTCGCATCACCCTCGTCCTTGAACCGGTTCTCCCGGTATCATCCGGTGTCCATGCGCGTCACCGCAGTCATCATGACTCTGTTGATCACGGCTTCGTCCCCGGCCCGTCCCGTGGACCCGGAGCACCTGATCGATCCGTTCGTGACCCGCAGTGCGTACGAGTCCTACTGCCGTCAGATCGCGGTCGGCGAGGACGAGAGCGAGATCACCAGACTGCTCTACGAGGACTACGTCCAGCAGCTGGTGGAGCTGCAGGCGGCGTCGGAACAACGTGCCGTGGCCGCGGGCGCAGATCGACTCGCCGAAGCCTACGAGGGGCGGGGGTTCATGAGTTCACAGGAACTTCGCGCGACCCGGATCGCGGTCCAGCGCAGCTACACGAAGAACTGGCCCGACACCGATCGACTGTTCGATGAACTCGTGGAAGGCACCTCCGCCATGGTCAGCGCGCCGGAGCAGGATCGGCTGGATCGTGCCCTCGGTGACCTTCGACGGCGAATCGTGCTGGAATCGATCCGCCGCAACGGGCAGGACCGGACCTACGCCGGAGACGGTCTGGACGTGATCGAGCTGCTGCGCAAGGAGGAGCTCGATGGTCTTCCGTCGCTGCAGGACGTGATCGATCAGTACGCCACCCGTGTCAACGGGCATGTCGCATCGTCCGCCGCCGCCGAGCGGTCGTCTCAGGTGGAGGGACGCATCGCGCGGATCGGTCGGGACCGGGATGCATCCATGGAGATCATGCGCGGGCGGGTCGATCGCTGGCGCGTGCTGCAAGGGCTGAACGAATGGGCGATCGACACGATCGCCTACGTGCTCGATTCCGAGCGGGGGCCGGAGTCGGCGGTGGCGTGGCGGACCCGTACTCGAGCCGAATACTTTCCATGGCTTCACAGGAAGGACCAGGCGGAACGCATCCATGGCTGGGTGGTTCGGAACGCCGAGGAGCCGGTCCGGAACGAGGTGAATGCGATCATGGATTCGTATCTTCCCCGCCGCGACGTGCTTCGGCAGGAGTTCGAGGCGCTTCTGATTCGGGCCCGATCCGAGCACGGGGTCGTTCTCGGTGACAGCGTGCTGGAGTCCGATCCCGAGAGCGCCGAACTCAGGGCATCCCACCTTCGGCTGACCGGTGAACTGAGCCTGCTCGAATCGAGAACGGTGGAACAGCTTGAGTCGCACCTCACACCGGGACAGCGGGCCGCGGCCCGTCGTTCATCCGTCGACTGAGGCACCGTCTCCGTAGTGCGTGTCGAGCACCCGTCGCCAGTCCTCGATCGACGAGACGGTGATGAACTCGCGTCGCACCGATTGCGGATCGGGATGGTGGACTGCGAACTTGATCCCGAACTTCCGCATCATCCGTGCACCTCCGCGTTCACCGTGGAGAGCGATGACGAGATCGAAATGATCAAGCAGGGCGTTCCGTTGCTGCAGAAGCGTGGGGGGGGTGGGCTCCTCGCCGGCCATGAGCTGTCGGGCCTGGCGGAAGATCCACGGATTTCCGATGCAGCCCCGAGCGACCGAGACGGCCTGGACCCCGGTCACCTCCAGCATCAGAAAGATGTCCTCGACGGTCCAGATGTCTCCACTTCCGAAGATGACCCGGTCCGGATACCTGCGGACCAGATCGGTGAGGAACGACCACCGTCCGGGTCCCTTGTACTTCTGCACGACGGTACGGCAGTGCACCGTGGTCCACGCGCAGCCGAGGTCGTACGCACCCTCGAAGATCCGATGGAAGGCGTGTTCCATGTCGGGACCCTCGTCGAATCCCCGGCGGATCTTGACGGTCACCGGAATGTCGCGTGGAACCGCATCGCGTACGGCGGCCAGCACTTCGAGTGCCTCGTCCGGTGCGAGCAGGAAGTGTCCTCCGCGCTTGCGTTTGCGGATCTTCTTCACCGGGCACGCCAGATTCACATCGATCACGTCGTAGCGCATGTCGGCGAGCATTGCCGCCGCCCGCGCCATCTGCTCGGGTTCGGTGCCCATGATCTGGCCCGCGATGGGATGGTCATCGAATCCGGCCAGTCGATTCTCGTGTGGATCACCCAGTCCGCACTCCTCGGCGAGGAGGTCCGGATCCTCCCGGGTCCGTCCCTTGCCGCCGTTGAGCAGGGTGATGTCCAGGAGTGCCTCCGTGATGCAGTAGGGGCATCCGTGTCGCCGGGCGATGAGCCGCATGGCACCATCTGAATAGCCCGCCAGACCGGCCTGGAAGAACGGTGCGTCGAACGCCGGAATCACCTTCTGGATCCGCGGGTCGACCCGGGTCGACCGGGCGATCTCCTGCACCGATCTGGTGACGGGATGATTCACGATTCCGGTTGGTTCCATTTCGACGGACATGACCCATCAGTTTCGCATGGACCAGGGCCCGGCACAACAGTGGATTTGAGGATCACGGCCACGTGGAGCCGTACTCCGGTCCCGCCCCCCGAGCGAACACGTACAATGCCGCCATGATCACGCGATGCGTCCCGTTCCTGGTTCTGCTTCTGGTCTGCTGCGGCTGCAGTCGAACCAACTTCGATCCTGAGCTCGCGACCCGTTCCTACCCCTTCGAACTGCACACCACCGAGGTACTGCCGATCCAGGTCTTCCGCGACGGATCGCACATCGAGATCGTGAACTCAACCGATCGTGGATGGGGTCCGTCGACCATCTGGGTCAACCAGCAGTTCGCCTACGAGGTCGATCATCTGCATTCCGGTCAGCGTCTCACATTGGATCTCTTCGAGTTTCGCAACGATCTCGGTGAGCGGTTCAATGCGGGTGGTATCTTCCGGACCCGTCAGCCGACCCCCGTCCGGCTCGTGGAACTGCAGCCGGGCGAGGGCCAGCCTCTGGTCGGCTTCGTCGCCATCCGTGGTGGCGCCGAAGAGTAGGCGACCACCTCAGATCCGAATCCGATCGATGATCACGCCGTTCCGCAGCACCTCGATCACACCGGCTCCATCGTTCCATCGAAGCATCTGATTCCGATCGTCTTCGCCGAACCGAACCGTTCGTACTCCGGCTTCGTGCAACCAGTGCACCACGCTCCGCAGATTCCCGCGAATCCGGATCGACCAGCAATCGCGATCCGAATCCGGATCCTCCATCCACACCCACCGGTACTGCAGCGCGTGGGTATGAAAGCAGGGGACATGCATGTCGGAAGTCATTCCGATGCCGACGTCGGCCCGNTCGTCCGACGTCGAAAGCAGATGGATGCGTACGGGTCGGGTGAACCGGTCACCGGGTTCCAGTCGCGNCAGACCGTGTTCCTCTCTCCATCGAGCGGGAGTGGTGTTCGAGAACTCGTCGGAGGATTCCTCCATGATCATCGAATGATCGACGGCGCCCTTCCCGTTGCGGATCGGCCGGACCTGGTACAGCACCCCATCACTCCGCTTGATGTAGTCGGCCGCACCGTCGCAATCCTGATCGATGATGAAATGGAGATGGTCGTCGTTTCTGAACGTTCCGATCAGGCAGTCGACATTGACACTGTCGTGACTCACCTTGATCGAATCGGCCGAGAAGCCCCCCGGACCCAGTTGCGGCTCCCGCACCTCGCATGTCGCCGCCGCCGCCGTCGACGCCAGCACCACCAGTCTGAAGATCATCGTGTTCCCCCCCGGGCTCTGCCCGTTCTGATCCGCTTCCCACGGGCACAGCATCGCACCGTTTGTCCGGGTTCAGTCGGAAAACGAGAACTTTCGGCGAATCGATCTTCGGCGCCGGATCAGCTTCGCAGCCAGGATTCGAAGCTGCACGCGTACTCGTTGCGATCGTCGGCATCCCGACGATCCCTGGAATCGCATCGCCAGACCTGGGGATCCAGCGGCGAAAAGGTCGCATCACCCTCGACGGTGGCGTGGATGCGGGTGAGCAGGATCCGATCCGCGAGCTCCTGTTCCATCGCGATCCGATAGATCTCACCGCCTCCGGCGATGAAGANCTCCTCCGCCTCGCCGGCCATCTGGATGGCCTCCTCCAGCGAACCGGCGGTGGCTGCACCTTCGAGTTCAAGCTGGGGATTTCTGGAGAGCACGATGCATCGCCGTCCCGGCAGACCACCGTCGAAGGATTCCCACGTCCGCCGGCCCATGATCACGGGATGGCCCATGGTCGTGTTCTTGAAGTAGCGCAGGTCGGCCGGAAGGTGCCAGGGAAGATCGCCATCCCGTCCGATGACGTGGTTCTCGGCGGCAGCGACGATCAGCGAGATGCGCATGGTGGTGCTCGATTCAGACCGCGACGGGGGCGGCGATGTGCGGATGGGGGTCGTAGTCGTTCAATTCGAAGTGCTCGTAGCGGAATCCGAACAGATCGTCGACGGTCGGATCCAGTCGCATCGTCGGTAGCGGGCGTGGGTCCCGTCCCAGCTGCTCCTCGACCTGATCGAGGTGATTGAGGTAGACGTGGGCGTCACCGAAGGTGTGCACGAAGCTTCCGGCCTCGAGGCCGCTGACCTGGGCGATCATCATCGTCAGCAACGCGTAGGATGCGATGTTGAACGGGACCCCGAGGAACAGATCCGCGCTGCGTTGATAGAGCTGGCAGGAAAGCCGACCATCCGCCACGTAGAACTGGAAGAATGCATGACACGGGGCCAGGGCCATCCGATCGAGTTCCCCGACGTTCCAGGCGCTGACGATCAGTCGCCTCGAGTCGGGATTCGACCGCAGATCATCGAGCAGTTGCTGCATCTGGTCGATCTTTCCGCCGTCGGGGGTCGGCCACGACCTCCATTGGTGCCCGTAGACCGGCCCGAGTTCGCCGTCCGCGTCGGCCCATTCGTCCCAGATCCGGACGCCGGCTTCCTTCAGGGAACGGATGTTCGTCTCCCCACGCAGGAACCACAGCAGTTCGTGGATGATCGACTTCAGGTGCACCTTCTTGGTGGTGACCAGGGGGAACCCGCGATCGAGCTCGAAGCGCAGCTGCCTTCCGAACACGCTGCGCGTTCCGGTTCCGGTCCGGTCGTCCTTCGGCACGCCGTTGTCCCGCACATCCCTGAGCAGATCGAGGTATTCCTGCATGGCCCTATCGTATACCGCACGGGCGGGGAACGGCGTCAAGGAGTTGACGGGTGACGTTCTCCGTCGGCCGGTCCAGCACCGTGGGCACGGGGCCCCGTTCGATGATGCGGCCAGCGTCCATCACCGCCACGTCGTGACAGACATGCCGGACCACGGCCATGTCATGGGTGATGAAGAGGCAGCCCATGCCGTCCTCGGCCTGCAGCGTGGCCAGGAGGTGCAGGATNCTGGCCTGCACGGAGACGTCGAGCGCCGAGGTCGGTTCGTCGCAGACCAGCAGGGAGGGAGACAGGGCGATGGCGCGGGCAATGGCGATCCGCTGCTTCTGGCCGCCCGAGAACGAGTGGGGATACCGATCGGCGGCGTCCGCATCGAGGCCGCACCGTTCCAGCAGGACGGCGACCCGGTCACGGAGTTCCGACCCTCGCGCCACATCATGCACCAGCAGTGGTTCACCAACGATTTCACCGACCCGCATGCGTTCGTTGAGCGAGCCCCCGGGATCCTGNAACACGATCTGCATTCTTCGCCGCATCGGCATCAGTGCCCGTGCGGACAGATNGAGCAGGGAGGTGCCTTCCAGGAGCACCCGACCGGACCGGGCGGGAATGAGTCGAAGCACTGCACGCGCCAGGGTGGTCTTTCCGCACCCGCTCGATCCGACCAGACCGAGGGTGCGTCCGGCTTGCAGGGTGAACGACACGTCGTTCACCACCGGTTGCGGAGTGGAGGGGAACTGGACGCACAGACCTTCGACTTCGAGCAGGGGCTGTGGGGGCACGGTGGGTTCGGGCATGGATGAATCCTGAAACCCTTGTACCCCATTCCTACTGCAACTGCGAGAGTTCGATGTCGAAGGTGACCGGTTTCCATTCGCCGGCCGTCTCGTCGAACCGCCACGCCTGCACCGAAGCGGTCTGGCCCGGGGGAATCGAGGAGATCGACGACTGGAGCTGGCGGACCGACTGCACCTCGGCTCCGTTGACCCGATGCACGACATCTCCGGGCTCCATTCCCGCGCTCCGGGCCGGCATGCCGGCCTGCGTCGAAGCGATCACCACGCCGCGACGGGTGTATCCGCGGGCACGGTGCAGATCACCGATCCGATCACTGATCGCAATCACATCGAATCCGGTGCGTCCGGCGGCGCTCGTGCGGGTGACGACGAGATCCTCCCAGTCGGATCCGCTGTCGGCGTAGCGCCAGACGCGAAGTTCCATGAGCAGGTCGTCGTCCCCCTCGATCGCGCGATCCAGTGCGTCGACCGATGCGATCGGTTCCTCGTCGTAGGAGATGATCACGTCCCCGACACGCAGTCCGACCTTCGCGGCGGGGTGGGACCGGTCCAGAGACATCACCAGCACGCCATCGCTGCGGAACTGCTGGGGTGCCCCCACGATGCGGGCGATCGGGTCGTTCTGGTCGAGCACGCTCACACCGAGGAATCCCTTTCGGACGACTCCGCTTTCGATCAGCTGATTGGCCGCCGATTCGATCATGTCGAGCGGAATGGCCAGTCCGATGCCTCCGAACTGTCCGTCATCGTCGTTCGTCGCGATTGCGGTGTTCATTCCGATCACCTGACCGCGGTGATCGGTCAGGGGGCCGCCCGAGTTGCCGGGATTGATGGCCGCATCGACCTGGATGAAGTTCTCGAACCCGATTCGACGTCCCGTCCGCCAGTACATGCCGACGAACCGCCCCAGACCGGAGACGATTCCGCTCGACATGGAAAACCGGAAATCGAACGGTGAACCGAAGGCGAAACAGAGTTCCCCCTGTTGGACACGCTGGTCCAGCGGACGTCGGGTTGCGGGAATGGTGTTCTCGGGATCGAAGCGAAGTACGGCGATGTCGGTGAAGGGATCTCCACCGACCATGGTGGCCTTTCGAATCTCCCCGTCGTACATCTGGACTTCGTAGGCATCGCCGCCCTCCACCACGTGGAGGTTGGTGATCAGGTGACCCTGATCATCGTAGATCCAACCACTGCCGGTGGAGATGGGAAGTCGGCGTCCATCCATCATGCGAATGCCCGTGACATGGACGACGGACGGACGAACGAAGTCGGCGACGTCGGTCGTCGCGCGGCTGAGTTCGGAGAGGACACCGGAACCCGTGCTGTCCGTCCCGTCGGTGCCGGGCAGGGCATTCAACCGCAGGCCGGCCTGCCGGACGTTGGCGACGGTCTGCTGGTACCGATGTTCCTTTTCGAGACTCCCGAGAACCGAGATGACGGCGACCGAGATGATCATCGCCATTCCGGTCGTGATCAGTGCGCAGACGAGGAATCGTTGGAATCGGTTCATGAGGGATCTCCAACATTGAGCATACGCGCGATCCCGGACCACGGAGCGAAAATCCTCTCCGCTTCCGGTCCCGGTTCCCCGAAGGGTCAGGAAGGCGAGGATTTCCGGAGATCGGAGCTCGGTTCGGACGGAGTCGGGGGAGTGGCCGCATCCGCGCCCTTCATGCGATACGGATGTTCACCGAGTTCGTCCTCGGTCACCTTCCGCATCCACTCCCGGGCGGCATCCATGAGGGTGTCTCCGAGTTCGCAGATCGGTCGTGCGAAGGCGGGCTGCCAGTCGGTGAGCCCCAGGATGTCCTGCGTCACCACGATCTGGCCGTGGCAGGCGGTTCCGGCTCCGCAGCCGATCACGGGAATCGAGGTCGCATCCACGACCGCGTGGGCCACCTCGTTGGGCACCGCCTCCAGAAGCAGCATCACGGCTCCCGCCTGTTCCATCGCGATCGCGTCGTGGACGATCTGCTGCAGTGATTCCTGCGTTCGTCCGGCGGCCCGGTAGCCGCCTTCCTGCTTTGCGGCCTGGGGGCGTGAGCCGAGATGGGCGACGACGGGAACGCCGGCGCGGGCGAGTTTCGACACGAGTTCCGTGAATCGACCGTCGACCTCCAGCTTCACCGCATCCGCCCGACCCTCGGTCAGGAAGCGTCCTGCGTTGCGTATCGCCTCCGCATCGTCGCACTGGTACGACCCNAAGGGCATGTCGCCCATCACGAAGGTGTTGGGTGCGCCGCGCTTCACCGCTGCGGTGATGATGAGCATGAAGTCCAGGGGGGCGTGGATGGTTCCCGGTTCACCGAGGATCATCTCCGCCGCCGTGTCACCGACCAGCAGCACGGGGATGCCCGCACGCTGGAGCCACCGTGCCGTCGTGGCGTCGTAGCAGGTGAGGCATGCGAAACGGTCACCGTTGCGGGCGGCACGGCGAATGGTCTGGAGAGTGGTGCCGTGGCCCGAAGGAGGGATCGGCTTGGATTCGTAGGGGACTTCGTTCATTGCAACGCCCTAGTGTACACCACCCGCGACGATCAGAATTGAGGCCACTCCAGGTTGTTCGAGGAGACCGGTTTCAGGCCTCCGATGATGGTCACCTGTTCGGGCGTGAGCAGATTTCGCAGGCGATCCCTGATCTTGTCCGAGTAGTCGTCNCGCTCGAACCGGATGCGGTCCGCCTCGCTCCGGTCCTGCTCCCGCTGCTTGATCTCGTCCATGGCGAATCCGGCGGTCCGAAGGGGCGGCATCCGCTCGAACACCTCGACGAGTCGTCCGCAGTAGGTGTGGTATCGGGCGTCGTACTCCTTGCGGAGTTCGTAGAGCTCCGCCCGGACACCATCGTCGAGTCCGTCGAGTCGGGACGCCGCCAGCAGCAGATCGGTCATCGAATGCGGATCGCGGTAGACCGCGGGGAAGGATGCCATTCTGAACCTGCTGCGCAGTCGCACGCCGTTCTCGTTCGGCAGCACACCGACCATCGCCTCGATGCCCGCCCGATTTCGCTCCAGCAATTCCTGCCGGAGCTCCTCCTGCTCCGTCTGCACGGCGGTCATGTCATCCACCACCGTGCGGATCTCCTCGAGTTCCTGCTCGTCGAAGCCATCCGACTGCAGGGTGATCATCCGGTTCATGAATCCCGCGATCCGATCGTCGATCGCGGCGTTTCGCCGAACGAGCTCGGTGACCGGTCCATGCCAGTCCGCCAGGGCATCGAGAACACGCCGGCGTTCGGCCGGTGTCAGCTCGATCGAGGCGACGAGCCTGAAGACATTGATGGTCCAGCCCTGATTCATGCCGCCGCCCATCCGATCCACGACGTTGGACATCATGCTGCTGCCGTCCATCCGTTCCCGCTCCCGGCTCATGCGGTACCACTCGAGTATCACCTGATCCTCGGCCCGCTCGACGGCCAGCACGAGATCGTCGAACAGCTGGTCGTCCAGCTCGTGCATGTCGCTGCGGGCCTGGTCCAGCAGCATCTTCATCTTCCGATCGAAGTCGATGATCAACTCCGGATCCGCGCCCATTTCGCGGCCACCGCCCGCTTCGGCGGCCATTCGAATCATGGTCTGCTGCTGACTGGTTCGGAAGGCGCGTCCGATGTTCGCGGCCCGTCCCCGGTAGGTCTCGAACAGGACGTCGNCCACTTCACGGCCCTCCGGTTCGATCTGGAGATCCGCAACGAGCAGTTCGAGTTCGTCGTTGGACAGCGGATCCGGTGCCGAGCCGAACATGTCCATCGTGTCCTGCATCCGACCGAAAGCGGAACCCGTGACCACGGTGTCCTCATCGGTGGGGAACGCCCCGTCTCCTTCGACCGCGAACGCAATGGACACTTCCGATTCAATCGGCGGATCGTCGAACGCCTCGTTCGCCTGGCCGTCGAGCATGGAGAGCCAGCGACGGATGCCCTCGGGGGTTTCAGCACCCAGAATGTTCTGGAACGTGCGGGCGGTCTCGATGTTGCGGTTCCGCATCGCAAGGCGGGCTCGTCCCATGGGGGCGGCCGCGTCGTCCTCGGTCGTGAAGAAGAACGCGGCACCTCGGACGNCGTCGTCCGCCTCCACCAGNCGCACGATGTCCTCCATGAGCGGTCGCATGGCGGCATCGTGTTCGGCGAGCAGCGCTTCCAGCTGGACGACGTCCACGTCCTCGGACGGGGGGGTGTCGATGGCCTTCACCAGGAACCCCCGGAAATCCATGCTGCCGCGCCGACCGTAGGCCCTCTTCCAGTAGGACCACTTCAGATTCCCGGCCATCCGCTCGGGAAGGAGGGACGCAATCGCCTGCACGCCCCTTTTGGTGTGGTCCCGGAGTCGGACGGTGGTGGACAGAGCCNGCTCGTACGCCATGCGATGTCGTCGGGACCATTCCGCCTCGTAGGGTTCCATCGCCGACGCCGGACCATCGCCGGGATCTNCCACGCGAATCGGGCCCAGTTCAGCCTCCAGTTCACGCTCNCGCAGCCAGCCGGCGAGTCGCTGCTCAAAGAGCTGTTCAGCCAGCCTGGTGCGTTGCTGCTCCCAGCCCAGCAGTTCCGATTCGATCGCTCGGGTCGACTCGGGGTCGAGTTGGTCCCAGGGAACCATCGTCCGCAGTTCGATCTTGATCCGGTTCAGCGAGGGGGCGTACTGGATCCAGGGCCAGTTGGCCTCCAGATGCCGCTGCCGCTGCCTCCCGTCCCGGGCGATCTGCAGGCGCTCCTGCTGGCTGGGTCCCAGTCCCGGTGCGATGGCTTCGAAGAATCGGCGTTCGATCGCCGCCATGCGTCGATGGGCCGTCCGGAAGTCGTCGATCCGGTCTTCGGCCCGTTCGGCATCGAGGTTCCGGTTCGGTAACTCGAGGGTCCGTTCCTCCTCCATGAAATTCGCAATCGGACCGTCCCGGAGCGCCATCATCTCCCTNAGATACTGCTCGTGGACCGGCTGCACGGCCTGCAGTTGTTCGCTGGAGAGTGCAAGCGGTTCGACCAGAACCTGAAAGGCCTGCCAGTCCATGGGCTCCGGGAAGACTCCCCCGGTTCCCTGGGCCGGGCAGCGGCTTGCGACACCGGCCAGAGCGAGGATCACCATTGCGAGTGCGAGAATCAGGTGACGTACGTGGTGCATGATGAACCTCCGAACTTCGACCCCGGATGATATCAGGGCCCTCCGGATCCCCCGGGGAAATCGACTTTCTGCCGGCCCGGCGACATGACTTGAACGCCCTGTGGACAGGTCGAAACGACCTCTTGGGAGTATCATGGGCCCCCATGACCACCACTCGATCCCACCAGACTATCGAAATGGACCTGGACAACTTTGGAAGGTACCGGGCGATGAATGGAAGCAACGCTTCGTACGCACCTCGCGACGTGAATCGTGAATTCGGTGAGGACTACGGTTCTCGAATCTTTGCCGGCAACGTGATCCAGCGGCGTCTGGCACCGAACGTGCTNGACAAGCTCGAACGCACGATCCACTTCGGGACCAAGCTCGATCCCGAGATCGCCGATGAAGTCGCCGCGGCCATGAAGGACTGGGCGATCGAGAACGGCTGCACGCACTACTGCCACTGGTTCCAGCCGCTGACGGGTGCGACCGCCGAGAAGCACGATTCGTTCCTGAGTTTCGACGGACGCGGCGGCGTGATCGCCGAGTTCACCGGCGAGAGTCTTGTCCGGGGCGAGCCCGATGCGAGCTCGTTCCCGACCGGCAACATCCGCGACACCTTCGAGGCCCGCGGCTACACCGCATGGGATCCGACCAGCCCGGCCTTCATCACCATAAACGGAGGCGAGGCGACGCTCTGCATCCCGACCGTCTTCGTCTCCTGGACCGGCGAATCGCTCGATCAGAAGACACCGCTGCTTCGATCCATCGAGGCCCTGAACACCCACGCGATGCGCATTCTCAAGTCCTTCGGTTCCGCCGAAGGCGTNCACCGGGTGAGCTCCACCCTCGGATGCGAACAGGAGTACTTCCTCGTGGACGAGGACGCCTGGTCGGAACGTCCCGACCTCATGCTCTGCGGACGCACGNTGCTCGGTGCCGATTCACCCAAGGGGCACCAGCTGGACGACCACTACTTCGGCTCGATTCCGCACCGCGTGCTGTCCTTCATGGGCGATGTCGAGGAGCGTCTGTACCTCCTGGGCATTCCCGCCAAGACCCGTCACAACGAGGTTGCTCCGGCCCAGTTCGAACTGGCTCCGCTCTTCGAATCCACCAACCTCGCGTGCGACCACCAGATGCTCACGATGAGCGTTCTGAAGAACGTCGCCCGCGAACACGGCATGGTGTGCCTGATCCACGAGAAGCCGTTCGCCGGCGTCAACGGATCCGGCAAGCACAACAACTGGTCGCTTTCGACCGACTNGGGCAAGAANCTGCTCTCNCCNAAGTCCAACCTGCAGTTCCTGTCCTTCGTGACGGCCGTNGTCCGTGCGATCGACCTGCACGCCGACATGCTTCGTGCGACCGTGGCCAATGCGGCCAACGATCTCCGACTCGGTGCCAACGAGGCGCCGCCCGCGATCATCTCGATCTTCGCCGGTCACCTGCTCCAGTTCATGATCGACGAGCTGATCGCCGGCAAGACGATCCAGAAGGCCGAAGGGTCGTTCATGGAGCTCGGTTCCGAATCGCTTCCGAAGGTCGAGCGCCACGCCGGCGACCGCAACCGGACCAGTCCGTTCGCATTCACGGGAAACAAGTTCGAGTTCCGTGCCGTCGGTTCACAGGCTTCGGTCGCCTGGCCGAACACCGTCCTCAACACGATCATCGCGGAGTCGCTCGACCACATCGCGACGCGGATCGAGGAGGCCGTGGAGGAGGGGATGGACACCGCCGCCCGCGATGCCGCGGTCATGACGATCCTGCAGGACGTGATGAAGCAGCACAGCCGGGTCGTCTTCAACGGCGACAACTACTCGGACGAGTGGAAGCAGGAGGCCGAACGCCGTGGACTGCCCAATCTGCGCAGCACGCCGGACGCCCTGCCGGCCATGGAGACCGACAAGGCCAAGGCCNTGTTCGATGCCTACAACGTCCTCTCCGACAGCGAACTCGAGGCCCGGGTCGAGGTGCTCTACGAGAGCTACGTCACCGTCTGCGAGATCGAGGCCCGGACGCAGNTGATGATGCTCAACACCATGGTGCTGCCGGCGGTCGCCCGCTACCAGTCCGAGATCGGTGAGTCGGTCGCTGCCGCCAGTGCGGCCGGAGTGGAGTCCACCGCGATGAAGTCGCGTCTCGAGGAACTCGTACGGCTCACCGCGTCGCTCTACAGCGCGATCCAGGAGATCGAGTCGTTCCTGTCNGCCGATTTCGACTGCGTGAAGCAGCGCGCCGTCGACATCCGGGACACCCTGCTTCCCGCCATGGAGCGGGCCAGGACGTCCTGCGATGCACTCGAGGGCCTCGTACCGTCCGATCTCTGGCCGCTCCCGTCCTACACCGAACTGCTGTTCGGCGGACTGGCCTGATCATCCCTTGGTCTGATTCCTGACCGCTTCCATCTCCGCGGCGATGGCATCCTGATCACCGAGAAATCGACGATTCGCGGGTCGGCCATCCGCATCGACGTCGTACACGATGGGTACGCCGGTCGGCAGGTTCAGACCGACGATCTCCTCGTCGGAGAGTCCGTCNAAATGCTTGATCAGTGCCCGGAGCGAGTTGCCGTGGGCCACGATCAGCACCCGCCGGCCGCCGGCGACCTGGGGTCGANCGACCTCGTTCCAGTACGGCATCACCCGATCCACGGTGTCGGAGAGCGACTCGCAGAGGGGCAGTGCCTCGCGGGGCACGTCGGCGTATCGCCGATCGTTGCCCGGCCAATCCGGATCGGACGGGTCCATGGCCGGTGGAGGCGTGTCGTAGCCCCGCCTCCAGAGCATGACCTGCTCTTCACCGTGTTCGGCGACGGTCTCCGCCTTGTTCAGTCCCTGCAGCGCTCCGTAGTGGCGTTCGTTCAGCCGCCAGCTTCGATGGACGGGAAGCCACATCCGGTCGAGCTGATCGAGGGTGATCCACATGGTCCTGATCGCACGCTTCAGCAGCGAGGTGTGCACGACGTCGAAGTCGTACCNCTGGTCTGCGAGCAGCTGTCCCGCCCGGCCGGCCTCCTCGACCCCCTGCTCGGTCAGATCGACATCGACCCACCCGGTGAACCGATTGGCCTTGTTCCAGAGACTNTGTCCGTGTCGGATGAGAACGAGTTGCTGCATTCCACTACTCCAGGTCGACGACGACGGGGCCGTGATCGGACACCTCCAGTGCGGCCTCGCGATCGACGTGNACACCCCGGAACCTCTTCCGGGCCGCACCGTTGAGCAGAACGTAGTCGATGCGCCAACCACGATCAAGAATNCTGGCCTGCCCGCGATTGGACCACCAGGTGTAGGGTCCGTCGGCATCACCCGCAACCTCCCGGACCGTGTCGTACCAGCCGGAATCCACCAGTCCGTTCATCCACTCCCGTTCGTGGGGGAGGAACCCGGACGTCTTCTGGTTCGAACGCCAGTGGTAGAGGTCGTGTTCGCACCGGGCGATGTTGAAGTCGCCGGCGATCAGGACCGGCTTCCTCCGTCGTCGCAGCCAGTCGGCCCAGACTTCGAATTGCTTCATCCATCGTTCCTTCTTGCGCTGAGCCTCGGGACTCGAGGCTCCGGCGGGAAGGTAGATGTTCACCAGCGTCACATCCTCCACCCGGGTGACCAGCACCCGACCCTCGGGATCGTCGGCGCCGTCGATGCCGGTTCCCAGATGCTCCAGAGGGCGGCGGGCAAGGGTGGCCGTTCCGGAATANCCCTTCCGCTGGGCGGGATGCCAGTGCACGTTCCAGCCCGCGGGCGGGTTCCATTCCTGCGGCAGCTGCTCGGGCAGCACTCTGATCTCCTGCAGCATGCATGCATCGGGAGCGAGTCGATCGATGTGCGATTCGTAGCCTTTTCGCAGTGCAGCCCGCAGTCCGTTGACGTTCCAGGTGAGAATACGCATTGCCTGTCACTGTAGCAGGGGTTGCCACGGTGCTCTGCGGCCGTGAGAATGGACGGCTCGCCCCGATTGGAGATCCCGATGTCATACCGCGTTCGACTGTTCTGCCTCTCGATCTTCCTGACCGGATGCCACACCATGCACGATCCGACCCCACCCGACGCGGCCGAGCGGCCGGTGAGCACCACGACCCATGGCGACGTCCGCGTCGACGAATACGCCTGGCTTCGTGAAAAGGAGAACCCCGAGGTCATCGAGTATCTCGAACGGGAGAACGCGTATTCCGAAGCCAGAATGAGCCACACCGAAGCGCTCCAGGAGACGCTGTACGGCGAGATGCTCGGACGGATCAAGGAGGACGACACCGACGTTCCGTGGCGAAAGAACGGCTACCTGTACTACGACCGGACCGAGGAGGGACGTCCGTATCCCATCATCTGTCGTCGCCGCGGATCGATGGATGCGCCGGAGGAGATCCTGCTCGATGTCAACGAACGGACCCGGGACGGCGGCTACATCAACGTGACGGCCCCGTCGGTGAGCCCCGACGGACGTCGATTCGCGTGGCTCGAGGACACGTCGGGATACGAACGATGCGACCTGTACGTCAAGGATCTCGAGACGGGGGAGATCGTCGAATCGTCACTGCATGAACTCAGTCCCTGGTCGTTGGCCTGGGGAAACGACAACGAGACCCTCTTCTACACGAGGCAGGACGAGACCAATCGTCCGGATCGCGTCTATCGACACCGCATCGGCACGGATCCATCGGGTGACGAACTCGTCCTGCACGAGCCGGACGGCCGCTACTTCGTCGGCATCGATCGCAGCCGGAGCGGAGCGTGGCTGGTGCTGGGCATCGGTTCCCAGATCACCAGCGAGTACCACGTGCTTGCCGCCGACGATCCGTGGGGTCGGTTCGAGGTGGTGGCGCCGCGTCGGCAGGGGGTCGAGTACTCCATCGAGCACAGTGGAGACTCCTTCTACATCCTGACCAACGACGACGCCATGAACTTCAAGGTCGCGGTCGCTCCGACGGCGACTCCCGGCCTCGAGCACTGGTCCGAACTGGTGCCGCACGACAAGGAGGTCTACATCCTCGGGGTGGACGCCTTCCGGAACCATCTGGTCCTTTCGCAGCGGCGCGACGGGTACCGGGAACTGAAGGTGATGGATCTGCGCGACGGATCCTCCCGGGTCCTGGAGCTTCCGGAACGGGTCTCGACCGTGCGTCCCAACGTGAACGCGGAGTTCGACACCGACGTCTACCGGTTCGGGTACACGTCGATGACGACTCCCTCCTCCATCTACGAGGAGCATCTCGACTCCGGCGAGCGATCCCTGCTGAAGCGGGACGAGGTGCTGGGGGACTTCGACGCCGCCGACTACGTGGCCCGGCGGATCACCGCGACCTCGGACGACGGGACGGAGATTCCGATCTCGATCGTTCATCACCGCGACGTCGAACCGGACGGCACGAATCCCGTGCTGCTCTACGGATACGGTTCCTACGGGTCCTCGATGGATCCCCGCTTCTCGTCCGCCCGCATCTCGCTCCTCGATCGGGGCGTGGTGTTCGCCATGGGCCACATCCGGGGTGGCAGCGAGATGGGACGCCACTGGTACGAGGACGGCAAGTTCCTCAACAAGCGAAACACCTTCGACGACTTCATCGTCTGCGCCGAGACGCTCCGCGACAGCGGATGGGCCCATCCGGACCGCATCGCGATCGAAGGAGCGTCCGCCGGGGGGTTGCTCATCGGAGCCACGATCAACATGCGGCCCGAACTGTTCTGCGCGGCCCATGCGGGCGTCCCGTTCGTCGACGTCATGAACACCATGCTCGATCCCTCGATCCCCCTCACGGTGATCGAATACGAGGAGTGGGGGAATCCGAACGACCCCGTGTACTACGAGTACATGAAGTCGTATTCCCCGTACGACAACGTCACGGCCCAGGACTATCCGAATCTGCTCGTCACGGCCGGACTGAACGATCCCCGGGTGCACTACTGGGAGCCGGCGAAATGGACGGCGCGGTTGCGTGATCGTGCCACCGGCGATTCGATGCTCCTTCTGAAGACCAACATGGGCGCCGGCCACGGTGGATCCAGTGGCCGCTACGACTACCTCCGCGAGATCGCCTTCGAATACGCATTCATGCTCGATCATCTGAATGCGACGGAGGTCCTCGGCGGTGATCGGTGAACTCGCGGCGATCGGTGCGGCCTCCTGCTGGGTCATCACCGCGATGGCCTTCACCGAAGCGGGGCGTCGAGTCGGTGCGACCGTGGTCAACGTGACCCGGCTCTGGGCGGCCCTGGCGATCCTCGTGATCGTGCACGGGGTCCTGTTCGGATCGTGGTGGCCCGACGTTCCCACGTCGTCGTGGTGGTACCTCGGTCTCTCCGGAGTCATCGGACTGGCGCTGGGAGACCAGTTCCTCTTTCGTGCGCTCGTTGATGCCGGTCCCCGCATCAGTACGCTCATGATGACGGTCGCACCGGCGCTGACCGCGATCATCGCGTGGCCGGTGCTCGACCAGCCACTGGGCTGGCTCGCGATGCTCGGCATCGTGGTCACGCTCGGCGGCATCGCATGGGTCGTGGGTGAACGTCGCGGCGATGACGACGGCCGGACCTATCCCAATCCCGCCCGCGGTGTGTTCCTTGGATTCCTCGGCGGGATCGGACAGGCGGTGGGACTGATCCTCGCCAAGCTCGGCATGGAGGGAATCGGGGGGGAGACGATCGATCCGTGGACGGCGACGTACGTCCGCATGATCCTCGGCACCGTGTCGGCGACGCTGCTCATGGCGGCGCTGCTGGGGACCCGACGCATCGATCGGGGGACCGGTGAATCGTCGCCATCGCGTGGAGTCGGACTCGTCTCGACGCTGATCATCGTCGGTGCCGTCTTCGGTCCCGTACTCGGGGTCTGGTTGAGTCTCGTCTCGATCGACCGCATCGACGCGGGCATCGCGGCGACGCTGATGAGTCTGTCACCCATCTTCATCCTGCCGGTCGCCAAGGTGGTCGAAGGGGAGACGATCTCGCCCCGGGCCGTCCTCGGCGCCGTGATCGCGGTCGTCGGAGTCGGGCTGCTCTTCATCGCCGCCGGTGATGCATCGGATGAGCCGGATCCTCAGCTCAGCAGGTGGGAGAGATCGGCGCCGTCCTCGACATCCAGCGGCTGATCGCCGCGTCGGAAGAGTCTGGCGGCGGAACCGACGAGGGAGATCGAAGCGTCGTCGATCTCCAGCAGGCCGCCTTCCCAGAGGCCCAGGACCGGTGTCTCGTTCATCTCGTGGAACTCGCGGATGCGATCGTCCCGCGTCTCNCCGAAGTGTTCGACGAATCCACNNCCNGANTTCACGTGGATCTGTCCGTCGTAGTAGTGGGCGTTCACCTGGAAGGGGACGAGTCCGAGCGCCTCGAACGAGGCCGGCATGGTGATCGGCATGTCGTTGGTGGTCTGCATCGTCGGGCAGGCGACGTTGGTTCCCGCGCTGACGCCCATGTACGGGAGTCCCCCGCGAACCCGGGTTCGAATCGTCTCGAGCACGCCGTGGCGGTGGAGGTCGGCCGTCAGACGGAAGGTGTTTCCACCTCCGATGTAGATGCCCTCGCACGACTCCACGGCGGTGATCGGATCNTCGAAGGTGTGAATGCCTTCCAGCACGTAGCCGGCATCCAGGCCCTTCTCGTGCATGAGTGCCACGTAGCGGTCGTGATCGTGCAACGCCCACGGTACGAACAGGATCCGTTCGATGTCGCCGAAATGGGAACGCATGCGCTCACGGTAGATCGCCCGTCGTTCCTCGGTCCTGAAACCGCCGCTGCCCAGTAGGAGTCGCATTGCTCTTCCTTTCATCGAGGTTCTCCAGCCTACCACGGCCCGGTCGGTGGTAGTCTCGTGGTCATGCTGTTTCTGGTTCTCGCATCGTCGATTGGGGCAACACCCCTCCCGACATTCCAGCAGTACTGCTTCGACTGCCACGGCGATGGTGTCGCGATGGGCGGTCTCGATCTGCAGCAGGTGCTGGCCGCCAGCGATCCGGCGGATTCGGAGGCCTGGCTGGCGATCCGGACCAGACTGCGCTCCCGTGACATGCCGCCGACGCATTTCGACCGGCCCACCGACGACGTCTATCACCAGATGCAGCAGTGGGTCGAAGGTCGCATCGAGCCGCTGGCCCGTGCGGCCGCATCGCCCGGACGAGTGGGTCCGCGCCGATTGAACAACGTCGAGTACCAGCGGATCGTCCGTCATCTGTTCGACGTGGAGATCGATGTCGCCGATCGCTTTCCCGCGGACGGGGTCGGCGAGGGGTTCGACACGACCGCCGACGTGCTGTCCCTGCCCCCGCTCCTGCTGGAGAAGTACTTCGACGCTGCGGAGGAGGTGGCCCGACGCGTGATCCGGGACGAATCCAATCCGGGATGGGACGAGCAGCGGGTCGAGTCGTCAACGCTCGATGCGCGGGGACGGGTTTCGAAGCGGTCGGGATACCGGTGGATGACATCGCGCGGCGCCGTCGGTTCGACGTGGTCGCTTCCCCGCGACGGCACCTACCTGGTCCGGTTCGGTGCCTTCGGTCAACAAGCCGGCCCCGATCCGGTGCGACTGGAGCTCCGTGTGGAGGGTGTGAAGCGCGAGGTGGTCGACGTGTCGTCGTCGCGATCCGAACCGGGAACCTTCGAACGTCGCATGCAGCTTCCGCGGGGTGAAATTCCCATCGAGCTGGTCTTCATCAACGACTACTACCGGCCGGACGCGTCCGATCCCGATGCTCGGGATCGCAATGCCGCCGTCCAGTGGATGAGCGTGACGGGTCCGATCGATCGTGTGGAACCCAGTGGATTCCAACGAAGCCTGCCCCGGCCGCGACCCGGTGAAACGATCCGTTCGCATCTGGNCCGAATCCTCACCGAGGTGATGCCGCGCGTCTGGCGTCGCCCGGTGGACGGCTCGGAGGTGCAGCGGCTGGTGGAACTGTCCGAGGAGACGTGCGTCGGTGACGCGCGGCTCGAGGAGCGGCTCCGCGTGTGCCTGACCGCGATGCTGGTGAGCCCGTCGTTCCTCATGCGGATCGAGGAGGAACCGGAAGGGGAGTCGTCCCGTCGTTTGCATGGCCACGAGATCGCGGTGCGAATGGCATCCTTTCTCTGGAGCTCGACGCCCGACCGGGAGCTGCTTCGTGCTGGATTCGACGGCGCGCTGCTCGACCGGACCATCCGGATCGAACAGGCCAGGCGGATGCTCGCCGATCCGAGGTCCAGATCGCTCGCGGAACAGTTCGCGACGCAGTGGCTTCAGATCCGTTCGCTTCCGGAACTCACTCCCGATCCCGGCCGATTCCCCGGAGTGACTCCCGAACTGCTCGCCTCCATGAAGGAGGAGACGGTCCGTTTCTTCGACGAGATCGTCCGTCGGGATCGACCGGTCTGGGATCTGATCGACGGGAAATACACGTACGTGGATGCTCCACTCGCGGAGCATTACGGAATCGAATGGACGCACGACGCGGCGGAGATGCATCGGATCGATCTTGCGTCCGACCGGCCACGGGGAATCTTCGGACATGCCAGCATGCTGACGGTGACCTCGAATCCGACGCGGACGGCGCCGGTGAAACGGGGGAAGTGGATCCTCGAAGTGCTGCTGGACGATCCGCCGCCACCGCCACCTCCGGGCATCGANGCCCTGCCGGAGGCCGAAGATGGTCGCGAGCAGCTGGGCCTGCGCGAACTCATGTCGCTGCACAACTCGGATCCCACCTGTCGCGCATGCCACGCGCGGATGGATCCCCTCGGCCTGGCGATGGAGTCCATGGATGCGGTGGGTCGCATGCGGGACCCGGAGGAGATCCAGGCGCTCGATCTCAAGGCCGAACTGCCCGATGGCAGGTCCTTCGAGGGGGTTGGAGGTCTGCAGGCGGTCCTTCTGGGAGATGCAGCCTTCCTTCGATCGCTGGCCCGTCATATGCTGGTTTTCGCACTGGGACGTCCGGTCGGCTTCCATGATGAAGCCCTGCTTCTCGATCTGGTCGATGTACTGAAGAAGGATGCACGCATGCAGCGGCTGATCATCGAGATCATCGAGTCGGATGCGTTCCTCCGTCGAGCAGCCCCCGAGGATTCGGCATGAACGGATCAGGACCGACACGACGCACGATGCTTCGCGGACTCGGCACCACCATGGCACTCCCGTGGCTGGAGGCGATGTCGTCCAGCGTGGCCAACGCGGCCTCGACCGTCGCGGCGTCCTCGGCCGGTGGACCTCCCGTNCGCCTCGCGTTCCTCTTCGTCCCCAACGGCGTGCACGCCCCGCACTGGGCGCCGTCCGGGACGGGCACCGACTGGACACCTTCCCATCTGCTCAAGCCTCTGGAACGGGTCCGCGAGCACGTCTCGGTGCTCAGCGGCCTCGCTCATCACAACGCCAAGGCGTTGGGAGACGGTCCGGGAGATCACGCGCGGTCGTCCGCCTGCTTCCTGACCGGCGCCCATCCCTACAAGACGTCCGGCGCCAACATCTCGGTCGGTGTCTCCGTCGATCAGGTCGCCGCGGGTCATCTCGAAGGGCAGACCAGATTCTCGTCCCTCGAATTGGGATGCGAAGGGGGACGCCAGTCCGGACAGTGCGACTCCGGGTATTCCTGTGTCTACTCCACCAACATCTCCTGGCGTTCGGCGCGGACACCGAACGTCAAGGAGACGAACCCTCGGCTGGTGTTCGAACGACTCTTCTCGCTCGGTCCCGGTCGGGAGACCTTGGAGGCCCGGTACGAACGCATGCGTCGTCGACGCAGCATCCTCGACTACGTCCGGGAGGACGGACGTCGCCTGTCCGCCCGGCTGGGACGGGCCGATCGTCTTCGGCTCGACGAATACTTCGAATCCGTGCGTTCACTCGAACGGCGCATCGAACTCGTGGAGACCATGGAGCAGGATCCGGCCCAGCTGACGACCTTCGAGCGACCCGAGGGCATCCCGGGAGACTACCGCGAACACCTTGACGTCATGTCGGAACTGATGATTCTCGCCTTCAAGCTCGATCAGACCCGGGTGGCGAGCTTCATGTGGGCCAACGAGGGATCGAACCGTTCATTCCCCTTCCTCGACGTGGCCGAAGGGCATCACCAGCTGTCGCATCACAAGGGCGACGAATCGATGATCGAGAAGATCCGTCGCATCGACCGGTTCAACGTGGGTCGATTCGCACGATTCGTGGATCGGCTCGCCAGCGAGCCCGAAGGGGACGGCACGCTGCTCGACAACTGCATGGTGGTGTACGGAAGTGCGATCGGGGACGGCAACCGCCACAACCACGACGATCTTCCCATCCTGCTCGCAGGGGGAGGCGGGGGCACCCTCGATCCCGGGCGACACGTGTCGTTCGAGTCCGGTACGCCGTTGTGCAATCTCTACACGTCGCTACTGGACCGGATGGATGTACCGGTGGACCGCTTCGGTGATTCGACCGGGCGGCTCTCGGGCCTCTGATCCGCTTCAGTGCTCAACGGACTCGCTTTCGGTTCCCAGCGCCCGGTGCGTCGATTGCAGGACCAGCAGACCGTACGCGGTGCCGTACGGATGACCGTAGCCGTACAGCGGATAGTCGAACCAGCTGCCCGCCGGATCCTGAACGTCGATCATCACGTCCTGCAGCCAGGTGGCAAGTTCACTCCGTGCCGGTTCCTCGAGTTCCTCGACGACCATGCCGGCGTAGTAGTGACCGAAGAAGTAGTAGTAACCCGACGTCGAGTAGTAGGCCTCGTGCGGGATCTTGCGTCCACGTCCGATCTCGATGTAGTGATGATCGCGGCGCAGCGCCTCCACGCCCGCCTGCATCTGCTCGAGCGTGATCTCGCGATCGAGTTCATGCAGGGACAGGTTGCACGGTTGGGATCGCCCCAGCGAACCCTTCATCATGTTGTAGGGTGCCTGCGGGCGATACTGGGCGTAGGTTCCGTAGACGTACGCGCCACTGGGCAGACGCATCCGTTCGACCGCCTTGATCCCGTCGTCGACCATCCGTNGATCGACGTCGAATCCCCTGGCCCGCGCCTCCTCGAGGGCGAGCAGCACGGCGGCGGTGTTGAAGCTGGTGCTCTGGTCTCCGCTGGGATTCTCGAGGATGTACTCGAAGTCGTAGTAGCCCCAACCTCCATCGAGACCCTGCCGGTCACGAAGGATCTCGATCTCCCGTTCGATGACCGCAACGATCCGTTTCCGGGAGTCGGAGAATCNGGGATCGTCGACGACCCGGCACAGGGCGGAGACGAGATAGGTGTGCGTCCAGATGTCGTAGAAGGTGTTTCCGCTCGCCTTGCCGACTTCGGGCATCGTCAGCAGATGCTGCACACCGCGATGCAGGCTCTGCTCCGCCGCGGCATTGGTCCGGCTGGGCTCCANGAGGCTCATCACTCCCAGCGCGGAGGTCGCTCCTCCGAAGGCCTGATGGCTCGACTGGGTGTCCANGTAGATCTGGTAGGGACGCGATGCGTCGATCGTGCCCCAGGATCCGTCGGGGTTCTGGTGTTCGACCATCCATTCGACGGCCGCATCCCGCGCCTCGACGGCGGTCCGCCGGGGGCCCTGGCAGCCCGCGAGGACGGCGAGGAGGGTGATTCCGATCAGGAGTGGTCCGCCACGCACGGTGCTATTCGTCCTCCGCGCGATCGATCACGATCACGTCGCCGTTCCTCAGTCCGGACAGGACGATCACGTCCGCATCGTTTCCGAGGCCGATGACGATGTCCTGCTCGATGGTGTTCTCGCCGCGGCGGACCAGGACGTAGGTGCGATCATCATCGCGCTGCACCGCATCCGTCGGCACGGTCAGGACGTTGGGGAAGGTCCGGGTCGCCTTGACGTTGCAGGCGATTCCCAGTCGAAGCCGATCGTCGTCGGACTTCATCTCGACTTCGATCGGGAACGAGGTCGAGGATCCGGAGGGGGAGCCGATCAGGCCGATGGACCGGATGGTTCCGTCGAAACCGAATCCCGGAAAGACGGGTACCTCGACGTCGACGGCCATGCCTTCCCGGAGGACGTTGAGATCGATGGCGTCGATCGTCCCCTTGAGTGCCATCCGGTTCAGATCATGGACCTGGGCGATGCCCTGCTGCATGCCCATGGTGTCTCCCGCCTCGAGATTGATCCGCGTCAGGACCCCGTCGATGGGAGCGGTCACGGTGAACCGCTTCCGATCCTCCTGCAGATCGTCGAGCCGATCCTGCAGCTTCTCGAGGGAACGGCGTTCACCGGCCAGATCGAGTTCACGACGCATCATGGCCAGCTTCTCGCGCATTCTGGCGTGTTCGAGGTCGGTCGCCTTCCATCGTGCACCGTCCTTCATGTCGCTTACGCGGTCCGGGAATTCGTGGTTCTCGAACAGCGTGTGTTCGGTCTTCGCCATGGCGAAGCTCCGCTGCGACTGGTTCAGGCTCCGCTTGGCCCGGTTGAGCACGATGTCCTTCGTCTGGTCGGCCAGGGTGGTGTCGCCGTACATCTCCTGGAGCTGACGGAGCTCCTCGTCGGCATCATCGACCCGGAACTGGCTGTATTCCAGACTCATCTGCTGGCGCTGCTTCATCATGTCGGCGCGGAAGCGTTCGAAGAGCTCGAGATCCCGCTGGGCCCGCTCCTCGGACTTGACCGTCCGCTCCATCGAGATGGCCATCGATTCGTCCTCCATGGCCCGGGTTCGGTTGGCGATCTCGATCTGGACCTNCTTCTCCTCCAATGCGGTCTTCGCATCCCGGATCGCCTCGTCGATCTCGGTGGTGTCGAGCCGGAGGATGACGTCGCCCTTGCGGACGGTGCCGGAGCGGACCAGCACCTCGGCGATCTCGGCGGATCGACTGTACTGCTCGGCCCCGATCTTGACCGGCCGGGAGCGGTTGGTCTCGANTCGCAGCAACCCGTCCCACGTCTTCTCGAGCGTGCCGAGCTTCACGGTGTGGAGTTCGTTCGCCGGTGCCGGTTCGGTCGATTCGTCGGCGAGGATCGGGGTGGCGAGGCAGGAGAGCAGCGTGCTGAAGGTCACCGTCAGGGTCGCGGTGGTTCGGGTGCGTGGCATGGACAGACCTTTCTGATTCGTACGTGTCCGCTTTCCGTTCGAAGCGGGCAGNATCCACGATAGCACCTCTGTCAACGGTCCGGTGCCCTGTTATCGTGGTCGCGATGAGTACGTACGCTCCGCCCGACGCCGGTGACTGGGCCATCGCCATCCACGGCGGGGCCGGTGCGATCCCCCGTGATCTTCCCGAGGAGCGCAAGGAGGCCTGCATCGCAGGGCTCCGCAGAGTTCTGGATCGTGGNGTGCGTCTGCTCGCCGAGGGAGTGCCCGCGCTGGACGTGGTCGAGGCGGTGGCCAGGCTGCTCGAGGACGAGCCGATGTTCAANGCGGGACGGGGCGCGGTCTTCACCCGCGACGGTCGGCACGAGCTCGAGGCGTCGATCATGGACGGATGCACGGGCCGCTGCGGATCGGTGACCAATCTCGTGACCGTCCGGAATCCGGTGTCGCTGGCCCGACTGGTCATGGAGCGGACTCCGCACGTGATGGTGGCCGGCGAGGGGGCGGAGCGCTTCGCGGATGACATGCAGGTCGAGCGTGTCCACAACGAATGGTTCGACACCCCGCACCGCCGGGAGGAGTTCGATCGCGTGGGCGGCTTCGATCCCGTCCTGCAGGAGGGATCCACCATCGGCGTCGTTGCGAGGGACGGTGCGGGAGGTCTGGCCGCCGCGACCTCCACCGGGGGAATGAACGGAAAGATGTCCGGTCGGGTCGGCGACACGCCGATCCACGGGGCGGGAAACTGGGCCGATGATCGTTGCGCCGTCTCGTGCACCGGGCACGGGGAGGAGTTCGTCCGGCACGCTGCGGCCCTTCGCATCTCGACGGGAATCGGCACCACGGGGACGCTCCACGCCTCGATCGACGACGTTCTTGCCGAGATGCCGGCGGAGGTCGGTGGTGTCATCGCGGTGGGATCCCAGGGACCNCCGGTCCTGACCTACACGTCGCAGGGGATGTATCGGGGATCGGCCGATGCGTCGGGACGATCCATGGTCGCGATCTGGGAGGAGCAGTCGTGAAGAATCCCGATTCCGAACGAATCATCTACCGCAACACCCAACCCGGAACGTTCGTCCGGATCACCATCGGGATCATCGGGATCGTGCTGTTGGTGCTGTCGGTCGTCTCCAATCCGTACATCTACATCTGCCTCGGGGTTCTGGTGATCTGCATGATGCTCTTCCACTCCCTCTCGACCGAGGTCACGGAGTCTTCGATTCGGATCCGCATGGGCATCGGCGTGATCCATCGCACGATTCCCATCGGACGTGTCCGACGCTGCGTCACCGCCCGGACCCCCTGGTACATCGGATGGGGGGTTCGACTGATACCCGGTCGGTGCTGGCTGTGGAACGTGTCCGGCTTCGATTCGGTCGAACTCGAATACCACGAGGGTGGATACTTCCGCATCGGAACGGATGCGCCGAACGAACTTGCGGAGGCGATCGACGAGGCAATCTCGCTCCAACACCACGACGACCCGGCTGGAGCCGGGCCGTCGTGCTCGATTGATGGATGCGGTTCTGGACCGGTGCCGCTTACTTCCAGTATTCGAGAACCATGAGCAGGTCATGCACGTTGACGGATCCGTCTTCATCAAGATCCGCTTCGCACGGTCCCTGACAGGTACCCCAGCTCTGGATCACGTTCAGAAGGTCCATCACATCGATCTTCCGGTCGTCGTTCGTGTCGCCCGGCTGCGGGTTCTGGCCGCCGTTGGGATCGGGAGTTCCGTCGAGGCAGTCGATCCAGAGTTCATGGCCGCCCAGGGCGAGACTGTGGACCGTTCCGTCGAGCGTCATCTTGCCGCAGTCGTTGCCGAGTCCACCGTAGGGGATGGTGACCAGCACGCCGCCCACGACCATTCCGTCGAGATCCATGAAGTTGTCGACGTTGCGGAAATCTCCGTTGATGGACACGTTGATGTTTCCGCCGTATTCGCCGAACTGGATGCTGACATCGGTCATGGAGCCGATCGATGCGGCGAAGTCGTGTCGCACCATCTCACGGTTGCACCAGAGTTCGTTTCCGGTGGCGCAGGCCAGTCCGGTGTTCACGACCCGCACGGCGCCGTTGGTCCATGCACCGGTCGAATACTGGAAGGGACGGGCCTGGCACAGGATGCCGCTGGTCATGAACATGTCGCCGGTGAGGTAGACGTCACCGAGGGTGAGATCCTCGTATCCGTAGCGGCACGGATCGTTTTCGGTGGTGTAGTTGTCGATCCAGAGTTCCTGGCCGCCCAGTTCCATCTTCTGCACGAGTCCGTGGATCTCGACGACTCCGCAGTCGTGGCCCGAGCCGCCGGAAAGAACGTAGAAGTCCGCGCCGCCGATGTTCAAGCCGTGCAGATCGAGAAAGTTGGGGACGTTGTGGAAGTCCCCGTTGATCGAGACGTTGATGTTCCCACCGTGCTCACCGAAGTTGAAGCGCACGTAGGAGGGGACGGTTCCCGATGCTCCGTAGTTGAACGCGGCGGTGATGTTGTTGAGTCCGAGTTCCTGATTGGGGGTGCACGCCCAGCCGTCGCGGACGATCTCGGCCTGGCCGGCTACGGTCCAGGTGCCGCTCCACCACTGGAAGGGGGTGAACTCGATGGGCAGCCCCTCCGACGAGGTCGAGTCCCCGACGGCGTAGATCGTTCCGAGGGGAAGGTCCTCGTACCCGGGGGTGGCGAGGGCGGTCGACGCTCCGGAGAGGAGGAGGCCGGTGACGATGCAANTCGTGAGTTGGTTTCGATTGGTCATGGTGTGGTTCTCTTGATGTGTGGTCCAGATGGGAAGGCGATACGAATCCTTCCTGAAAGGGACTGCGTCCCCCGGAGGGTGGATCTCTCACTTGATTTGAAAAACGCGATGGAAGACCTGTCAGGGCCGTTTTCGCNCCGGTTCTCGGGGTACCATGGCCACGTTCCCGGGCCGTGTCGGACCGGGGCAGTCCGAGCATGCAGGAGCCGATCAGCGATGAGCAGTGGATTTCAGGAACGGGAAGAGGGCAACGAAGCCAAGTTCAAGCACGATTCGGATGTTCGATTCCGGATCGAGGCTCGTCGGAACAAGCTCCTCGGTGAATGGGCTGCGGGGAAGATGGGTCTCGAAGGCGACGCGTTCGAGCGATATCCGATCGATCTCGTNAAGGCCGNCATCCAGGAGCCCGGCGACGAAGACGTGCTCGACAAGCTCAAGGCCGACTTCGCCGCGCACGGTGTGGACATCTCCGAGGAGATGATCTGTCAGAGGATGGCGGAACTCGAATCCGTCGCCACCGACCAGGTGCACGGCGAGGGCTACGGCACCGACGACTGAATCGCGGGAGCCCCGCCATCGGATTCAACCTCTCCGANCGACCCCTGGTCCGACTGTTCACGCTGTGCGTCCTGTACGTCGCGCAGGGGATCCCGTACGGCTTCGTGACCGTGACCCTTGCGGCCTATCTGGCCGAACGTGGATTCGATGCCGGTGCGATCGGATCGCTGGCCGCCGCGGGCACGCTTCCGTGGACCTTCAAGTGGGTCTGGGGTCCGGTGATCGACCGGTTCGGCATTCCCTCCATGGGTCGCCGACGTCCCTGGATCCTGCTCGCGCAGACGGGCATGATCCTGTCCATCCTGGCGATGGCTGTGATTCCGTCCATCACGGATCATCTCGCCCTGCTGGGCTGGATGATCTTCGTGCACAACATCTTCAACTCGTTGCAGGACGTCTCCGTCGATGCCCTGGCGGTGGATCTGCTCCGCGAGGAGGAACGGGGACGGGTCAGCGGACTCATGTACGGTTCCAAGTTCCTCGGNACCCTGATCNGCGGGGCCGTACTCAGCAGAGTGCTCACCGCCAGCGGTCTGAACGGAGTCTTCGTCTGGCAGATCGTGATGCTGGCGTGCATCATGCTGCTTCCGCTGCTGCTGCGCGAGCGTCCGGGTGAACGACTGCTGCCGTGGACCGCCGGAAGCACCCAGTTGAAGCCGTCCGAGTCGCTCTCCGATTCGGTGGGGGTGCTCTTCCGAAGGCTGGCCCGGGCCTTCAGTCTCTCCTCGGCGGTCATCGCGGGGCTGATCGGGCTGGGCATGTTCATCGCCAACGGCTCGCTGGGCCCCGTGCTGCAGGTCTTCTACCAGGAGGATCTGGGTTGGGCCCGCACCGACTACACCGACATCAGCGGNGGGTGGGGGGTCTTCATGGGACTGGCCGGTGCCATGGGCGGCGGCTTCCTGGCGGACCGGTTCGGTGCCAAGCGAATCGTCGCCGCGGGGACGATCGGTCTCGGGATCTGCTACCTGACCTTCAGTGCGATGTCGCCGGAGGTGCTCGGCACCGGATGGTTCGCGTGGAGTTCCAAGGGAGCGATGACGATGTTCATCCTGGCCGAAGGGCTGCTGCTCTCCCTGGCGACCGTCGGTCTCTTCTCCATGTACATGACCGTGTCGTGGCCGATCGTGGCGGGTACCCAGTTCACGGCGTACATGGCACTCCTGAATCTCAGCACCACCATCGGTCAGTCNCTGGCGGGTCATGTGGGCGATTTCGACCTTGTGCAGGTGGGTTTCGCATTCGGGGCCTTCCAGATNCTCCTGCTGCTGCTGCTGCCGCTCATCGATGTCCATCAGACCCGTCGCGTACTCGGCGACGGCCGCACTTGAAGCGTGTCGGGATCGCCACGACAATCAAGCCATGAAGAACCACAAACTCCCCACCATCCTGACCATCATCGTCCTCGGCCTGGGCATCCTCCTCGTCATCGGACTCCGTCTGGCCGACGTCATCGCCAAGAGTGTGATCGATGGACAGGTCACGGACATCCTCGGAGTTGAATCCCGCGTCGGAGGCGTCAGTCTCGGGGTCCTCACGTCGAACTCGTCCTTCTCCGACATCACGATCAAGAACCCTCCGGGGTTCGAATACGAATACATCCTGACGGTGGATCGGGCCGACATCGACTGCGGAGTCGGCACCCTGCTGTCGAACGACATCGACATCCCCAATGTGCTGCTGACCGGGCTGACATTCGATCTCGAGCAGATCGACGACCAGGTCAATCTCGAGATCCTCATCAAGCATGTGAACGAATACGTCAAGAGTCTTCCGTCGTCCACGGACGAGACCAACCTGATGATTCGTGAATTGAAGGTGAAGAACGTTCGTCTGCGTGCGAAGGGGAAGATCGTCACCCTGGCCGGCGGCAAGATCGACGAGAAGATTCCGGACTTCTCGGTGAAGAACGTCGGCACCAAGGGCGACTCGAGTCAGTTGACCAGCCGATTCGTCTCCATCATCACGCACGTGGTGATCCACCAGGTGTTCAACCATCCCATCGATGGCTTGTCGAATGTCACCATCGGGGGCATCAACACCTTGCTCAACAAGATCCCCCTGCTCAAGGAACTCCCCGATCTTCCGAACCTCAACGATCTGAAGGGGCTCGGGAATCTCATCCTCGGAGACAAGGACAAGGACAAGGACAAGGGCAAGGACGGGAAGTGACGGGGNGAGCCCGCGGGACCCCAGCGGTATAATCCATGCCGTCTATGGGCATCGAGCGAGTCTTTCTTGGCAGCGGGCAGCATTGCCNCCATGCGGTCGTCGATCATCTGCTGGATCGGTTCCCGCCGGACGGCCGCCGTTGGAATCTGGCCGAACTGCTCCTGCTGCTGCCGGGTTCGAGAGCGGGGCGTCGTCTTCGAACCCTGCTGCGTGAACGTGCCACCGTCCTCCATCTGCAGCTGGTCCCCCCGGACATCACCACCATCGGTCGACTCGCGGATCGGGTGCTCGTTCCCGAATACGAGACCGCAAGTGCGTTGGCGGAGCGATTGGCCTGGATCGCGGCAATCAGGTCGTCCGACCAGCCGGTGCAGGATCGACTGCTGGGCAGGAACCGGTCCGAGGACGGGCCGTATCCCGATGAAGCGGTGGAGGCGATGGCCGCCACCCTCGTATCGGTGGAAGCGGAAGTCGCCGGTGCCGGCATGGACTTCCAGGGGATCTCCGACCATGCGTTCATGGAGGGAAATCCCGATGCACTGCGCTGGCGCGATCTCTCGTCTCTGCAGATCTGGCACGATCAATGGCTTCGTGAGCACGGATTCGAGCGCCGGGACGCCCGGACAAGCGCGTTCCTGGACGGACACCGGAAGGTGCTGGCGCCTCGGCACATCGGGATCATCAGCGCGGATCTGAACACCATGCAGCGCCGCATGATCGATTCGCTCGTGGAAACCGGATCGTCGGTCTTCGGCATGATCCATGCCCCGCAGGATGACGAATCGTGCTTCGACGACTACGGATGCGTGGTTCCGGCGGTCTGGTCGAACCGCATCATCGACATCGACGACCGCATCCGGCACGTCGGAGACGGTCCGGAGGATCAGATCGGCTGCATCGTGGACCTGCTCGGTTCGCTCGGCCCGTTCGATCCGGATGACGTCTCCGTCGGACTGCCCGACGAATCGNTGCTCCCCATNTGTCGTCGTGTCCTTCCGGAGTGGGGCGTACCGGTGCACGAACCGCTCGGCGTCCGAATGGACCAGTCGCGGATCGGACGCATCCTGGGGCTGCTGGAACGCTTTCTCGAGCAGAAGGAGGCGTCCGATTTCGCCGCGCTGGTACGCGAACCGATCGTCGAACGTTGGATTCGCGCTGCGGACGATTCGGACACGGAGTTGCTGGAGCGATTCGACCGCTATCGCGAGGACTGCCTGCCGATGCACATCGGGACCGGTCTTCCCGATCGACACGCTTCGCTGGCCCGGATGCTTCGACCCACGATCGTCCGTCTGGACGAACTTCGCGCATCGACCGCGGGACCGGAATCGATGGTGGATCAGATCGAGGCGATGCTGCTCGAGCTCCTGAATCCGTCGATGGATCTGCTCCAGTCCGACGACCGTGCCGTGCTCGAAGCGGTGGGTTCGATCCTGGATGAACTGCTGCATCTGCGACCGCTGCTCGACGGGTGCAGTGCCGCGTCCCTGCTCCGTCTGATGCGCGGTGAACTCGCAGCACAGTCCGTCGGAACATCGACCACGGAGGCGGCGGTTGATCTGCTGGGCTGGCTCGATTGCCATCTGGACGATGCGGACACGCTGCTGATCGCTGGCTGCAACGAGTCGATGCTTCCGATGTCGGTGAATGCCGATCCGTTTCTTCCCAACGAACTGCGAAGTGCCATCGGACTCGTCGACAACGAACGGCGCCTGGCCCGGGATGCGTATCTGCTGGATGCGACGCTTCGGAGCGGACGGGTGGTGCACCTCGTCTCCGGACGGCGGGGCCCCGATGGAGAGAACCAGGTGCCCAGTCGACTCCTCCTGACCGGGGCAACCGAACGAATCGCCTCGAACATCCTCGAGTTCACGGGTGCATCGAGACGATTCCGGGTCGAGCCGCCCGCCGATGCCGTCGAATCCGGTGTCGTTCGCTGTCCGCGTCCCGGTGCGCTTCCCGTACTGGACTCGATGAGCGTCACCGCCTTTCGCGACTACCTCACGTGTCCGTACCGGTTCATGCTCAAGCACGTGCTTCGTCTGGATTGTCGGGACGACGAGCCGGACGAACTCACCGCACTCTCGTTCGGTTCGCTGGCCCACGACGTGCTCGAGGCGTTCGGACGTTCCGAAATCGATGCGGGCGAGGCGACCTGCGATGCCGAACGGATCCGTGAACGACTGGACGACCTGCTGGATGGGGAGATTCGGAGACGGTTCGGACCATCCNTGCTTCCCGCGGTTCGGCTCCAACTGGATCAGTTGCGATGGAGACTCCGGCACTTCGCCGCACAGCAGGCGGCCGAAGCCCGCGGGGGTTGGCGGATCGTCGAGGTGGAGTTGAGTTTCGGACCGGGATCGTCCCGGATTCCGTGTGATCATCCTCCGGTGCCGTTTCCCACCCGAGAATCCATGCTGCTTCGCGGTCGAATCGATCGGATCGACCAGCACGAGGACGGACGAATCCGAATTCTCGACTACAAGACCGGCAACAAGATCAAGAAGCCGACCGAGCTTCATCGCCGTCACGGGGACTGGATCGATCTGCAGCTGCCGCTGTACCGACATCTGATCCGAGCCGCAGGCTTCGACCTCACCGATGCCTCGCTCGGCTACGTGGGGCTCCCGGCCCGCACCGACGGTGGCGTCTTCGTCCTGGCGCCATGGGGAGACGACGAGTACGTCACCGCGGACGCACGGGCCGTCGAGATCATCGACGCGGTGCGGGCGGGCGAGTTCGAACCCGCCCAGGACCCTCCGCTCTTCCATGACGACTGGAGTCGCATCTGCGGCTCGACGGCGGTCGAACTGGAGGATTCCGAATGAGCGCGTCACGCAGCGTCGTCATCGCCTCCGCGGGTTCGGGAAAGACCTACACCCTTGCCAACCGCCTGATCGGCTGGATGGTCTCCCGTCTCCGCGTCGAGGGGGATCCGGGGTGCGATCGAATTCTTGCATCGACGTTCACCCGCAAAGCCGCGGGGGAGATTCTGGATCGGGTCCTTGAGCACCTGGCCAAGGGAGCCGTCGATTCCACGGTCTGCAGCCAGTACGCCCCTTCGATGGGATTGGATCCGGCGCCGATGCCGTCGGAGCTTTCGGATGTGCTGACATCGCTCGTACGGCGGATCCACCGGATGCAGATCGGCACCCTCGACGGTTTCTTCCACCGGATCGCCCATTGCTTCTCGGTGGAACTTGGTCTTCCGGAGCATTGGACCATCGCCAACGAATACGAGGAGGAGTCCCTCCGGATGGAGACCCTCACGGCGCTGCTGGATTCACCCGATGCCACGTTCGTCGGTGAACTGCTCCAGATGGTGCAGCAGGGGCGGGAGCAGCGATCCGTCATCGATGTGATCCGCAATCAGGTCTGGGGACGTTCGGGTGCGGTCCACCTGTATCGACTCACGCGACTCCGACCGAATGCAGCGGAGCCGTGGTTCTGGCTCGAGCCGGATCAGCACGGCGACAGTCTCGACGGTGGACGGACTCTCGACGAGCAGACGGTGGACTCGATCGCCCGGTCGATGACCGACACGGACATGCCCCTGACGCAGAAGGGACAGGAGCGATCTCGCTACCGGACCGCATGGAACCGACTCATCACCGCGGTCCGGGCGGGCGACTGGGAGGGGTTCCTGTCCGACAGTCTCGTGCGCGGCGGATGGCTCACCGACGGACGATTCGATCGCGTCGAAGTCCCCGAGGAGCTGCTGGAGCTGCTGCGTCCGCTGGTCGATCACGCCCGGACCGAATGCATCCGTGTGCGGCATCGCCAGCTGGTCTCGTCGCTCGGTCTGCTCGAGCTGCTCGAGAAGCAGTATCGAATCATCCAGAACCGGCGCGGCGTGTTCACGTTCGCGGACATCGCCCAACGCCTGGCCGAAGCGGGTCTGGTGCAGCACGGCGCACTGGGGTCGCTGTGGTTCCGGCTCGACGGAATCGTGCGCGACATCGCCCTCGACGAGTTCCAGGATACGTCCCGTTCCCAGTTCGACGTGCTTGACCCGATCATCGAGGAGATCTTCGGTGGCATCGGGAGCGAGGAGGATCGCGGCTTCCTCGTGCTCGCCGACCCCAAGCAGTCGATCTACGCCTGGCGTGGCGGAACATCCGCGCTGGTCGATCTGCTCGAGGGACGGCACGCGGACCAGCTGGAAGCGGCAGCCCCGCTGACCCGCAGTTGGCGTTCGTCGCAGATCGTGCTCGATGCGGTCGACTCGATCTTCGCCAACCTGGACGCCAACGGCGTCTTCGGATTCGAGTCCATGCCGTCGGAAGCCCGGGACGGAGCGGTCGAGTGGGCGGCTCGGTACGAGAATCATCTGGCGGCCCGGGATCTACCTGGATTCGTGGAGGTTCTGGTTCCGGAACTGCCCGAGGACGTCGCTCCGAAGCAGCAGCATGCCGTCGATCTCGCAGTCGATCTCGTCGTCCGCCGTCAGCGGGAGGATCCCGGACGGTCCATCGGAGTCCTCACCAGTCGAAACGATGCAGCCTCGAGAATCGTCACCATGCTCCGTCAACGCGGGGTGGAGGCGAGCGAGGAGGGCTCGAGCACCCTGACGGACTCCACCGTCGTGGGTGCCGTGCTGTCACTGCTGCACCTTGCCGACCATCCCGGGGATCTCCGCTCCCTGTTCCATGTCTCGACCACGCCGCTGTGGCCCTGGTTCGATCGGGAACCACTGGCTGCCTCCGACCGTTCCGATTGGAGACGCATTGCGCAGGCGGTCTCTCTCGCGATGCGCGAACGTCTCTCGATCGACGGCTACGGGACGTGCATGGAACGGATCGCGGAACGACTTCGTCCCACGTGCAGTGAGACGGATCACCTCCGACTCGGTCATCTGATCGAACTTGGTGAGCTCTGGGACGCGCAGGGGGCCGGTCGGCCGGCGCAGTTCGTGCGATTCGTGGAGGGATCCAGGCGAAGTTCCGTCACCGCGGCCCCCGTTCAGGTGATGACCATCCACAAGTCCAAGGGGCTGGAATTCGACGAGGTCGTGCTTCCCGAACTGGGACGTGAACTGATCAGGCAACCGTCCGGATTCTTCGCGTGGAGCGAGTCATCGATCGATCTCCCGCAGCGCATCGTTCCCGCGATGCCGAAGGACCAGCGGATCGCGTGGCCGACCATCGTCGACGAATGCTACGGAACCCTCTTCCGGGAGCAGATGCAGGACGCGCTGTCGGTGCTCTACGTCGCGATGACCAGGGCGCGGCACGCGTTGCACCTCGTCCTGAAACCGCATGTCGCGAAGAAGGACGGTGAACCGAGGAACATGCTGACCCAGGAGGGCCTGGTGCGTTGCGGTCTTCCCGGTCTCGACGAGGCCATGCAGGCCCATCTCGAGCTGCAGGATCAACGGGTCTGGTTCCGCGGGGATCCCGAGTGGTATCGGAATGTCGCGTTGGATCCGGTTCCCCGGCCCGCTTCACCACGCCGGCCGCAACCCGATCCCGGATTTTCATCCCGACGCACGATCACCGTCACCCCGTCCGGTCACGAGCGTGATGAGATCACGATCGATTCGCTGGTGGACCGGAACGACTCCGAGTTCGCGATGCTTCGCGGCACCATGCTGCATGAATACATGGCCCTGATCGAATGGATGGAGGATGGTCGTCCATCCACGGAATCCATGGAGACCGTCGATCGGCGGATCTCGATGCAGATCGGGCGTCCGCTCTGCGAGAAGGCGCGTCGGAGCGGCAGGGAGGCATTCTCATCCGCCCTCGCGCAGCCGGCGGTCGTGCAGCGAATGTCAAGGTCCGCATACGGTGATCGACCNCACGATCATCTCGAGGTCTGCAATGAACTGCCGTTCATCGTGAAGACCGAGGTTGGTGAGTTCAACGGTCGAATCGATCGTCTGGTCATCGGACGTCGGGACGGTGTGGCGATCTGGGCGGACCTGATCGATTTCAAGTCGGACGCAGCGTCCCTGGAGNCCCTCTCCGAAGTGCAGGATCGCTACCGATCGCAACTGGACGACTACCGACGCGCGGTGCAGGTGATGCTGGATCTGTCGCCGGAGCAGGTGTCTGCACGCTTGCTGTTCACCGGNCCGGGCATCGACGCCCCATTGAGCTNAACGTAAAAAGACGCCTGCCCGCCAGAGGGCGGGCAGGCGTCATGTTTCGGTTTCGCAACTACCTATCAGGAGGTAGCGCGGCCGCCGCTGTAGAGGCCGACGATCACCAGAAGGGCGATCAAGCCGACGACGCCAGCCTGGCCGAGCTGCGTTACGAGATCGATCAGGTTTGCCACGACTTCACCAAAGTAGGGAATGGTCGTTTCGCCAGATCCGAAGATGATCTGTACCAGCACACCGAGAACGATGAAGACCAGCAGAAGATCAATAAACTCACGTGCCCATGACTTCACAGTTGTCAGGCCCTTCATACACTGCTCCTTTTGAACATCCATGTCTGACCCGCAGCGCAGCGGGCTGGAGTGAATCCCATGCTCACGCGAGCATGAAAGTTACGTCTCCCGAGATGCAGACATCGGAGAAATGCC
>PAAB01000068.1 GCA_002591705.1 Phycisphaerae bacterium
AGGGGTTGCGCTCGTTGCGGGACTTAACCCAACATCTCACGACACGAGCTGACGACAGCCATGCAGCACCTGTGTTCAGGATCTCTTTCGAGCACTCTCTCATCGCTGAGAGATGCCTGACATGTCAAGGGTAGGTAAGGTTTTTCTCGTTGCATCGAATTAATCCCCATCATCCACCGCTTGTGCGGGTCCCCGTCAATTCCTTTATGTTTTAGTCTTGCGACCGTACTCCACAGGCGGGATACTTAACGCGTTAGCTTCGCTACTGGAGGGGTCGATACCTCCAACAGCTAATCCATACATGTCAAGCCCAGGTAAGGTTCTTCGCGTTGCCTCGAATTAAGCAACATGCTCCACCGCTTGTGTGAGCCCCCGTCAATTCCTTTGAGTTTTAGCCTTGCGACCGTACTCCCCAGGCGGTGCACTTAACACTTTTGCTTCGGCCGGGATTAGTGTCAGAACTTCCCCGACCTAGTGCACATCGTTTACGGCGTGGACTACCGGGGTATCTAATCCCGTTCGCTCCCCACGCTTTCGTGTCTCAGCGTCAGAACAGGCCCAGTGGCCTGACTTCTCCTTCGGCGTTCCCGTAGATATCAACGCATATCACCACTCCACCTACGGTTCCGACCACCCCTACCTGTCTCAAGACATACGGTTCGCCCTGCAGTTCCTCGTTTGAGACGAGGGATTTCACAAGGCGCCTTCATGTCCGCCTACACACGCTTTAAGCCCAGTGATTCCGATTAACGCTCGGGCCCTTCGTATTACCGCGGCTGCTGGCACGAAGTTAGCCGGCCCTTCCTTTGAGTCTGGTCATTGTGTTCCTAAACTCTGACAGTGGTTTACACTCCGAAAAGCTTCATCCCACACGCGGCATTGCTCCGTCACGCTTTCGCGCATTGCGGAATATTCGTTACTGCAGCCTCCCGTAGGAGTCCGGGCAGTGTCTCAGTCCCGATACTGCGGGTCATGCTCTCACACCCGCTACCCGTCTTCGGCTTGGTGAGCCGTTACCTCACCAACTACCTGATAGGACGTTCCTCGCTCCAAAGGCGCCCGAAGGCTTTGGTCCGGAGACATCATCGAGTATTACTCCCAGTTTCCCGGGGCTATCCTCGACCTGAGGGTACGTAGGAACGCATTACTAGTCCTTACGCCACTTCATGCACCCCCGAAGGGGCTTTCATCGTTCGACTTGCATGTTTTAGCCATGCCGCCAGCGTTCAATCTGAGCCAGGATCAAACTCTTCAATTGAATGATTGTCGCCACCTGACGGTGACGGAATCTTCCGAGGAAGAAATTTGCCTTGGCATTCGACCGGGTCGAAACCCGGCCTAATGGTCTTCATCAAGTTCAGTACTTGATGCCAGGGGGTCGGCTAGGGCACCCTGGATTATTTCAAACACCATCACCTTGCCGCCCCACTGGGGCGACGATGATCATGTCCACTGAATCGACGTGATTCAAGGTTCACTAGAGGATGTTTGACGAGCCTCACGCTGTGAGAGTGAGACCCGCTGGGATCCAGACCACATCGTCCTAGTGAGACGACGCGATCTGGTCACATCCTCGTGGCTTACCAAACTGTTCACTTTTCAAGGAGCTCGACAGCGCGCAATCAGCACGCCGCGTGCCCAAAAAGGGCAAGGAGAGAAGTCTACCCGTTTCCCATCGCCCGTCAAGGGGCTGCAAGGGGGTAGATCCTGTTTTTTACCCCCACGGACCGAGCCGACCGGAATCCTCCCGGTTCGGCCACGGCCAGGACCGCCAACACGATTCTGGAGGGCCTCAGCCCGGCCAGACACCGACCGGCCTCTCGAGCCGTTCGCCCCGTGGTCAGGACGTCATCGACCAGAACCACCGTGTACCCGTTCAGGTTCGAGCCCCCCTGGGATCTTCTGACTCTGAATCGTCTCCTTCCCTTTGTGCCCCCTCTGATTCGCTCGTTTCGCCCCAATCCGACCTGCCTTCTGCCACCACGCTGACGCAAAAGACTCCGATAACCGCACCCCAGACCACAGGAAACCGCTCTGGCGACGAGTGCGGCATGATCAACCCCCCTGACGAACCGTCGAAACAGGGGCATGGGAACCGGAACCACAATGGTCCTACGGGGATCCAGGAGGCGTCCCGGCACCACCCCATCTTCCAGGCGAAGGGCGAGCATTCGCCCCAATGGGCCAGCCACTTCCCAGTGCCCGCGGTACTTCAAGCCGCCGATCAGCGTCCGCAGTTCCCCCCGATGGTCGCCGAGCCGAACCACCCCGTCGAATACAGGACTACGGCCGCGGCATGCACCGCATCCAGATTCATCATGCCCCCCGTCACACCCTGCACCGCACCGCGGGCACCACTGCAGAACACTATCGGCGAGTACCGGTTCTTCGTAGACCGGCGGTCGGGACCAGCCGAACCATCGTTCAAGGAATGAATCAAGATGTCGCATGGATCACATCATCACGGGGATCGGAGGCATTCTGATCGGTATTGACCTTCTGGCCCGTTCAAAGGAGCATGCGAACGTGTCGCATTCGATCGAAATCTGGAGGTGGCTGCTCGGGAACGAGGGGAAGCGGCTCCTTGCGGCCGGCAAAGACACCGATCCGACGGATGTCGGCTCCATCACCCGACTTCGGAAGCACTGGTCGCTTGAACAGGTCTCCGCGGCGATGGAGCTCATCGACGCCAGACGCCGGGCCGCTCTGAAGTATCCCTTGCACCCTCCGGTCGTGTGCGATCGATCGGGCATCGAACAGGCCACGCCCGAGTCCATCGCCATCTACAAGTCCGATCGAATCAAGCAACGTGTAGGATCCGGACAACGGATCCATGATCTTGCGTGCGGAATCGGCGGCGATGCCATGTCGCTTGCCCACCACTTTCACGTGACGGCCATCGATGTCGATCCCATCCGGTGCTGGATGACCCGATGCAATGCGGAATGCGAGACCGTCGAAGCGGACCTGCTCGATTCACACCACGAGGGCGACTGGTTTCATCTCGATCCCGGCCGGCGTGACCCCGCCACGGGGCGTCGCCTCCATGATCCGAACCAGTGGCACCCCCCCCTTTCGTCTCTTTCCCGCCTGAGCACCGACTTCAAGGGCGGCATCGTGAAGCTGGGTCCGGGCGTTGCGATCGAACGACTCCCCCTCGAAACCAGTCACGAACTCGAATTCATCAGCACCAACGGCCGTCTGTCGCAGGCCCATCTCTGGCTCGGCGAACTGGCCGCGAGCACGTCCACGCACCGTGCCACCCGGCTCCCAACCGGCCTGACGGAGACCGGAACTCCGATCCCCACTCCACTGGGGTCCCTGGGCTCCATCGGCGAAGTGCTCTGCGTCCCGGACCCCGCATTGGAGCGCAGCATGCTCCACGGCAACGTGGCGGAACGACACGGGCTGGTCGAACCCGCTCCGGGGCTCGGCCTGATGACCGGCGACCGATCTCCAGCATGCGACTGGTTCACATCCTTCAGCGTGGATGAGGTCATGCCATGGCGGGAAGATCGTGTCGCCCGCTGGCTTGCCACCCACGACACGGGGATCGTCGAGGTCAAGACGCGGGATCGGACAGTCGACCCGGATCGCTACCAACGCCGGTTTTCCGGATCGGGGTCCATCGACCGAACGCTGTTTGTGCTCAGGCTGGGACGACCCGTCGTCGCCATCATCACCCGACGTGCGGACAATCGGTTTGTCGATGACGGTCCGGGGCAAAGCGGGGAGACGGATCCGGCGGTCGACTGATCCACTCCAATGCCATGCAGGCCACGGCTTCCATGCATTGCCGCCGGGGATCATCCAGCAAGCCATGAAGTTCAAGCGGGGTCAGATCGAGATCCTGGGCACACTCGACGAACAGAATCGTCGCGACCAATCGGGCAAGGTCGGTCTGCTCTCCGTGCCCGCGGGAAGTGGACAGCTCCGTGATCTGTGCGTTGATTCGATCGACTATCAGTCGACACTGGGATGTCGAACATTGTCGAATCCATTGCAGAACGAGGTTCTTCTCTTGCATCGAATGCCTCACTTGTGGGGCGGGAAGGCGAACCAGGATCGTCTTCCCGCTGCACGGACAATGCTCATGGACCACACGTCCTTTCAACTCCGTTCATCTGGGCGAAAACCTCTCTTCTGGGGCTGAGATACGGCATTCGGGCTGAAAAATCGGCAAATACCGTATTACCGGAAAGGACTCCATGCGGCCGTTGATTGGCATACATGGAGTGACTTCGAAGGAGGATCTGTGACGGGTGAAACAAACCGAAAGGCCCTCGCCCCCCTGGAATCGGGGGTTCTGGATTTCTCCGGATCCCAAGCCCCTGTGGAACGCACTCCCTGAGCCCCCTGCACGAACGATCCCCCACCAAGGCACCTGAGCCGATCACCACCGCCTTGAAACGCCCGAAAGACGCCACATGAGACACGAATCGGGTCCATCACCCCACGTAGAGACGGTGCTGAGCATGTTCGATGCCCACTACGAGGCGTTGTACTGCGATATTCGCCGCCATGCCCCCGCATACGAGACCGAAGATCTCTGCCAGGAGACCTTTCTCGAATTGTGCAATCTCAAAGAATCCGAAAGAAAGAACCTGGACGAGGATTCTCTTCTCAGAATCGGTCGATCCCTGCTTCAGGCCCGATATCGACCACTCCAGCGGATCCATTCCGCTCTGAAAGGCCGTGGACTCGGCGAAGAAAGAGAAGAGACGATGCATTCCCCCATCCCGACATCGACGAACAGACTCAGAATGGTCAGTCGCGAACTGTCGGCTCTTCCCAGAGACATTCAACAATCCGTTCGAATGGTCATTGCTGAGAAGCAATCGCTTCAGCAGGCCGCGAGTCGGATGGGAGTCACCGTTGACCTGGTGGACACATGGACAACCACCGGTCTTGAACTACTTACAAAGAGGATGTGTAACCATGATTAACACACATGACTACGCCATGGAGCTTCGCCAGGAAGCCCGTCGGAGCAAGGAACGAGTCCGACAACTCCTGGCCATCCAGATCGAAGCCCAAATCGAAGCCCAACTGGATGAGCAACATGGCAGCAAGGAAGTCGAATCAGATGTGACGTGGCCGGAGAACGACGTCTCGCAGACGGGCGAGTTCAAGGCCATCTGCGTCTGAACGCACCAGAACGAACTCCTTCGAATCAGACCATGACCGTCTGATTCGAAGCGGTTCGGACTCGTGACGCAACACCGGGATCAATCCCGATCAACCCGTCGCCATGCGTCTCAACACCGTATGAAGAATTCCGCCGTTCTTGAGATAGTCGATCTCCACCGGCGTGTCTGCCCGACAGGTCACATCGAACTCGACCTTCGACCCATCCGACTTGTGTGCCACGACGTGCACCGCCTGACGCGGTGACAGGTCGTCGTCCACATTGATATCGAACGACTCGGTGCCGTCGAGTCCCAGCGACTGGGCAGAATCACCCGGTGCGTACTGCAACGGTACGACTCCCATGCCCACGAGGTTGCTGCGGTGGATCCGCTCGTAGCTCTCGGCGATGACCGCCCGGACTCCCAGCAGGAAGGTTCCCTTGGCGGCCCAGTCGCGGGACGAACCCATTCCGTAGTCCTTGCCCGTGAGCACCACCAGGGGAATGCCGGCCTCCTTGTAGCTGCAACTGGCTTCAAAGATCGACTTGACCTCACCGTCGGTGAAGTCGGTGGTCCAGCCGCCTTCGGTGCCCGGCGCGAGCAGGTTGCGAACCCGGATGTTGCCGAAGGTGCCCCGGGTCATGATCAGATCGTTGCCCCTGCGGGAACCGAAGCTGTTGAACATGCTGACGGGCACCCCGTGCTCTTGCAGCCACCGGCCGGCCGGCGAATCGGAACCGATGGCTCCCGCCGGCGAGATGTGGTCCGTGGTCACGGAATCGCCGAACATGCCCAGGACCCGGGCCCCGCGGACCGGATGGATTCCCGGTACGTCCGAGGTCATTCCCGCGAAGAACGGAGGCCGGTGGATGTAGGTGCTTTCGTCCGACCATCCGAAGACCTGCCCCCCGCTCGTCTCGATGTCCTGCCATTCATCGGAACCGCTGTAGACATCGGAGTACTGTTCGATGAACTGGTCCCGACCAAGACTGTCGCGAACCGCGGCGTCGATTTCCTCCTGGGTGGGCCAGATGTCCCGCAGGAACACCTCGTTGCCGTCCGGATCGGTCCCGAGCGGCTCGACCGTGAGATCCATGTCCACGGATCCGGCAAGTGCGTAGGCGACCACCAGCGGAGGCGACGCGAGATAGTTCGCACGAATATCAGGACTGATGCGGCCTTCGAAATTTCGGTTGCCGCTGAGGACGGACGTGGCGACGAGATCATTCTCGTTGATCGCCACGTGGATGGGGTCGGGAAGCGGACCGGAGTTGCCGATGCAGGTCGTGCAGCCGTAGCCCACGACGTAGAAGCCGACCGCCTCCAGATCGTCCAGCAGCCCGCTGCGTTCGAGATACTCGGTGACCACCTTGGAGCCGGGAGCCAGCGAGGTCTTGACCCACGGCTTTCGATCGAGGCCGCGATCCCTTGCCTTGCGCGCCAGCAGTCCGGCGGCCATCATGACATCCGGGTTGCTGGTGTTGGTGCAACTGGTGATGGCTGCGATCACGACGTCGCCGTCTTCGAGATCGAAGGTTTCGCCGTCGTGCTCGACCACGGCCTCGGCGCCCGCCGGACGGTCCGGGGACAACGACGTCGCCATGTCGTGCTCCCACTGGGACTTCATGTCGGTGAGGAGAATGCGGTCCTGGGGCCGCTTCGGTCCGGCCATCGCGGGCACCACGGTGGAAAGGTCCAGTTCGAGCTGGGCCGTGTAGACCACATCGGCGTCCGGATCGTGCCAGAGCCCCTGGGCCTGCGTGTACTGCTTCACCGTCTCGATCAGCTCCATGGAGCGGCCCGTCAGTTCCATGTACTTCAGAGTCTGCTCGTCGACGGGGAAGTACCCCATCGTGGCCCCGTATTCGGGAGCCATGTTCGCAATCGTCGCACGATTGGCCAACGGCATGGACGCCAGCCCGGGGCCGAAGAACTCGACGAACTTCCCCACCACCCCGTGTTCACGGAGAATCTCGGTGACCTTCAGTACCAGATCGGTCGCGGTCGCACCCTCGGGCAGCGTACCGGTGAACTTGAACCCGATCACTTCCGGGACGAGCATGTAGATCGGCTGCCCGAGCATGCAGGCTTCGGCCTCGATGCCACCGACACCCCAGCCGAGTACACCGAGTCCGTTGATCATGGTGGTGTGCGAGTCGGTGCCCACCAGGGAATCCGGGTACAGCTGCTTCTCGTTGTCCCACGTGACCGTGGCGAGGTATTCGAGATTGACCTGATGGATGATTCCCGTGGCAGGCGGCACCACGTGAAAGTTGTCGAAGGCCGACTGCCCCCATTTCAGGAACTGGTACCGCTCGTGGTTCCGCTCGAACTCCTTCTGCGAGTTGATCTCCAACGCGAGATCCGAATCGAACGCATCCACCTGGACCGAATGGTCGATCACCAGATCGCATCGCACCAGCGGATTCACCTTGGATGCGCTCGCGGGATCGCCCGTCATGTCCACGATGGCGGAACGCATCGCCGCCAGATCGACGATGGCGGGAACCCCCGTGAAATCCTGGAGCACCACCCGACTCGGAATGAAGGGGATCTCCACCGGCTGCACCGTGGTGGCGTCGTACCGGCCGAGGGTCTCGACATCCTCCTCCATGACCGTGTGCCCATCGCAATGACGGAGGCAGGCTTCCAGCAGGACCTTGACCGAGTAGGGAATCCGGCTGATGTCACCCACGCGACCCGTCGCCTGGAGGGCCGGCAGGGAATAGATTTCCCGGCTTCCCAGGGGCGTCTCGATGGTCTGAAGCGCGTGAAAGGGATCGTGAAGGGGCATGAGTACCTCGAAGCGAGAGCTTTATTCTACCGCCAGTACCGCCCCGGCACCCCCCTGTCCTAGCCGTTTCCGCGATCCCGAAGGCTGATTTCCACCAGTGGAGCCTGTACCACGTGGTTTGGAGGCACCGACTGGAGCAGAAACACCCCGCCGTTCACCACGGATCCGGCCCCGATCACGGTATCTCCACCGAGAATCGTGGCTCCTGCATAGACCGTCACCTCGTCCTCGAGGGTGGGATGACGCTTGACGCCTCTCTTGAGACGACCACGCTCGTCCTTGGGGAAGCTCTTGGCCCCCAGCGTCACACCCTGATAGACCTTGCACCCCCGACCGATGACCGTCGTCTCACCGATGACCACTCCGGTACCGTGATCGATGAAGAACGAATCGCCAATGGTCGCCCCCGGGTGGATGTCGATCCCCGTCTCGGCGTGCGCCCACTCCTGCATGATGCGGGGAATCAGCGGGACCTCAAGCCGCAGCAGTTCGTGGGCGATCCGATGCACGGTCATCGCACGGACTCCGGGATAACAGAGCACCGCCTCGTCGGTATGCCTCGCCGCAGGGTCGCCGTCGTAGGCCGCCTGCACGTCGAGACTCAGTTGGCGGCGGATTTCGGGAAGCCGATCAAGGAACGCAGCCGTTACTTCACGAGCCCGATCCGGCACCTCCTCGTGATAGCGCAACGCACCGGCAATCTGATCCTGCAGATCCGTACGGACTTCCTGCAGGACTCCGAGGACGTGTTCAGCCAGCGTGTCCAGGGTGAGATCACGCGGTCCGAAGAACCCGGGGTAAATGACACCGTGCAGCTGCTCGAGGATCCAGAGCACCACATCGCGATTGGGAAGGTGCGTCGTCGATAACTGCTGGATGCGGTCATGATCGGGCTCGGGAGCCACCAGACGGTCAACGATCCCCTGAATGTTCATCTCGTCTTCACGATCCATGCTGGAGATGATACGTTCTCCAGCCCAGGAGGCTCAGATGTCCGCCCGAACCATCCAAGTCGACGAACGACTCCATAACTGGCTCCTTCGGAACTCCCATCGGGACACCGAGGCCCATCGCCACCTGCGTGAGGTGACCCTGGTCCTCGAGGACGGGGCCATGCAGACCTCCCCCGAACAGACCCAGTTTCTGTTCTTCCTGGCCCGGTCGCTGAATGCCACCCGGGCCATCGAAGTGGGCGTCTACACCGGCGCGAGCGCCATGGCCATCGCCAGCGCCCTTCCCCACGAAGGCCGACTCGTCGCCTGCGACATCAGCGACGAGCACCTGGCGACGGCGACCAGCGCATGGAAGGCCGCCGGCGTGGAGGCCCGCATCGACTCGCGCATCGGGCCCGCGGTCGAGACGCTGGCCGCCATGCTCGAGGAACCGGAAGCGGGCCACTACGACTTCATGTACGTCGACGCCGACAAGGAGAACAGTCTGAACTACTACGAGCACGGACTGAAACTCCTTCGGACCGGCGGCGTGATCGCCATCGACAACATGTTCCGCGGTGGTCGGGTCGCCGATCCCGCGGAACAGGACGAATCGACGGTGGCCACCCGGGAGCTGGCGCAATTCCTCCTCGAGGACGAGCGGATCGACTACTCGCTGGTCCCCATCGGAGACGGACTCGCGCTGGCACGCATCGTCTGACCCCCATTCCAACTGCTCTCCGCACCGATTCCAAAGATTTCCTTGGAGTTTGGTCACGCGTACGCAGATAATCGGTGCTGGTGAGAGGGGAAAATCCATGACCATTCGATCTTTGCATGTCTACGCGGCCCTGCTGTCCATCATTCTGCTCGTACCCGCCGCCGTGGCACAGCAGCGAAGCAGCGATGGAGCATGCTGCTTCGAGTCATTCCCCGGCCAATATGAATGCTTCGTCGTCTCCTACAACGACTGCTTCGCCAACGGAGGCGCGTATGCGGGCGACGGAATCGACTGCAACGCCGACGGATCCTGCNCGNNNGCNGGCGCCTGCTGCTACGAGNTCTCCNCGGGNGAATACCAGTGCATCCAGCAGACCGACACCGACTGCCTNNNNACCGGCGGNACCTACGCCGGCCACGGCACCGACTGCGGCGCNGACGGCGGCTGCCCCGTCNCCGGCGCCTGCTGCTTCGAGTTCAGCCCGGGCGACTACACCTGCGTCCTGATGACNGGCGANTCCTGTCTCGAACTGCTGGGCGACTACGCGGGGCACGGAAGCGTGTGCAACGACGACGGGACCTGCCCGAACATCGGCGCGTGCTGCGGCTGGNACGGGAATCGANTACACNTGCGTCGTCGGCACCGAAGCCNNGTGCCTCCNGGCCGGCGGCACCTACTCCGGNGACGGNTCGGACTGCAACGCCGNCGGNGGCTGCGTCGANACCGGCGCCTGCTGCCTNCCCANCGGAGACTGCATGGCCATGCCCGACTGGGCCTGCAACGACGCGGACGGCATCCACGCCGGCGCCGGCACCTACTGCGATGCGATCACCGGAGAATGCCCGACCCCGTATCTGGAGGGAGCCTGCTGCTTCGACGACGGCAGCGACTGCCAGACGCTGAGCGACATNGACTGCTTCATCGCCGGCGGCACCTTCATCGACTACGGCACCACCTGCGACGATCCGCTGTGCGGCGGCACCGCGGGGGTCGGAGCCTGCTGCCTGGAGACCTCCCCCGGTCAGTACGACTGCGATGTCGTCTCCTACAACGACTGCTTCGCCGGTGGCGGCGTCTACGGCGGTGACGGCACGGTGTGCAACGAGGACGGCTCATGCTCGTTCGCGGGCGCCTGCTGCTACGAGATCTCCACGGGCGAATACCAGTGCATCCAGCAGACGGACATCGACTGCCTGCGGACCGGCGGAACCTACGCCGGCCACGGCACCGACTGCGGCGCCGACGGCGACTGCCCCGTCGCCGGTGCGTGCTGCTTCGAGTTCACTTCGGGCGACTACACCTGCGTCCTGATGACCGGCGAGTCCTGTCTCGAACTGCAAGGCGACTACGCCGGGCACGGAACCGTCTGCAACGACGACGGGACCTGCCCGAACGTCGGTGCCTGCTGCTTCGTCGTCAGCGGGCAGGAGTCCTGCTACGAGATGACCTTCAGGGACTGCACCGCGGCGGGCGGTGCCTACGGCGGAGACGGCACTCCGTGCGGAACCGGCGGAGAGTGCATCGGGTCGAACGTCACGGGCGCCTGCTGCCTGGCCGACCTGTGCCTGGAAACAACCAAAACGCACTGCAACGATCTCGAGGGTGACTACAGCGGAGACCTGACCACCTGCAGCCAGGTTGCATGCGAGGCCTCCGGGGCCGACTGCCCGGGTGACGCCAACGGCGACGGGGCCGTCAACGTGCTGGATCTGCTGAAGGTCATCGAGAACTGGGGTGGCTGCCCGTGATTCCCTCGAGGAGTTCCCGTCGCGTCCGCCGATAGGCGGACGGATCATCCTCCCAGTCGTCGAAGCCGCGAAAGACGTCAGCGATCAGGGCGTCACGCTGGCCGGGCTCCAACTTCTCGAGCCGCTCGAGGAGGACATGATCCTCGAGGCCGATCCGATGCGCCTCGAACCGCAGTCCAGACAACGGACCATCGGGCCCCGGGTACACCACATGGGTGTCCCCCGCCGGAAGCTTGTTGGTCGTGTTCGGCATCGCGGGGTGATCAACCACGCTCTGCGCGAAGGGGTCGGCCTTGTAGTGGTTCAGGCCCCAATGAAGAAATCCGTCCAGTTCCCACTTGGCCGCGGCCCATCCGATCCATACCTGACGCAGCCGCTCCTGATCGAGCAGCCGGTTCACCCACGGCCCGCCGGGAACAAGACACGTNTAGACCCACACCTGATCACCCGCGGCCTTGCGNTCGTCGAAGAACGANCGNTTCTGCTGATACTTGTGGACCTGCGGNCACCAGATGTCCACCGCACCGGTCAGCTCCCGGGTCATGGTCGCCTCGACGATCGGGATGCCCGGCATCGACGCCCGCAGCGCATCGGCCGCCAGGGCGTAGTCGGCGGCNTTGACGTCGGTCGGCTCGTCGGCCAGATGCTGCACCCATCGATCCTGCCAGCCGTGGTCGACGATCGTCTCCATCATCTGGCCGGCCAGATCCGCAAGTCCGGCCCGACCCGCCTCGGAGGTCATCAGCCGATCCACCATCCCCAACTGAAGGCGGGAATTACCCCAATCCCCCCCCGGACGATGCGCGATGGTGGCTCCTTCGATCCACGGTATCCCTGCGGCGTCAAACATGGCCACGTACCGAACCAGCCGGTCCCGGTCGAGTCGCCACACCCCATCCTCGTTGCGGGCAAAGAAATCCCTCCAGTCCAGGCGGTGCACATTCTGTCGNCCCCGGGCCATCAGATCGGCGTACCGACGGATCATCGACCAGTGCGGATCGCTCCAACGCTCGAGACCGTGCCGGTCGGCCATCTCCCGGGCGCTGAACCAGTTGGTGTAGGCGAGCGTCTCGCGCGATGACGGCGGCACCTCCACGTCGTGCACCACGAGGTGCGACTCCGCCCGGGCAACGCGGTCGCCCTGCTTTACCTCGATAGTCCACTCGCTCGACCCTGCGACGGCATCCGGGGTGATCAGAAACTCCAGTCGCAGGGCCATCGTCGGGTCCCTGGGCTCCAACGGGGAATGGACCGGTTCGATCACCTCGTAGGTTCGAAACGGAGCCCGCCGGACCACATGCGGGTTGATGTCGCCTCTGAACTGTTCGGTCCTGGAGTCGAGGCCGGTGTTCTCCTCCACCGGCACGTCGATCAGGCGTGACCAGCGGACCTCCACTCCCACCGTGTTCGCCGGACGGACTGCAAACGAACACGGCACGCCGGACTCGAGTCCCTGCACCAGGACATGCACCGCGACCGGGACTCCACGGGGCGCATCCAGACGCAGCGACGAACCGCCGTCGGCGACGGAACTGTCCGGATAGAGCGGAGCAAGCTCATCGAACAGCCCGATCGGAAGCGGCTCGACCGCCGAGGACAGTGCACAGGCGATGACCAGTGGAATCCACATGCCATCAGAATACAGTCGACGGGCCCGCAGTCGGTATGCTGATGGCATGACCATCACCACGACCATCCAGACCGATCCGCGTGCACTTGCGGCGGAACTCTCGAATCAGAACATCATCAACGGCGAACTGGTACCCGCCGCCTCGGGGCGAACGTTTGACGTCATCGATCCCGCCACGATGGACGTCATCGGCCAGGCCCCCTTCAGCGAACAGGTCGATGTCGATGCCGCGGTGGCGGCCGCCGAGGCCGCACGACGGGCCTGGGCGTCGACACCGGCCACCGAACGGGGTCGCATGATCACCGAGTGCGGCCGCCGGCTCGAGGCCCACGCCGAAGAGATGGCCAATCTCATCGCACTGGAAACCGGCAAGGCGATCCGAACCGAAAGCCGTGTGGAAGCGAACCTGCTGCGCGAGGTCTGGGAATTCCACGGCGGCCTGGGCAGCGAACTCAAGGGAGAGACCATCCCCTACAAAAGCGGCATGCTTCCTCTGACCATTCGTGAACCACTGGGCGTGGTGGGAGCCATCATCCCCTGGAACGTTCCGGTCTACCTCATGGGCCTCAAGATCTGTCCTGCACTGGTCGCCGGCAATACCGTGGTGCTCAAGTCGGCCGAGGAAGCCCCGCTGTGCATCCTGCGGGCGGCTCAGATCATGTCCGAAGTCCTGCCCCCGGGCGTGCTGAATCTGCTGGCGGGCTTCGGGCCCGAATGCGGAGCCCCCATCGCGGCGCACCACGGCGTGCACAAGGTCTCGTTCACCGGATCGGTCGCAGCCGGGCGGAGCGTCTACACCAATGCGGCGTCGCATCTCGCCCCGGCGGTGCTGGAACTCGGCGGCAAGAGTCCGATGATCGTCTACGACGACGCGGATCTGGACCGGGCCGTCGCCGGTGCCGTCACCGGCATGCGTTTCACCCGCCAGGGGCAGTCGTGCTCCGCTTCCAGCCGCATGTTCGTGCATGAATCGTTGCACGACGAGTTCGTGGATCGGATGGCCGAGGCCGTCGACGCCATGGTCATGGGCGATCCCCTCGACGAAGCCACCGACATGGGATCGATCATCTCCCCTCAGCAATTCGAGACGGTGCATCGCTACCTCGGACTGGCCCGGGAACTGCCCAATGCCACGGTTCGAGAATGCAGCCAGTTGCCCACGGATCCGAGGCTCGCCGACGGGCTCTTCGTCCGTCCCGTGATCCTGACCGGAGTCACCAACGACGATGTCGTGTGCCGCGAGGAGATCTTCGGTCCGGTCGCATCCGTGATCTCCTGGACCGATGAGGAATCGGTGCTGGAGCAGGCCAACGATACNGAGTACGGGCTGTGCGGCACCGTCTGGACCCGGGACATCGCCCGGGCCATGCAGGCCGTGGAGCGGATCGACGCCGGCTTCGTGCAGATCAACCAGAATCTGGTGGTGCAGCCGGGCCTCCCCTACGGCGGGTTCCGCAACTCCGGCCTTGGACAGGAAGCCTGTCGCGAGGCNATGCTCGAGCATTGCACCAAGCGCAAGACCATCATCATCAACACGGAATAGCCCATCCGGGCGACCCGGGCCGACTTGCTGTAGAATGCGGAATCTGGACAGGTGGCGGAGCGGTTGAACGCGCTGGTCTCGAAAACCAGTATGGCCTCCGGGTCATCGTGGGTTCGAATCCCACCCTGTCCGTTTCACCTGCATGTCATGTTCTTGGGCTGACAGAGGAGTGTGCATCAATGGGATTCATCGATGAAGTCGTTCTGGACGCGATCTGGGACGGCGCCCGCTATCTCTACTTCAAGTCCAAGAACAAACGTCGGGCCAAGGCGTTCGGGACCTTCGCCACCGCCAACGGGCTGGCGTTCGACGCCAAGCTGACGGACTACCGTGGTGAACTCATGCAGATGCACGCCCCCTCGGCCGCGGAGTTGAAGTCGCAAGGCAAGAAGCGGCTCAGCCGCAAGGCCCGTCACGCCAGCCGNTGGTTCGGAGACTCCTCCCTGCAGACCAGACTGTGGGCCTTCAACTCCAATCGATGGAGAGGCGACTGGCAGGCGAACTGCAACATCATGGAGGGAACCTGGAAGGGGCATTTGATAACGTCCTTCGACACCCTCTGGTTCGAGTTCGGGGATGCGGACAGCGAGGGCGAGTACACCTCCGTGTTCGCACACTGCCCGAACGCCGACATGCCGCAGGTGATCATCACCCCGACGGGCCTGCTGTCGATGCTCAAACGGGCCGACGAAGGCCAGCTGATCAATGCGGGGTATCACAAGCAGCAGTTCGAATCGACACAGTTCAACAGCAGTTGGCGAGTGTCGTCCGTCGATCAGCGAAAGGCCAGCGACTTCATCTCGCAGGACATGATGGAGTACCTCCTTCGACACAAGGACGGCAAGTGGCACATCGAGCTGAGTCCCGGTGGCGTGCTGATCTCGACCGTCTACACCCTCAGTCCGGCCAAGGTCGAACTGGCGATGGACTTCCTGGCCGGCCTGCTCGATCACATCGATGCGGATCTCCTGCGAAACCAAAGCTGAAGCCGGTCCCCTGACGAACATTCGTATCGGACCTGCCGGGCCCCACCGTCCGATTCACATGNTTTCCCTTGCAAGCCTGCAGGCAGGATCTAGCCTNAAGGTGCAGATCACATCATGAGGAGGGGTATGGATGCGCACGAGAACACTCATCGCACTGGCCGCACTGGCCGGCACCGCCGGACTGGCGTCGGCGAACCACGGCACCGATCCCGGACGACTGGAGTTCGGGATCCTGGATGTGGCGAACTACGGAATCTCCATGAACGTCGACCAGACGACCGGCGTCGGCACGCTCGAGATGAGCCCGACCGTGGACGGCGCNAGCTTCGCAATCGGATTCCAGGTCAACGACGGCGACGTCGANCTCACGTTCGNNACCGCCGTCGACGTGTTCATGACCGANTCGTCCGGCACCACGGCCATCCCCACGGGCCTGGTGACCGTGACCGACGGCAGCCGGTTCGTGATCCACGGCGAAGCGGGCAGCCAACTCGAAATGCAATGGCAGGACGAAGCCAGCAGCGAAGCGGGAATCATCGGGATCGACTGCGGAGACTGCTCCATCAACGTCAACGGCGACATGGCATCCTTCCGCTACGCGGGCCCGTTCTATGCGACGCTGGAGGTGCGTGGTGAGGGCGAGATCCAGATGTCGGCCATCGGCGACGTGAGCAGCAGCACGCTGACGCTNCCCCCCTTCGGAGAGGAAGGCGACGTCACCATCCCCGCGGGCGAACACACCATCGTGCTGGGCCCGGATTCGGGCAATGATGACCTTGCGTGGTTGCTGATCCGCATGGGCGGCGGAGACGACGGTGGCGAGGGCTGCTCCCTGCCCGAGGACATCGATGGCAGCGGCCAGGTCGACGTCGGAGATCTGCTGGCGGTGATCGCNGCGTGGGGCANCNNCTGTCCCTGACGAGGANCACCCGGTAGAGTGGAGGGATGAAGAAGNCCCTCACGATCTCGACCACCGTATTCACNATCGCCCTGATGGCGGGCTGCGACAGCGGCCCGANGGACGGGGAGCTGCCCGCCGCGTACGAGACCCCCTCGGGGGCGGCCTATACCCAGCAGCANTTGGAACGGGCGCANGAGCCGGACGAACCGACCTTCATGCTGCCNGANCANTAAGCACGNCCGANACCCNNGACCCAAAAATGGACAACCCCCCAGCCTCTCGGCNGGGGGGTTGCAAGTGTCGGCAACGACCTACTTTCCCGCGTAGCAGTATCATCGGCGGCCCGGACTTTACTTCTGAGTTCGGGATGGGATCAGGTGTGACCCCGGACCTATGATCACCGACAAATCCGGCGGGTGCCTTTCAGCACCCGCCGGGTGATGACAGTTGTGTGATTCGTCTGACAGACCGAAGCCTGAGAGGTCATGGCTTTCCAGCCTGCTTCTCCGCTGTCGCGGAGGACCAGGTGGATGACCAGGCCTCGACCATTAGTACCGCTTCGCTGAAGACATTTCTGTCCTTGCACGTGCGGCCTATCAACCCGGTGGTCTTCCGGGGGTCTCTCGTCATAAGACGCGCATTACTCATCTTCCAGAGGGCTTCCCGCTTAGATGCTTTCAGCGGTTATCCCTGCCCCACTTAGCTACCCAGCGGTGGACCGAGCGGTCCAGCTGGCACACCAGGGGTGAGTCCCTCCCAATCCTCTCGTACTAGGGAGAAATCTGGTCAATANTGCAGCGCCCACAGCAGATAGGGACCGACCTGGCTCACGCCGGTCTGAACCCAGCTCGCGTACCGCTTTAATGGGCGAACAGCCCAACCCTTGGGACCGCCTTCAGCCCCAGGATGCGATGAGCCGACATCGAGGTGCCAAACCGCTCCGCCGCTATGGACGCTCGGGAGCGATAAGCCTGTTATCCCCGGGGTACCTTTTATCCGTTGAACGATAGCCCTTCCACACAGAACTACCGGGTCACTA
>PAAB01000069.1 GCA_002591705.1 Phycisphaerae bacterium
TATTGAGAAAAGTGAATAAATTTTTGTATTAAGAATTCAAAATTATGTCGTATAATTATATAATGGAGTTTTTTGAAAGTGCCCAAAATATCGCGAAAAAATTCTTCGAAAATCGAAAACAACCAACTGGACAACAAAGCGATGTACAACCAACTGGACAACAAAGCGATGTACAACCAACTGGACAACAAAGCGATGTACAACAACTCATTAAGCCTGCCTCGCCACCTTCCCATACAGCGACTAGTGGTGGAAAGAAGAAACGAAAATCAAGAAAACAACCGAAAAAGTCTAGAAAGGCAACAAAGAAGGTCAAAAGGGCAACAAAAAGGGCAAGAAAATAAAGTGCCTTAATTGTTAATTGTTAAAAATTAAAAATATTCATACATGAATACATGTCATATATGAACAATGTTTCTAAAAATTGATATTAAACAAGAAATTCAATGTTTAGTATATAATATTGAAATGGAGAGTTGTGAAATTTTATCTAATGGAGAATGTGCAGTTTTTGATATCAAATGGAATATGCATATTCTATCCAATGATATGTCAGGCAGACCATTCATTGTATGGTATGCATCAGATGAAACATATCATTACTACAAACCATTCAAACAATACAATAAAACAGAGTTCGAACAACTCTTTATGTTTCAAATGGGGAGTCCAGATTATGACGAGGAACGAATAGTTAGATATTTTAAACAATAAACCGATTGGACATTAAACCGAATGGTTAATATTTTCATAAATGCTTTTCTTTAACTCTTCGGGAATACAGCGAAAATCTACAATTGCTGTATTCCGTTTATAGCGTTCGGCGGCACCTTCACATTCTTGTAGTTTTCTTTCAAATAATGTTCGATCGTCAAAATATTTTGCTGCAGTCTTTAGTCCGCATCTAGGAAACACAGATGGTATGTTGTCGCTCTTGTCACCAGCAACAATCTTGCAAAACAAATCTTTTTCTGCGTCGTTAAACGATGTCTTGTTATCCGTAAGTTTTTTATATTTAAGATCAATTAGAGTTACTTTTTCACATGCTAGTTGAAGATAATCCATATCGCTGGTAATGATCCATATGTGTGCATCGGGATATTTTTCTCGAATAACGCCGGTTGTGATCGCCAAGCAGTCATCTGCTTCAAGTTGTGGATGTTCTACGATGTGTTTACAGTTTGCTTTTAAAAACAATTCTTCTGAATATGCGACTTTAAAAAGAGAACTAATGTCAACATCCCCTTTGCGTGTCCCCTTGTAATTATCAATATACTCATTACGCCAGATGGTGCTTTTGGGACAGTCTTTGCCGACGATTTTGATGGATGTTTCCAAACCGAGGATACCATCAATCTCTTCTATTTTGTTGACAAATGTAGTTCGGAATTTCTTCATAAACATTTCACTATCAGAAGGAACATCGGGATCATCGGGTTTTCTGCATAAATTGTACCATACGCATAACGCGTAATAGCGATAAAATATGTAATAACTTCCGTCAATAAGCACAAAGTTCATAAGTCGTGATTATTATATTTGGTACATAACCTTTATATCATTGAAAATATATTCTTGAAGCGTCATGTATCACCCCTTAAGAATGGCTAACGCATCATCGCGTTGCTTTTTAGCTTTTGCGCACATCATTAGCTCATTTTCGGATATTACGTTAGTCTCTTCGCAATGTGGACATTGCCATGTTGTTCCACCAATGTCATTGTTGTCTCCAATTACAATCTCCTCGTTTTCGTGACCTTCCCACGCAATATCATAATTTGATAGTGATAGCGCCTTATGAAGTTGTATGCTCATACACCCATAACAGATTTGATAATCACACGTTTCTCTACACATCAAATATGCCTTTTTCTTATTTTTCTTGCAAACACTGCAATTATTTTTTAGTATAGTGTAAACATGACTGGACGCATTACCCCTGTTTTTATCTGAGACTTCCAACTCCATCTCACTAATAACTAATTATTAACCACTTCTTTAATTTAATTATAATACACATTTTTTCTACTACATACAGAACTAGGAATTTTAATACACAAACAATATTTGTATCAAACAATATTTGTATCAAACATCGATTTAACAACTTCTTTTACATTTTCAAGGTAATTTGAAGCGTGTGATAATTTACTGCTCACACTATCGGCAATTGCCAGTGACATTTCGATTCGACAAAAGCTTCGTGAAAGGCGCAATCCATACTTACGTAAAATACTATTGATATTATATATATCTTGAGGTGTGAAGTTCCGTTTCTGGTCTAAAATATGGCCAATAATGTTTCCAGTATCTTCGCGAAGATTATTGTAATCCCACGTTGCCATTTTCTCTAGTGCCGACAAAGGTTGCACCATACCTGTGATTATACTGTCGGCGACAGTTTTATTATCTCGCGTTGAAACCATACTTTTGAAAAAATTATAAAAACTGTGTTGCTCCTCTTTGCTGATTTCACCCATAATTCCATAATCTAAAATACCAAGTTGGCGATTTCCTTGTGTATCGCGCATAAATACAATGTTGCCCGAATGTAAATCAGCATGGTAAAAACGATTAAACAACAAACATTTCATGCCGAACTTGGCAAGAAGACGCGAGTATTCATCCTTTTCTCCATCCTCAAGTTCATCTATCTTACGTCCTTCAAGGTAGCTCATGACAATAACTGAATCATTCTCTGATGTAAATTCGGGATATACATAGGGTACATTCACGTAATCGGTGTTCTTGCAGTTATTGAACATTCGTTTAATGTTATCTTTTTCGTTGGTGAAATTCGTCTGGGATATCATATTAGTGTGATTTTCGGACAATATGTCGGAGAGTTGAAGGTTACGAACTAACGGAATCCAGCTAATCAACGATACAAAAAACCGAATTTTTCGAAGCGCATCGCGTAACTTTTCACGAATACCGACTCGCATCACTTTTATTATTACAGGTTTTGAATCAAGCTTGGCATAATAGATGAGTGCTATTAGCCCCGATTTAATAGGGGACGCATTTTGTTCAAACTCAACTTCATAACCAAAAAGTGGCTCCTTTTTCATTGATGCCTCTTCGAATGGTCTGATAACATCGTAGTTGACTTCGTTATCATTATACGGAACGTTGTCTGTATATTGACTTAAAAAATCTATCTGTTCTTGTGTTAAAATATTCACATTGGTTGAAAGTGTTTGCAACGCTTTCAAATAAAACATATTAATATTACCTAGTTCAAGAGCGCATTGTTGAAAACATTCCATTGAATCATAGCCAATACTATACTTGACATAATGCTTAGAGGCTATAAAAAGTGTCTGTCCTACAAATATCAAATCATAGACAAAATTACGCGATGCCGTGAAAAAATCAAAAAACGACATTTTTATCATAACTAGATAGATTATTGTATGTTTTCTATAAATGATTTTAGCCTAAAAAATATTTTTTTCATCAACATTCCTACAATGTTCTCCATATAGATGGGTAGATCATCATCCAAAGTCATATGAAAACTGTAACACACATTGGCCTCGTGTTCCGATAGTAGTTTTACAAAAAGGTTTCCGTATTCACTCGTAACAACCTCGCATCCAGATACGGCATCTACAATTGTTCCTTTATCGTCTTGTATGCTTTGACTTACTATACTTATTTCATGTTTCGATTCTTCGCGTTTCGTGTTTAGAAGCATATATTTTTGAGCCATACCAAATTCACTGCCAAACCGTTTGAAAATAAACAGCACATCGATTGAACCATCATCCCTATTATTAATAGTATCAATCTTTTCTATAACATCCTTGTTAAGTGCAAACATCAACTCATAAATCTTGAAATTGATGATATTCCTCAACGAAATGTTATCATTTTTAACCGTAAACGCAAGGGTAAATGCGTTGTTTTCATCGTTTCTCTTAAGAATCATATTTTCTTTATCACAAACAAGTTTGTCTATACAAGACATAGTATATATATTGCTATATATCAACATCTATATATCTAAACTTTAACGAAGTGTAAACAACTATAACAATGAGTAACAAAGAATAAAATGAAAAATGAATATTAATAATTATAGTTTAGAGTGAAGTGGTATATAGATACATAATTATGCAAACCGATGAAGAAATGGAAAACATACAAAAATTTGGAAGCATACCAAACTTTGAAAATCTCACATTTTCCGTGTCTGAAAAAGAACAACCTCGCATATTAATTGCGACACCAGCCTATAATGGTGATGTTACTTCCAAATATACGGAATGCTTAATCATGACTTGCAATCTATTGGGAATGAATCGTATTGAGTTTCAAGTCAAATTTTTAAACAACCAAATAGTGACAAGAGCACGAAACATGTTGGCCCACATATTTATGACAGGAAACTTTACACATATGCTTTTTATTGATGCTGATATTTCATGGAATCCTCACGACGTCATTAATTTGTTAAGTCACGATGAAGAGTGTGTCATCGGTGTTTATCCCAACAAAGCGTATCATTTTGATTCTAGTAAAAAAAATATTTCCCTAACACCGAGTTCAAAGATTTTACTTCCTATTGAAACAAAAGGGGAATATTTACAACGGATAAAACACGCCGCTACAGGATTTATGCTTTTGAAAAAAGCGGCGTTGAAACGAATTGAAAAGGACATTGACCAGTTTTACTTACCAAATAATGGACAACATGCAACATCGCGTGAAGATATGTCTTTGTTGTACAACTATTTCAACTGCCAAGTGGTAGATAACGATTATTTAACAGAAGATTATTATTTTTCACACTTGTTCAATAAGAATGGAGGTAAAATATATGCCGACACCCGCATCAATCTATTGCATATTGGAAATCATCATTATGGTTCGTTGGGTAGATAATGATATAGATGGTGTCAAAACAACTTCAAATGCTGATTGAACCTTCTTCTAACATTAAATTTCATTAAATTATCATGTCCATATTATTCACTTTTCCGTTTATTTCCCTCTCTTTCAGTGTTATCAGTCATAAAGATATAAAGCATAAGTTCTAATCAAAAGTATAACTTTAAAAAATTATAATGAACGTTGACGATGAAGAAGGTTTTACTAAATTAGCAAATTATCCTAGTTTTCAAAAATTAGAATATTACGATCAAAAACAAATCGTTGATCAAATAAACGATTTATTCAAAAAAGGACTAGAAGAGAAATGGTTGATTCCAGAAAATGAGATTAATGTAACTAATAAATTATCTGAGGGAAGCAATTCAGTAATTTATGATTGCAAATGGCGAGGTTTGGATATTGTGGTTAAGATGACGAAGAGTAAGAAAATCGCACTATTAAAAGACTTACTAAAAGAAATAAAACTATGGTCGTGTTTGCGCCATCCGAATTTGGTTCAGTTTTTGGGTTTCAGTTACAGTCAACGAACCAATGAATTCATGATGCTTATGGAAAAAATAAACGGTCGAAATTTGCGCGAGTTCATAGAGAAAAAAACAAGTAGCAGCGTGTCGGACTATCAAAAATACCATATATGCATTCAACTTATTAATGTATTTAAATTCTTGCATCATTGTAACCCCGCGGTTATTTATCGTGATTTGAAACCAGAAAACATTATGATTGATAAGTATTACAACGTGAAACTAACAGATTTTGGTTTAAGTCGCTTTATGCCTGAATCAGAACCTTTTAAAATGACGGGAACAACAGGAACATTGCGTTACATGGCGCCTGAAGTATTTCATGCGCAACATTATGAACTAAAGGCTGATGTTTACGGACTGGGTCTTATTATTTTCTTTGTCTTTACTGGTACAAGACCATTTGAAAAATACAATTTGGATGATTTGAAAAATTATTTTTCAAACGATAATATAGTGTTATCGACACAACAGATAAGGAATAAGAAACTTCGTTTAATAATCGACAACTGCATTAAAAAATCTCATCATAATCGATGGGATATTAATGAATTGTTCACAAACTTCACAGAATTATCAGAAACCCGTACCCACAATACATGTTCAATCGCATAAAACACAATCAAACTATCATTTCTTAAAGGCGTCTAGAGCACTTGCGTTATCGGAAGCACTTGCGTTATCGGAAGCACTTGACAATACCTTTGGAAGGTTTTGAGATACGATAGTCATGAGCGTTTCACCTGCTTCAACAAGCTTTTGATAACCAGCTTGTGTTTCTGTAATTGTATTATTTAATTGAAAAAGTTCATCTTCAGATCTACTTAATGAATTCGTAAGGGATTCAATTCTGTCTTCGATTTTATTCATTTCCAATGTTAGATTATGTATTTCACTCGTTTCGGTTGAAATTTTATCTTTAATTTGCTCCCTTTTAGATGTCATTTGCTGTATAGCATTGTTTAAGGCAGTTGCTATTTCCATTATGAAATAAGAAGAGGAATTTTTCATATTAGTTTAAACGATTCGCGTTAAATATCAGTAGATTACATATGGACACCGAGAATGTTGGTAAATATGATCCAATATATCCAGGCAATCATTTGATATCAGAATTTACGACAAACTCAGTTACAGATACAGATACAGATACAGATACAGATACAGATACAGATACAGATACAGATACAGATACAGATACAGATACAAATTCGGATTACAAGTTACACGTTCCGAACAACAATGCTAAAGAATTACAAAATGGAGATTTTAAAATTATCGAACTATACGATACGTCAAACAATTACAATGACAATGATAAGGAGACTTTTATTGAAAAATCTTGTGTTATTTGTTTAGAGCTGAATGATGATAAACAGCGTAAATGTGTTCCAGTTTCAAGGTATATGAAAAAAAAATGTGATTGCAAATATAACGTTCATCAAAGTTGCTTTTCCAAATGGGTGGACGAACGAGCAACGGCAAACGTAAATTGTTTGGTATGTTCAAGTGAAGGACTGGTTATCTTGTCTCGATCACAACTCATCAAGCACTATATGTCTCGATTACAATGTCGCAAATTTTACATTTTAATAATTCATACCGCTTGTTGGGTGTCTATTATCTCGGTATTATGGGAGATATTCATGTATATCGAAACGCGTTATGATAATGCGTATCATGTAAAGTATAATAGAAGTTTATATCATGCTTACTATTATGGTGACGATTATGAACCAAACGTCTGAATAATTTGAGATTTTTTAAAATAAATTATATTTAAATTAAATGATTTAGAAAAAATATGTTTAGTGTATGTAATGAGCATGAGCAAGATGTCGAATGCCCCCGCCGAAAGTGCTCCTGAGCCGCCCAAGAACGACGAAGCTGACCAATCTTCGTCTCCTTCCAAACAGGATAATACTCCTGCTCAAGCAGAGAGTGTGTCGGAACCAAAACCTGGTTGTGGCAAGGATATCGCTTACAGTAAGGCGACTGAGTCGATTTATGACTCGTCGCTTATTGTAGATAGCGAAGAGTATGACTATGTTGTCTCTAAGCTACGCGAGTTCTTCAAGGGGCGTGGCTTCCTCGAGGCGCATCCGCAGAATCGACTCAGTATTCTGGCGGCGTGCGAGGATCCATTCACGGTTGCACAGTTCGACTACGCGGGCAAGGTCTGGCCACTTCCACAGACCGGGCAGATGTGGCTCGAATACGAGCTGCTCAAGAAGCCGGAGGCGAAAGGCTTCTATTGTCAGTCGACGAGCTACCGGCAAGAGCAGACCCCGGTAGAGGGCAGACACGACCTGATCTTCCCGCTCTTTGAGTTCGAGATGCACGGCGGCATGGACGCACTCATTGAGATGGAAAAGGAGTTGCTTACACACCTTGGCTACGACACTACCAAGTTCGTCAAGGGCACCTACGCGGAAATGTCCGAGAAGTATGGCGTGAAAGAGTTGGAGCACGAGCATGAGACGGCAATGGCCACCGACATGTCACCGACTTTCTTCCTCACCGACTTTCCAGAGTACACCAGTCCGTTCTGGAACATGAAGCGTCATGATGCACCACGCGAGGACATCGCCAAGAAGGTCGATGTGATCCTCAGTGGGCAGGAGACCTTTGGTTCGGCAGAACGTGAGACGGACCGCGAAGTGATGCGCGAGCGATTCAACACAATCAGCGAGGGCGGCTACAAGCAAAAGCTCTACGACCTCTTTGGTCAGGAGCGCACAGATAAGGAGATGGAGGACTACTTGAAGTTCGACTTCTTCGAACGCGCGGGCGGCGGCATCGGAGTGACCAGGCTCATTCGCTCCATGAAGGCAGAGGGTTTAATGCCGGATTTTTCTAAAAAGGAGTAAAAATATTATGGAAATCATTAAGTTAATAATGAACAAAACAAAAATAATAAAGACTATCCAATGATTTAAGTTATATGGCAGCAACAAATAACTTAAACCAAACTGATAAAAAACACATCGCACTTTTGATACCAAGCACATCGCGTGGACGTGACAATTGGAGTTCGATCAAAGATACATACTTGATGAATATGAGCGTCAAAACGTTCTTGTTGACACAAAATAAGGAACATAGGTATACTTTCTATATAGGGTGTGATGCGGATGATCGTATTTTGTCGCAATCTACACAACAAGACGAGTTGCGTCGTTTTTCAAACGTTTTCAAGAATGTAGATTTCAAATTCATTCATTACACAAACATTCAAAAGGGTCATCTTACTAAAATGTGGAATGTATTGTTCAAGCAGTCCTACGACGATGGATGTGATTACTTTTATCAATGCGGAGATGATATTGTATTTAAAACAAGCGGTTGGGTAAATGATTGCATCAAAGTGTTGAAAGAGCATGATGATATCGGACTGGCCGGACCAATCAACAACAATTCTGCCATTTTGACACAAGCGTTTGTATCACGAAAACATATGGATATTTTTGGCTGGTTTTTCCCAGAGGAAATCATTAACTGGTGTTGTGACGATTGGTACAACCATGTATACCGGCCAAATTATTTTTATCCTTTACGCCAACACTTTTGTAGCAATGAAGGGGGACAACCTCGCTACGTGATAAATAATGACAGATTTTACAATCAAAACGCTGTGAATAAGACGCGCAACTTGAGAGAGAACGCTAATAACTTGGCTGAAAAACACAAAGTAATTATTGAACGTTTTATTAAAAACAATTCCAATATACGATGGACCAGTAAATAGCGAACGATTTATAAACGATTCTTCTATCATAAGAGCTCGAGACCCACAATTACTACAAAAAGTGAATATGTTGGCAAACAACGAAGAAATGTATAATAAGGTTGTTAATTCGAATAAATTAAATGAGCAAATGTTGTATCAGGCTACATCAGTTGTTAATGAATTTTGTCTTAAGTTGGAGAATATATAAATAATGAATACATACATATAAACATATTAATTATTAGTAATTAATATGAAATATATTTTTGGACTAGGTCTTCCAAGAACATGTACTAATAGTTTAGGTGGAGCTTTACACATAATTGGAATTAATGGAGAGTGTAAATGTATATTGAATGACTTTCAAAATAAAAGAGAAAAAAATAATAATTCTAATGATTATAAATATATTATTTATAATGATGCATATCAAGAATTAGATATACTATTAAATGATGATAAAATATATAATAATAAATATATTTTAACTATGAGAAATAATAATGAGTGGATAAAATCAATACAAAAATTTGATAAAAAAGAAGTAGTGGAAGAATTAAATACATTAAACACTACTGAATATATGAATAAAATAATACACATTTTTGAAGAAAAAAACTGCGTTGATAATCTATTAATAATTAATATTTTTGAAGAAGATGATGAATTATTATGGAAAAAGCTTTATAAATTTTTGAATTTAAATCAAGAAGATGACATTGTAGATACAGAATTTCCAAGAATTAATTTAAATCAATAATATTTTTTTGGACCATATATTCAGCTTTTTTTAAATCGGATTCATAATCAATATCAACAAGCAGTTCATTTGGAATTTCAACTCCTTTTACGTTTCCTTTAAAAAAATTTTTATTTTCTAATAAATTATCCCATTTACTTATGTAAAATCCTCCATTTGGTTTTACGTATTTTTGTATAAATTTACTATTTGTTAGTCCCGCTGTTAGATTATCAAATATTGGAATAATGTGTTCTCCTTTTTTGATACATGCTAATTGTATAGGTTCTTCATAATAACTCACACTAACGACTGAATCTGTATCATCATCCAACATTTGAACACCTTGTTTTATACTTTCACTTTTAATAAAAGGGCATGTTGGTAAGAAAAAGGCAAAAACATCATATTTTTGAATATTTTCCATCAAATCCATCATTGCATCTAATACAGTTGCTTTTGTAGTTGCATGATGATCTGGACGCACGTGTCTTTTTACATTTAGATGTTTCACAGCATCAAAAATTCTATCACTATCGGTAGAAACATATACATCATCAAATTCACCAGAATTTAAAACAGCTTCTACTGACCAACAAATTAAAGGTTTTCCACCAAGAAGTGCGATGTTTTTATCTTTAAATCGTGTTGAACCACCACGAGCAGGAATAATTGCCACTTTTGTAGGCATTTATTATATATTTAATTACTTTATATGTTTAATTACTAATTGTATATTTATAATAAATTATTAATATATTATCATTATTAAATTCATTTCACAAGCTATTTTATAATATACATTTAAATTATATTATATGATTTAAATATATATAAATGTATATATATTTATAAAAATAAAATAATGTATATTATTATTGATTCAATCGCACGTTCGGGTACAACATTATTACATTCTATTCTTAATACTCAAGATAATTGTACTAGTTTATAAGGTTATATAAGTGGTATGGAATATTTATTAGATCAAAATTATTCCCCTGGTGCACCAGGAACACCCAACGTTAATATAACAAGTGTTAATGAATATAAAAAATTTATGTTAAATGAATTTATTAAAGATAAATCTGATCGTCTTCTCAAAGGAAAAAATAAAAAATATTTTACAGATTTAATCCTATCTATAAAAAATAAAGATGATATCCAGAATTATTATAAGGCTATTATGAAAGAATTTAACGCAGAATACCTATTTTTAAGATATAATCAACAAATAGATTATTTTAATGATTGGATAAAAAAATCTGACCAACATTATTGGATTACTATTATAAGAAATCCTTATGATCGTGCCGTATCTAACAGAATAACTCATAATTGGAGTGATAAAGATATTTGTAATTTTACAAGTAAATATGGTGAAATAATTGAAAAAATATACGATAACGAAAAATTTATATTATTATATTATGAAGATTTAGTTGATGATAGTGAAAAAGAAATCAAAAATATAGCAGACAGATTAAATATTAAATATGATAAAATTATTATTGATCAACTTATTGGTTCTGATAATAAGTTATATCGTTCACAAGGTTCTAATTTAGTATTAAAAGGTAAGGATCATAGGGAAGGAGAAGAATATAATGGTATATATAGTTCTTCTGTAAATAAAGATATAAACTTTATTAAAAAGCATTTATCAAAAAATGTAATAGAAAAATTACATAATATTATATGTAAATATCCTACATGTTTTCAAAGATATAAAGATATGTCTTTAAGTTTACAGAATAAAATGTAATCTAATAACCTTTCTAAATTTACCATCCTCAAATTTATTTGGTAAAACCTTGAAACAACCATTTGTTATATCCATATCACTAACACATAAATAAAACTTTAATTTTCTATCATAATCAAAATGTGGATAAACATTATTTGTATTTAAACACTCATAATCTTTATGAATAAAAGTATCTTTTTTATCTTTAACAAAATCAATACCAAAATTTTTACATATTTTCATAGTAGAAATATTAAATAAATTTTTATAAATTTCTGGAAAATTATTTTTATTCAAATAATTATTATCTAAATTAGTTCTCAAACATTTATTTTTTCCTGTATTTTTATCGAAATTATTAATTTCATTATTAATGATATTTTCAAATTCATTATCTATTTTTTCTATATTTGATACATAATTTTTACATACAAAATACCCTTGCGTTTTAATTTTATCACATATTTCATCAATATTATTAATCATTATGTAATATATTAATAATATTTAAATTGTTATCATATTTTAAATATAAATATTTTTCAAAAAGTCTTCTTTTTTTATTTTGTTATCTCTTAAGTCAAGTGCCATACTATTTAATTTATTTATATTTATTTCTCTATTATGTTCTACGTTTTTACATACAACAACCAATTGTTTACAACCAATAGAACGTGGATCATTAAATATATCTATGAATTCAAAATTATGTAATTGTAAATCAGAAAAATCTTTAATTTCATACCGGTCATACCCCCAACTATTAATTGAAATAAATAAACCATTCCTTTTTAGTTTTTTTTTAATAAAATTTACATACGAAATTACATTTTGTTTTGACATTTCTTGAAATGAATAACAATTAATAAAGATATCATATTGGTTATTACTATTTTCTAAGTGATATATATTTTCAGGAACACAAAAATTATATTTTTTTTGTTTCTCATTCATTATTAATTGTATATCTGAATTATCAAAATTATGTAAGGCATTTAAATATGATAAAACCAAGGTCTCTTTCAAATCTATAGTTGTATATGATGATAATGATAATTTTTGATTCAAGATTTCACAACATTGTCCCCATCCAGCTCCAATTTCACAAATATCTAATGGCTTATCTGTTGTGTAAAAATTACTTATAGCATTATATAAAATATATGTTTGTATTATATTTAAATAAAACATACCTGAAAAATTACCTAAATGGGTTTTTACTTTAACAGGGTTTCCCATATCGCTTTCTTTTAAATTATTTATATATTCAGTAAGTTTTTGTTCTTTTGGAAAAGCCTTTAATAATCGTATATATGATTCTTTCCCCCATTTTATCTGGTCTGAATCACCATTACCCATTGCTCTTCTTTTATTCCATGTTCTTAAATTTTTTATCTCTTCGTCTGATGGAATGAAATCGAACTTATTTTCAAACTCAAAATTTTTATATTCTTTTTTCCAAAATAAGCTAACTTCGCTGAATTCATTTTTGTTGTTTATATCTAAAATATACTTTTTAAAATTTTCCATATGTATATTTTATATACATCCTTTTATATATTTATAATGCAATATTATATTGTATTTTTATTTGTTCTACAATTTCTCCAACATGTTTATGTTTTTCTTCATCTAATTCTTGATAAGGCATTCTTTCTTGTTTACTCATAATATTTAAATGTTCCATCGCAGATTTGATACCTAAATGCCAACTATAATTATCTTTTACAAAAAAGAAGGGTTTTTCTATATTTTCAATAATTTCATTACATTTATCTTCTTGATTATTTAAATGATACTTGTAATAATCCATTTCTACTTTTGGAAATAAATTACCAACACCAGATAACCATGCTTGACATTTTTCACTTACTTTACTCCACTGCTGTAATCCATTTCCAGAAACAACAATAGCAACTCTGTCACTAATTTTATCTACAATATCTTTTGTATAATCATCCATTTTTGCATCTTCTTTTACAGCAATTACATTAGGAATATTTGCTAATCTATCTAATAAATCTATCGACCAATTACCATTTTGATGTTTTGGAATACCTTTCATAAATGGCATTTCATGAACTAAAATAGGAATGTCTACGGCATTTGCAATAGTATTATAATGATTAAATACATGATCGTCGAAAAATAAATATGCTCTATAGATTAAACTAATCATATCTGCACCTTTATCTTTGGCGTGTTGAGCGAATTTTATAGATGTTTCAGTAGAACAATCTAGTGGATCTCCTACAATTATTATAGTTTCATCATCTTCAAAACTTTTTACCTTCTTTATAACACATTCATTTACTTTATAAATTTCATCTTCATTCATTAATAAGTAACGGGTGTTAAATGCCATCGCATAAAATATTTTCGCCCCATTGTCATACATATATTGAATATAATTTTCCAAAGAATCATAATCAATATCTTTCCCATTATTTTTAAAAGGTGTTATTATCGAAAAAACCGGTCCTTTGATTCTGTTTTTTAAAGACATTATATTATAATTAATAAGCTTTATTTATATTAAAATTTAATTATTATTTTCTCAAAGTATTTTTTTTAAAATTTTCTCCTTCAAATTGTTTTCTTGATCCTGGTTCATACTGAGTAGCATCCTCAATATCACGAATACCTTTTACCAGTTTAAATAAACCAGCCGGGTTTATACTTGATTTTTGATCTGACCCCCACAAGTTCCTATCCATAGTAATATGTCTTTCTACCCAAATTGCACCCATCGCAACAGCGGCAAATGTTGTTACTAGACCATATTCGTGTCCACTATATCCAATTTCCGCATTATCACCATATTTACTACGCAAATGTTCTATGTATCGTAAATTTAAATCTTCTGGTGGACAAGGATACGTAGAATTTGTATGCATTATTACATCCGGTTTTGCAACTTCAACTGCCTTTTCTATTTCTTCTTCTGTGGACATTCCAGTAGACATAATGACAAAATCAAATGCTTCGCGTGTTGCTTTCAATAAATCAAGATCGTTAATTACAGGACTTCCAAGCTTAACAATTCGTGTATATTTTGACATTAAAGTCACACTATCTAAATCCCAAACACTAGCAAAAAATTCAATACCAATTTCTTTTGCATAATCACAAAGTTCTTTTATTTGTTCTTCTGAAAATTCCAATTTATATTTATATTCAAGATAAGTCATTTCGCCCCATGGTGTTTTACGCATAACAGATTTTTGATGTTCTGGAACACAAACATCTGGATTTCTTTTTTGAATCTTTGCATAATCACAACCAGATACTTTTGCTAACATAATCATTTTCTTACATTCTTCCATAGAACCGTTATGATTAATTCCAATCTCGGCTATAATTTTAACCATAATAATGTTAATATTATTGTATATTTAAATACAAATCATAATAATATTATTATATATATGTTAATTATTGGAAATAAGTCATACAATAATTTTGATTTCAATGAAATTATAGATTCGTTTGGAAAAAATATTCGCTTAAATCTAGGTTTACCAGGAAACAATAATGGAACGCAAACTTATATTCAGTATGTAAATGTACATGTTCATCATAATATAAAAAATAAAGGTATTTATAAATACATAAAATCAACAGGAGTATCAGATAAATATATCAAAGAGTTTGAAAAAACATTTTATTCAAAAAATTATGATGTTTGTTTACTTAAACAAAACAATAATAATTATATACTATATAATAAGTATCTCACAAATATATCTAGTCCATATATATTTAAAAAACTTCCACGAATAGGTTGTAATGCTATATTTGAGGTATTAATTAAATCAAACGATGTTAAAGAATTAATAGAGGAAAAAGAAAAAATATACATAACACATTATTCATTATCTGACGTCGAACTTAAAAAACATTTATACAATTGTAAAAATAAAAAACTTTCCGATTGTCACTGTCCTGAAACAGAATTATTAATTATAAGATGGCTTCATAATAATAATTATATAGATGCTACTCTTTGTGCAGTTCAAGATTCAACATTACCTTTAATAGATTGTCAACATATTAAACCCACCAATATTATTACAGATAAATTATTAAGTAAATATGGAATTTGTATATTAAAAAATTTCTATAATAATGAACAAATTGATATTTTGAATAACGAATATAACATTGTTTTTGAAAATTCAAAAGACAAAATAGAAATTTTAGATAAAGAGGGTTGTAGTAACGATGAAAGAATATTTCATGCAGAGAAATATTCTATTAAAATAAAAGAAATATTTTCGGATAATGTTTTTTTGAATAACTGTGCCGTTAGATTTAATAAAAACTTGAATAAAAAAACACTTATTAACAAAATAGTTTACGAAAAAAATAAAATAAAAAATAGCGGGGCAGGGTGGCATCGAGATAATCATGATTGTCAATTCAAAGCACTAATGTATTTAACAGACGTTACTGACCAAAATGGAAATTTTCAGTTTTTGACGAATAGTAGTAAAAATCATATAGGTTACCCGAAACCACGAACAACAAACTATAATACAAGATATGCAGACGAAACAATCAATCATTTAATACAAACAAACGATAATATCAATTTGTTCAACATTACAGGGAAAAAAGGAACAGTTATATTAGCAAACACAACATATATCCATAGAGGAAATATCATAGAACAAGGAGAAAGAAAAGCAATAACACAATATTATTTCTAATATCTATCAAAAACACCTATTTCCAAATGTGTATAATATTATTCTCAATATAAAAATAAACTTCAATAATACAATATGATGGGATGAATAGACAAATTATGACAAAAAATGGTACTTGGGCAGATTTTCAAATGGGGAAAGCTAATATTATAAAATAATGGTTTTGTTTTGAAAATATATAAATGTTAAATTTAAATATTAGACTATTTGTTATTTTCAACTTTAAATTTATTCACTCAAAATTCATATAAAATTTTATTAATCATATTAGTAAAACTTTGTTTACTATAAACGTTTTGTTGATACCATTCGTAACACGCTTTAGACATTAAATTCCAATCAGCTTCTGTTATTACTTTTAGTTTTTCTACAAATTCTTCTTCATCTTTTACTGCTATGTAATGTTTATTTTCAATCAATGGTTCCATATAAGAATCTACATTAACTTCGGGTGTTACTATTGGAACTGTTCCGAATGCCATTAATTCTACTTCGCGATGACATTTGCTACCATAACCACGTAAACACAAACCATAACGCGAATTGCGTAATTTCATCAAATACTCTTCGTGAGTGAATTTATGTTTATTACCAGCAGTGCAATGAAATTCTGTTAATACTGAACTCCAATCATTTTGAGTATTTCTATATTTTGCTTGCTCACTATTTTCATAATTTCCTATAAATATGCTTTCAATCGTTCTATCTTTATAAGAGAGAACACCTTTGTCTGTTAATATATTTTCTAGTATTGGGTCTGTAAAATGCTTTGCTCTCTCACAATCTCCCGAAGGAATTACAATAATATTATTTTTGTAAGAAGTCTTTCTTTACATAATTTTGTAACATCAATTACATTATCCCTAATTCCATAAGTTATTTTCATATAATATATATAACAATATTTTATAGTATTTTCCCAAGTTTAAAATTTCAAGTCGGCGTTTTATATGTTCAAAGGTGTAAAAATTGCGAATACAACGGGAATGATGTCATCAAAGCCCCAAATGTTACCATCGTATCTAAAACTAAAGATCTGCCGTTTGATAATGAAACATTTGATACAATTATATTAACAGAATGTTTTGAACATGACCCCACATACAAGGAATCGTTTTTAAAAATTTATGACATGTTGAAAAAAGATGGTTTATTTTTTTTTTACTTGTGCATCAATTATATCATTAAAACTCTTTATAAATAAATACTTATCTATATTATTATATTTTTGTTTATCAAATGTATAATTATCTAATAATTCTTTCGTTACGTCTTTAAAAGTTTCTACTATTACACAAGGAAATTTATTATATAAATCATATAAACCATTTTTTTCAACTACTGGTATTGACCCCATCAATAAGATTTCCCAAAAACGATGTGTATCTGTACCTGCTCCTCTTGGAGATAATACAAATTTATATTTATTAATAGTTTTCATATAATTATCAAAATTCATTTTATCTGCAAAATATACAAAATCTTTATCTTTAAAGTAATCTATTACTGTATTTCTAGTGTTATGTGTATTACCCAAATATGTTATAAGGAGTTTATCCTCTTTGTCTTCTATTTTTATTCTGTTTGTATAATTCTCTTGTAGTAATAATTGGTCTCCACCTTCGCCTGTATCTGCAGGACCACCACGCCTTCTTTCTGGTTCTTCAAACCCAATGGGTATTTTCACTACTTTCGGATGTTCAAAACATATATTACATCCTATCCATTTTATAATTTTATCTTCGTTTAAAAATCGCTTATAATCAATATTTACATCTAACCCTGCTACTCCTGTTAATAATATAAATTTATTGGGGATTTGTTTGTATATATAGTTAAAAAACTGAGGTAATAAATCTGTTTTAACAAATATTATATCATTTTCCTGTATATTGTTAATATTAAATGGAGGATAATTATGTTTTGGTGTTATTCCCCAACATGTATATTTATCCTTAGGAAAATCTATTACATGTTTTGCTAATAATGGTATATAATCATAAAATATAAAGGTTTCTCTAGAAAATGACAGAGACATATAATAATTATTTGATTAATATATTTAAACTGAAAACTATATATTAATTATGGAATATAAGTTATATGAAAAAACATATGGACAAGAAGAAATAGATGCTATAACCGACGTTTTAAATTCAGATAAGTGGACAATGGGTCCTTATGTTGAAAAATTTGAAAAAGATTTTTGTAAAAAATTTAATTTTGATTATGCTGTTATGGTTAATTCTGGTTCGTCTGCCAATTTATTAGCAATGACGGCATTGTGTAATACTAAGAGAGATAAATTTCTTAAACCAGGCGATGAGGTTCTTGTTCCTGCTGTTTGTTGGTCCACTAGTGTTTACCCCATAATACAAAACAATTTGAAACCTATATTTATTGATAGTAGCAAAGATACACTTAACATTACTGCCGAGGATATTAATAAATATCCTAATGCAAAAGGAATAGTTCTTGTACATATACTTGGAAATTCAACAGATATGGATGTTGCAATGAAATTAGCAAATGATAGAGGATTGATTGTTATGGAGGATACTTGTGAATCTTTAACTAGCAAATTCAATGGGAAATTTTTAGGTAGTTTCGGAGACATGGGTACTTTTTCATTTTATTTTTCACATCATATGACAACAATTGAGGGAGGTATGATTATATGTAAAACTGAGTTTGATTACAATTTATTAAAATGTATTAGATCACATGGTTGGACAAGATATGGTAATAATACTTTAAATAATGTTAATAATGTTAATAATGTTAATAATAAGTTTTGTTTCGTAGAATTAGGATATAATCTTAGACCTATGGAATTTCAAGGTGCTATGGGTTCTGTTCAATTAAATTATATAGATAAAAGAAATAAAATACGTAAAACTAATTATATCAATATTACTAAAAGTATAACTAATTATCATAAAAATAATAATATAATTAAATTTCCTATTACAACGCCAGGATGTGAATCAAATTGGTTCTGTATACCTATATTATTAAATATAGATTTTGCATATTGTTTGAATGATTTCATGAAATATCTGGACGACAATTTAATTGAAAATAGACCAATAGTAACCGGGAATTTTACAAGACAACCTGTTATGAAAGAAATTGATAAAAATATTAATCCTGAATTGTACACAGGCGCTGAGATAATACATAAAACTGGCTTATATATTAGTTCTCCTAGTCATAAAATATATACAGATTGTGAAATAAATACGCTAGTAGATATATTGTTTAATTTTAAAGAATTTAATAAACCTATTCTTTTTTTTAATAAACCATATTGCATAAATAAGGCAATCCCGTATGTAACCGATGCAATTGAATCTACGTGGATATCGATGGATGGAAAATATATAGAAAAATCACAAAATGAGTTAAAAAGCATAACTGGATGTAATTATATAATTTTAACACTAACAGGAAGTGCTGCCATATTATGTATGGCAAAATGTTTGAAATATAAGTATCCGAATTGTAAAAAAATATACATCCCTAACAATACATTTATGGCCGGAATGAATATTTTATTACATGAATTTTCAAGAGAAAATATCGAACTTTTAGATGTAGATATTAATACCCTTAATATAGAAAATATTGAGAATTTAGAAGAAAACTCTGCATTATTTGTAGTGCATAATGTAGGTGGAATAACTAATATTCCAAAACTCAAGCGTCAAAGACCCGATATATATATATTTGAGGATAATTCGGAAGGATATTTGGGTTTTTATGAAAATATGCCAACAGGTTCAGCAGGTATAGCATCGGTTTTATCATTTAATATGAATAAGAATTTTACTACAGGTCAAGGTGGAGCATTTTGCACAAACGATAAAGAACTGTATGAATATATATATTCATATACAAGACAAGGATTTACAGATCAAAAATTTCACCATAAACAATTAGGAACTAATTTAAGAATGTCTAATATTACAGCAGCAGTATTATTATCTCAAATCGAACAAAAAGATGATATTATTAAAGATAAAAAACAAATATATTACAATTACAAAAAATACATAGCATTGACTAATTCAAAATTAAAAATACAGATCACTGATAAAAATACCGAATCTTCTTATTGGTCGTTTGCTTTCAGAATTGATAACAATAAAAGTTACTCTTATATAGAAAATGAATTAAAAAAATATAATATTGATACAAGACCTATGTTTTTACCAATTCAAGAGTTCGAACATTTAAAAGATATTAAACATAATGAAATTACTAATTCAGTAAAAATTCATAACGAATATATATTATTACCATTTAATAATGTAAACGAAAATATAATTAAATATATTGTTGATTGTGCTAATAAAATAATTTAATTAATTTTAAAATAGTGTTTGCTATATTTAAAATAGTGTTGTTATATTTAAAATAATTTAAATATATAAATTATTTATATTATTATGAGTGATTTACATAATAACATATTAGTAGAAACCTCAATATCAGATGCATTAGATAGATTATCTATCTTACATATAAAATCTATTAAAATAACTGATGACAATAAATTACAAAATATAAATTATGAGATGGAACTATTGAATAATAAATTAAAAAAACATATATCAAAGGTAGTATTTTTTTATAATACATTGATAAACATTAATACAAAGATATGGGAACTTTTAGATGAAGCAAAATATCAAAATAATCATCCTGCAAAGAGATTAGAGTTATTTTTAGAACAAGAGGATTATAATGAAAGAAGATTTAGAGTAAAATCCAAAATAGATGCTATATTGGAATCAAATATCAGAGAACAAAAGGGTTACAAACACAAAAAAGCAATGGTTCTCGGTCACCTTGGTATGGGTGATCAGTTTTATATTGTAGGTATGATTAGATACTTAGCTACTATATACGACGAGGTTTTGGTTGTATGTAAAGATAATACTCAAAATAATATTAAACAGATGTATTCAGATGATATTACCATAAAGATATTGAGTGTGCCCGATGATAATTCTATTTCTCCCGCTTATGGTGCTCCTATACACAAGTTTAATGAAAAATTTAATGGTTACCGAAAATATTTATTAGGATTTCATCAGCATGGTATTCGTAATAATTCTTATGGTCAAGGTAAAATAATATATGATTTACCTTTTTCGTTTTATGACGATGTTCAAATAAATTATCAAATTTTTTGGGATTACTTTCACGTTAACAAAACTGAAAATAGTTTAACACTATATAATTCAATTAAAGATAATAACATAAGTAAATATATTTTCGTACACAATACATCATCTATTGGAGAAGTTTTTTCGTTGGATTTTGTAATAGATAAATTTAATATAGATATTGATAACGTTCTAATTGTAAACCCGTCTGTTTCAATGTATGAATCTAGAAATAACAATAACGATATTAGCAATAATAGTGTTGATAGTGATATTAGCAACAATATTATACATCACAATAATAAATATTATAATATAGCAAAATCTTTTTTAGATTTGCCAATTTTAGATTATATTGATTTAATTGAAAATGCTGATATTGTTATTATGTCCGACAGTTCTTTTTTAGCTATGGCACAACATCTAGAAATAAAAACAGATAAATGTTATATGTATTGTAGAACGGGTGAAAGTTATAATTATACATATGACCATATTTGGTCGGATAAATATAGATGTAGATCTACACCAAATAAATTTAAAAAATTCACACAAATTAATCGATAATTGTAATTATAACAAAATATTAAATAGGTTGATAATAAGTATTTAAACATATATATGTAAATTTTAAATTAATGGAATTAAACATATATAATAATATGCCAGAAACGAAACAAAGTATTTATGACGCTTATAATAATATAATATTTAGTGACGATAAACGCGTATTTCAAAAAATGACAAAAAAAATAGAATTGTATTTGCACGTTAATAATGAAGATATATTTGGTGATATAGTAGAATTTGGTGTGTTTAAAGGTGGAGGAATGGCGTTATGGTTGAAATTAAGAGAAATTTACGAACCGCATAGTTTGACAAAAGTAATAGGATTTGACTTTTTTAATCCGGAAAAAACTATTAACACAATATCAGATGAAAGCAAAAAGTTAATGGAAAATGTATTAATGCGTGTAAATAGTGATGAATTATCGTTAGAAAGTGTGACATCAAAATTAGCATGTTTTAATTCTGAAAATTATATTTTGGTAAAGGGAAATGCGGTTAATGAATCAAACGAATATTACACAAAAAATATAGGTGCGAAAATTAAAATATTATATATGGATTTAGACGTGGGGGAACCAACTTTTAAAATATTAATGCAACTATGGGATAAGGTATCAGTAGGTGGTATTATAATATGTGACGAATATGGTTTTCATGCGTGGGATGAAACATTAGGGGTTGATAAATTTTTAAAAACTTTAGATAAAGCTACATTTGAATTAAAAAATACAAAAATAGTTAGCCCTAGTTTAATTATTCAAAAAAAAGTATAGATTATAAATATAAGGGGTATCTACCTCGAAGTGTATGTCACTTATCTTGAAGAATATCGATAATATACCGAAAATTAATCTCATAATAACAGGACCTATTCGTCCTAATAAAAATGTAGATTATTTAAATTATTTAGTAAATAAGTTTAAAACAATTATAGACTACGATGTAAACATTTTTTTATGTTACTGGGAGGATAATACAATAGATGCCAAAAAAATTAATAATATTGATTTTATACATCCTGAGAAAGAACCAAATGATAAAATAATATTTAAAACAATTACAAGTAGAACACAACAGCAAAAATTAATACATCCTCAAATAGAGCATTGGACCCCAAGAATTTATAAATTATTTTATGGTATTAGAAAAATTGTAGAATATATAGATAAAAATTCTTTAATTGATGAAAATGATATAGTTTTGAGAATTCGGACCGATTTATATATAGAAGATTGTGATGTTAAAAAATTTAATGATATTTTCATTAATATGAAGAATGATGTAATTTATAATAGATTAAGAGGAGAAACATGTGATTGGTTTAGTATATCTACATACGAAACGTTTAAGAAAATATGGTATATTAAAGATGATATTCAACACAACGATATAATTAAAAATATATTTAATGCCGAATCCATCGTTCTTTATAGAAGTATATTAAATAATATAAAAATTATTGATATACGAAATATAATAACATTATGTGCTTGTAGAGAATTTACAGATAAAAATAATATAAAACTTGAAAGATATGGATAGTAAAATAAAGTATTTTATTTTACTTGTTACGTCTGTGATGATTTATAATTACACCATAATTTCCTGGTGCTTTACTTACACCGTTATTACCTTCAAAATTCCATTGACAAGGGTTACGCATGCAAGGAATATTATAATAATTATTTTAGAAAACATTTATTATAATATTGATTATTAAAATATTTTTATTAATTCATTAATTTCTAGATCGTTTTGCCCAAAAGGGATATTTCAATGATTCACCTTGACCGAATGGAACCATCCATGACTCGTCGCCATCTATGACAACGCTCCCCATTTTTTTTCTTAAAATACTCGTAATGCTTTGTTCGTGTCTATTTTCTCTGAATTCTTGATGTTGGGGTTGAGTATTGAAATGATCTGTACACAATACTGGATTAGATAATATTGCATTTGTGTATTCTTTCATATAGCTTAATAAATGCTCATTCTTTTTCATAACTAATACACCGCCAAGATATTGACCTGAATTACCAATTGAGCTTTCAGGATTAACTTCAAAATAATCAAAGATTTGCTTTGTTGTCCAAAACTTTTCCTTTTCAACACCACCCGGTCCATTATTACCGCTCATTTGAAATGATAATATTCCGTATTTATTTTTGTTATCATCTAATAATTGTAAATATTCGTTAAATCTGCGTTTTCCTTTTGTGTTTATCGTACAACCTGCATCAAGATAGACAAGATATTCACCATAATTTATCTTATCTAATGCTTGTTGGATTATGATTGGTCTCCAAATCCAATAGCCACCTCCTCTTGGCATANTNAGAATCNGCTCATAATTGTTNNTAAAATCTCTCGGTAAATCTTGTGGTCCAAATGCTTTNACTGAANTGAACTCGCNAAANGCGTGTGCTTCTTTCACAATTCGTGTCTTTGCTTTTTCAAATTTATCATTGCCATACGTAATAAAATGAATCTTTCTTTTTGGTATTTTATCAATTACTAATTTGCCTGCCCAATATTTAAGTTCCAATTTTTCCATATTGTATTTATTATCTTGTTTATTCTTCATTACTTCGTCGTATTTTCTCTCTAAGAACTCCTTGGTAATCTCACTCCAATCCTTTACAACTACAATAGGAAGTTCTTCATACAGTTCATCTATCTTTGAAGTTATCACGATTGGTATGCATCCTATGTATAGAGCTTCCCACGTTCTATGACAGTCCATACCAGCACCTGGTGGAGACAGCACAAACTTATATTGGGAGATCACATCATAACATTTTGGATTTGTAACGTTGATTCGGATTTTTCCTTCAATATGACTAGGTCTCCAATACTCAGTTTGGTTTGGAATAAATCCTAATACATCACAAAACCCTTTCCACTCTGTGTTTGCTTTTTGAATCAAAGCTCCGCGAACTGAGTTGGTATTGGGTGAATAATTCACACATAGTAGTTTGTTATGTAGTTTCGTGTCTTTGTTTTGTTCTAACCAGTGAACTAACACATCATGTTGGCGGTCATAGTTCAGCCCGATCGGTAGTGCAGATACATTTGGGTGGTTTAGTGGCTTGTTCCAACAATATATATGTTTTATCAATGGATGAGATGCCATTTTTTGTGTTAAAATGAAATCGTCTGTTTCAACAATAATCAAAATTATTTTTTCGTTGAATTTTGGTAAAAAATCATTGTAGAATTTAGAAATGATTTGATTATACCCTGTTAAACATGCAATGGCAGTATTGAATGCGAAATTTGTATGGTTCACTTTTTTGCGCGTGATGAGCAATCCGCCACTTTTCTCGACAAAATCCACAATTCCATCTTCTGTAATCATTATAATTGTGTTTACAACATTACTTTTATATGATATATCATTTCTATAAGATATCATATTATTTCATTTCTATAACATTCCCTAATATTACATACGATGTGATCTACCTTACCAATAATGCTGTGACAACAAAATCAATACATCCTAATATTTTTCGTGTGACACGTTTTTACAAAATTACACAGATCCAATTCTCAATTTTGAAAAACAAAAAAAAACACTAAATTTCCATTTTTGAAAAATGACTTTCAAACCTCTGTAAAAAGTGTAAAAAAAGTGTGTTTACCTACACAATGAAGGGAATAACCGCAAAATTACGAAGGACCCTATGTAGGAACCTTATGTAGGGCTGAAAAAAAGGCACTACGCCGCCCAAAAACAACCTAAAAATAATGTCTGTGTTTAGGTTATATGGATGACGCGGAGGACAAAAAAACAAGCAAAAAGAAGCACGAGTTTTTTACTTGCGAATTATGTGACTATAAAACATCACGAAGGAGTAACTACAACAACCACCTTTTAACACTGAAACATAAAAGGATGACGCAGGATGACAAAAAGAAGCAAAAAGAAGCAAATTTTCATTGTGAGTGTGGAAAATCCTATATATACAGACAAGGTTTGCACAAGCACAAGAAAAAATGCGCCTACATACCTGAAGAGAGTGAATGTAATAAAATAATCGCAAAACCCGATTCTCTAGAGGAGCTTTCGAAGACTGACCTGCTCAACATGGTCCATGAGCAAAACAAGATTATTCGGGACATTATTCCTAAAATAGGGAATACGACAAATAATATTAACAATGTTCGCAACAACAATTTCAACATTCAGGTGTTTCTGGACGAGAATTGTAAAGACGCGATGACGCTCCAAAACTTTGCCACCGAGTTCCAGATGACCATCGAAGACATTTTGAAGTACAAACAGGGGAAGCAAAGCGGTGTTTCGAATCTTCTTATACAGAATCTCAAACCCATTCCGGTGGTCCAGCGACCAATTCACTGCACGGATGTGAAGAAACGGACCTGGATGATCAAAGATGATGATGGATGGAAGAGAGATAATGGAAAGAAGGTGATCAAAGTGACCGAGTATGAAGTGAGCAAGCGATTCCATGATTTATGGGAAACTGCCTACCCGGACTGGCAAAAGAACGAGCGTCTAACAGAGACCTACTTGGAAATTGTGCGTAGTATTACTTGTGAATCATCTGAAAAGGAAATAGAGAAAATACTCAAGAAAATTGGTCCTGAGTATAAACTGAGTGCGGTGGATGTGAAGAATGCGTTTGTTTAAACAAGTAGGGGAATACGCACTGCATGTGCGTAATCGATATTGGCAAGCTCAACGTCAATGGGATTTAATATAGGATAATTGGTTGTCAAAAAAATACAACCAAGTTCTGTTTGAGGTGTTATTCGTTTGAGTAGTAGTTCCTCGTGAACTTCTCTCCAAGTTTCATTTTTTAATAGAATAATAGCATCCAATACTATCTTTGATATTAATTCTTCTGGAAGTCTAGATAGCATAATAACGTCTTATACAATGCTCTTTATATAAATTTTGCATTTAAATGTAGTGATATAGTTAAGTATGAAAAATTGAAATAATGTCTTGGTCTTAATTATAAAACATTATTATGGGAAACTGCTTTTGTAATCCGAAAAATGTGGTTGACGACGTAAAGAAAAGGAAGAGGTTTCGTCCAACAGATGATATACCATATACATATGTAAGTTTTCAAGAAGAAGAAGATTTCATTCGTTCATCGTCACAAAACGATATAGATAAAGCATACACGATTGACATTTGATATTTGATATTTGACATCTAAAATTTGTATTATCGTGTTATGGAAACAATATGGAATTCTTTAATTCTTCCGCTTTCTAGTGTTGTACTTATTAGTCTTGCGCTTGTTAGTCTTGCGCTTGTTAGTCTTGCGACCACCCTTACGATTTCTGGCATTTTTCGTGCTGTTAATATCATTATTGAGTCTTATTTTGGCAAGACGAATAGCAGCCTTGAAATCATCTCTCTCTTTTTTCCTTGCCTTACGTAAGTAATCCAAAGCAACACCTTCATCAATATATGGTTTAACATCATTTATATATTTATTTATCTTATCTATTATATCTTGGTTTTTATTATCTATTATATCTTGGTTTTTATTATTTTTCACTCGAATGGCTCCTGTAGGTGCACGTGGCATGGGCACTGGCGGGTGCGTGGGCGTAGGCGGTACGGATTCAAATAGTTCGTTAATATTCATTTATATAAACATCATAAATTTTTTTAAATTAGAATTAAAGTTCTAGACTAACTACATTTTTGTCACTCTTTTGTCTTCTTTTTGAACGTGCCGGCTGCTTTGCATCTGAAATTTCTTTCAAGTCCTGAATACTTATTGTACTACTGTCCTTCTTCTCGTTCGGGGCGCTGATATCGATGGTTTTGGTTTTTAATCCAGAGAGAAGGTCTGATATGTCAGATGGACCTTTCATTTCTGGTCGTTGCGACTTGGTGCTTCGTGTGGGCGGTTCTGCTCCTACACTGCCAAAATTCTCGCTTATATTGATACCATCATCGCCGCGGGCAGCCGACATATCAGGACGATTATTGGGAACTTGTGAGCGTTGGCTTCGCAAAGTCTGTGTAGGCATTGGAGCCGGTGGCGGTCCAGGCGCCACGTTAGGCTGTGTGTCGTCATTTCCCATAACGCCATTCATGAAACCGCTAAATCCTGGACTCGTGTCACTCATGCTGTTTACGGCCGCCTGCGTAAATTGTTGCATAAGCTCAGGATTTTGCCGCATAATATCGTCCATACCAGGCATCGCAGATTTGAACATGGTATTGGTCATATGAACCATAATGGCAGAACCACCTAATTGGAACAGCAATTTTAGTTCGGGTGCCATTTTGGCCTTTGATTTGTATTTTTCATGAAGCTCAGCAAATATCTCGTCATAATCCTCTATATTTTCATTGAGTTGCTCTGCCCAGCCATCAAGTTTTACATCGAAAGGGTCAAATCTATTATTCAAAAACTCTAGTCCTGTAACCGCTGCCATTAACATGCGTCCCTGGAACTTGCAGCTAGCCGAACATTCTCTTTCTGAAAGGATCAGCTCGTATTCTCCTTGCATCTCTTGGAGTGAAGACTCCATTGTGTATCTCTTGGAAAGCTTCACTCCCTTCTTTTCAATCGCTTCGAGTTTGCGAAGTGCTTTAAATTTCTCTCTTAGCAACTCCTCCTGTGTTAGTTTTGGTTGAGCAGGCACTTGCTTATCAGGGTCTAACGGTATGTTGTTGAATTTACCAAATCCATCCCACGTTTTATTAGACTCATCATCTTTACTCTGTGATGCAGTTGCTGTTGCAATTGGAGTTGTACTTATAGGTGTTGGGATGCTTTTATCGTCAAGAACTTCGAACTTTACTGAATTTGTAGAGTCACTGGTGTCTCCAATTTTAATGTTTTCTAAAGGGTTTGTTGATGATGATGAAGGTGTCTTCTTTGAAATATCTTCGGTTAGATCGTTCAGTTCATTTTCTAGTTCTGTCACGTCTCCTAAATCTATATCGGATTTAGATTTATTTGCGTCGGCCTTTAGTTTATCATTCATGAGAAACTCGATACCGCCGCCAAAGTTTACTGACGGTTTATCTTTTTCAGGAGTTACTTTGGATGACGGGTCATCATCCTTGTTGAGAGTGATTACGGGTCCATTGTCAATAGAACCAATATCTATCACTTCTGGTTGCATTATGATACTTTGAGAACATATAATTTTAAGTATTACGCTTACGCATATATTTAAATGTTAAATATAGGCTTTCAAATGCTCAAGAAAATATGCTCAAGAAAATATGCTCAGGAAAATATGCTCAAGAAAATATGCTCAAGAAAATATGCTCAGGAAAATATGCTCAAGAAAATATGCTCAGGAAAATATGCTAAATATCATTAATATACCAAAGACCTTGTAAAAAACTATCGGCTAGGTCATCTTGTTTGGTATGTTTGCTAAAATGTTCGTTCCATGTATTTAGCTCTGCATTTTTATTGATAATATCGTGTGTAGTTGAAATTCCTAGAGCTTTTCTCTCTTTGTATGTAGTTTTTTTATTTTGAATGTATGGTTTTAGTTTATTTGCAGCCGAAACGAAGTCTATATCCTCAATATTGTTCATAATGAAAAATTGAGCAATCATGCCTTGTATTGTTTTCATGCGATTGGCAATAGGACTTATTTGATTCTCTATCAGCACTTTGTCGACACTAAGAAATGTTGGGTCATTTAAATTATTTCGTATTGCGATACCGACGTCAACAAGGGACATTTCAGATGCCGAAAACTTTGGCACGACATCCAAACAATTTTGTCGCATAAACGAATTAATTGTTTCTTGAACATCTGTCTTTTTTGAGGTGGTCAGCTTTAGTCCATAATTATCTGCAATGATTTTTAAATCGGCGAGTTTTGTTCGTTTTTGCGTCACTTTTAATAAATCTTCGGTTGGAATAATTAATCCTGTTTTTTTAGCACAAGATTTACAGCATCTAATGTTTTTCTTGTGAAATTTTGCAAGGCGTGTACAATTGCCTTTCTTTATCTTTTGATTACACACAGGTGGTGTTCCACATAGATTGATCACATCCCACGCGATAATACTGTAATTACTTTTATTGTTAGGAATTTCTAAAATACAATAGGCCAAATTTTTTATTCCTACATCGATACTTAGAATTTTCATTGTCTATTCATTATACATTGTTTTTATGTGAAACAATGTGTAATACTTTTTTTTGTAGCGGTTTTTGACTAGCATTGACTACTAACGTTTATAATGATGTTTAAACAAATATTCTTGGGTTAATACAGGTGTTACTTGTGTACTTTGTAATTGATGACGTGTCATGTAAATGTTCTTTAAATCACTGGTTTCGTAGCCATGCGGCTTTGCGTTTTCGTTACATGATTTATACAAAAACGGACGGTCATTAATTTTCTTTCCACTTCCAAATTGTGGGGTATTTCCACAGCATTCTCCACAAGCTTCCATTTGGTTTGTCTTGATTATCTTGTCAGAATTAGCGATAAGATATTTACGATATTGCATATTGTTTACAATCCCTTCGTTTTTGCGTATTATCTTGTTTGTCTCTGCTCCTGGTTGCCAAGATTCATATTTGCTGCCATCACCAATAATAACAGGAAAATCAAATTGTATATTAGTTGAACCCGTGTAATTCATTTATATATATATTAATATTTTAACTCATTTTAATTCGGATTAGATTCCGTGAACAGAGCAACAAGTTCTTTCTTTTTCATCTTATTAATTTCAGATTCACTTGCTAAATTATTGCTGTTCGCCATTTTTCGCAGTTCATCAACCTTAATTTTGTTGTAACTAACCACTTCATCTTCACTTGTTTTATTCGAAGATTCTAAATGTTTTGTAAAGAGTTTGTGAACGTTGAGAGCATTCACATTTGCATTCAAATCATCTGGAAGAGTCTCAATATCGTTTAGTGTATAGTCAGTTTCATTAGAATCGACATTTGTTAGTGTTTTGTCTGGTTCATCCTTCACTTCGGCGTGTTCATCCTTCACTTCGGCGTGTTCATCCTTCACTTCGGCGTGTTCATCCTTCACTTCGGCGGGTTCAACAGAGTCATTGTCGATATCTGAATCACTTTCATTATCGGTTTCGTCATGTGTTTCGTCAACATCATTCATCGAATCAGCATCGTTTTTGTTTGATAGAGAGATAGATTTAATGTTATCGGAATTATCTATGCTTTCAATTAACACTGGAGTCGTGGTGTTTGTTTTTTCTGCAACATCGTTGCTTTCGTTGGAAAGATCGATAACCTTAATTTCCTCATTAATCCTCTCCTCTGGAAGAGATTCGGTTTCGTCGTCTTCAGAATAATCTTCGTCCGAGTCGCTATCACTATCGCTTTCCGAATCATCAGATACGTTGATTTTTCCTTGCGAAGAATTTGTAAAGTTTTCGGCGGCTGCTTTTGCTTCGGGAGTTGCATCGTTACTTACTGGACCAGAAGGCACCGGAACTTTTTCACTTATAGTGAGGTCATTGCGAACATTTCCAATAAAATCGCTTAAAATGAGATTTTGGCGTGCAATAGATTTTTCCAACGTCATTATTCGGTTATTCAGGTAGTAAACAATTACTGCACCGACTAGTAGGGTTAGTGTTATTGACAGCAATAAACCATTTCCTTGAATATCGGGGAGCTTCATTATTAAATCATCAGGACATTTAAAATAGTAACTGAACGAATCAAAGTATAATCTTTGACATCACGTTATTTGTTTCTTCCACGATTTCATCCGGATACTCTAAATCTTTGAGAACCTTTACACCACCTTTAACATTTGATATTCCCTTTGCGAGTTTATATGTATATTTAAATGTTTCATCGTGCTCTTCTACTTGCATATGACAATTTATGATTCGCTTTTCTCTCTTCATTCGATGACAAAGACCCAAAAAATGAGTAGTTAACATAAAGGAAACGTTTGGAAGTTTGTTTAGATAGGCAAGGTATGCGGCAGCACTACCAATTGCCTCATATGGATTTGTTCCGGAGTAGAGCTCATCGAAGATACAAAAGTGTCTCGTATCTTTACTTGAGTTGTTTATGGACGTTAATATATCTTTACAGCGTCTCGCCTCCGCTTGAAATAAACTATCTCTACCGGAAGTGTCTGGTATGTTGATATAACAATGAATTTGTTGGAAAGGGTAAAGAGTTGCTTTATCGTAACATCCAAAGCCGATTTGCTGGGACATGATAATATTGAACATTGTTGCCTTAAGTAGCGTAGTTTTCCCGGCAGCGTTTGGACCAGTTATAACATGGTGCTTGTTAATATCATACGTGTTTTTAATCGGCGCATTTTCAGTTACAGGGTAGAAAGCGTTATAGAACTTGGTTCCCTTTTTGCTAAACTTACATTTTCCCAACAATCCTTCTGTAATACTATGTTGGAGACCGCGCAAATTATCAATATACCCACAAAAATCAAAAGAGTATTCCATTGCCGTTTTAACATCATTGTTGTTGTATAGTTGGTAAAAACATTTCATTACGTGTCCAATCTGCTTTAATTTCGAATGTGAAAATGAATTTGCGGTGATGAGTGTTAATTCGTTACGCATTTTTGAGAGAGCCAGTTGATGTATCTTCATATTTGCTATGAACTTGTCGTAGCTTTTCAAGTCGTTTGTACATGTTTCAAAAACTTCCATGTAATCAATTGAAGCACAAATATGTTTTCTTACAGTAAATAGTTGTTCATGAATATGGTGCATGTTTTTGCAAAAGGTCACACACGTTCGAACATTTTGGTAGATCTGTAACACATAAAATACAAGTGACACTAAAATATAAATTCGCTTGTCCCAAGTGGCCGATGAGACGGTGAATAGTTGTCCTATTTGGTGCCGCTGAAAGACAACACGAAGGACATCGTAATAATTCATCAACGTTATTGGCATACCTTTCATTCGAATAATAAAATATGGAAGAATTAGAAAGAAAATTGGCAGACAAAGCGATAAAACGGGTGAGGCCATATTGTAGATGCTCATGCATTGAAGAAAGTTGGCATTGTTGTTAAGTGAATACAACCATTCCCACTCAACATAATGGTATTTTGCGTGAAATCCCAAGTCATCGTCGGTCTCTTTACCACCCGTTTTCGAATGAAGCTTCACACAATCCCAAGTTGTATTTATACCGGAAATATCATGACTGTTATTGTCACAAATCATAGGTAGACCGCGTGAAAGTAGTTTTTGTGTGTCTTTTAGAAAATCGATGTTTGAAGTATAATGACTCGTCCATAAAGGTGCCGTTCTCATTCCAAAGGATGTTGTAGGGTGTAGTATTGCTTTACATGATACAGGAAGTTCCAAATCGGTAATAACGTGCTTGCTTAATTTCTTTGACGAAGCATTATATACCAACGGAAGTTGAAAACTCGTCATTATTAGACATACAAGAATAATAATAACGACTATTAACGATTTACTTTAATTACACGAAAATAACTAAAAAAAATAAAAAAAGACCTCATACAGAAGTTTGGTTTACCACACTCGCCGGAAGTTCTCTAATCTCGGTATGATAGTGTTGTTCTATTTCTTTCATCGTATGAATATCTCTCTTCGTAACAAAATTAATCCCCATTCCTTTACGGCCCCATCTTCCACTTCTTCCAATTCTATGCAAATATGTGTTGACGCATTTAGGAATATCAAAATTAATGACGGTGCTCACCTGTTGTACGTCGAGACCGCGAGCAGTTACATTTGATGAAATCAATACGCGCATTTTTCCATTTGCGAAATCTTTGTAATTCTCTTGTCGCTCATTCTTTTCCATGTTACTATGAATACGACATACCGGAAAGTTATCTTCGGTCATTGCTTCGTAGAGTTCTTGAACACGACGAATGCTGTTACAGTATATGATGCTTTGGCTCAAAGAGAGAACCTCGTAAAGATCTTTAAGTGCCTCATACTTGTGTTCGTCTGTTTCCAACGCCACATAATATTGCTCGATCCCCTCAAGTGTAAGTTGTTCGGCCTTAACCAGAATCTTTACCGGTTCACGCATAAACTTATCGGTAAGATTCATGATTTCAGGGGGCATCGTCGCACTAAAAATGGATACCTGAATGTCAGGAGGAAGAAATTGGAAAATATTATAAATTTGTTCTTTAAACCCTTGTGAAAGCATTTCATCCGCCTCGTCCAAAATGATGAGTTTCATATTGGCAGATTTGAGACACTTTCTGCGGAGCATATCATGAACCCGTCCAGGACAGCCAATGACAACATGAGGCGTATTTGAAGATAGATGATCCATATCAGAATCAATAGATGTTCCACCTACAAGGAGTTGAGTGACTAAATTTGGTATCATGGAACCGATTGCGTCCAACACGCGCTTAATTTGGTGTGACAATTCACGGGTTGGAGAAAGTATCAATGCTTGTGTCGTGTTCTCTTTGGTGTTGATGCGTTGTAGTGTTCCGATTGTGAAACATCCTGTCTTTCCTGTTCCCGATTGCGCCTGTGCAATAATATCCTTCCCATCAAACATTGGTACGATTGCCTTTTTTTGAATGGGGCTCGGAGTCTCAAAACCATGTGCGTAGATTCCGCGTAGTAGCATTTGATTAATTTCTGGTAGTTCGTCCCAAATCTCTATGGTTTTGGCCTCATAACCTATATTTGGATTTTCCGATTCAACATTTTTTTCATTTTGAGCCATAGAGGTATAGTTATTTATAGGTTTAAGTGTATTATACAATATATGTTAAACAAATATAAATATGTAATGTTATATACAGTTAGTTATGGTCGTTTCTGTTCAACGCTATCAACCTGACGATTTCAACAAAATAATGTTTGAAGGATTTGAGTATGAATTAGAAGCAAGCGTAATTGATACAATTCAGGGACTATCGGATAAGGTTGGTGCGCCTGAATACGTGAGAACTCCTCAATTTCCCAAAAATGAGCGACGTTATGAATCATCAAGTATTACGAAGGGACCAAAGTATCGTAGTAAATCGGCTGGTCAATCGGACGATGATTGGAAAACATTTAGACAATTTCAAGTAACACAGATTGTAAAAAAAGAGGGAATAGACGGCGCGATTGATTCGATTAGAAAACATTTAAATAAGATATCTGAAAAAAATTATGAAAAGTTGAGGGGGCATATTTTCGATGAATTGCGTGAGATTGTTGGGGACGATGAAAATATAAACGAAACCGTATTAGAAGAATGTAAGAAAGTAGGAGGTGCCATTTTTTCTATTGCCAGTGGAAACATGTTTTATTCTGAGATTTATGCTAAGCTCTATAAAGAATTAATGCAGAATTTTTCATTAATGGAAACAATTTTCCAAAGCAATCTAAAACAATTTGGTGAAATATTCACTAAGATAGAATACTGTAATGCAGAAGAAGATTATGATAAGTTTTGTGAAAACAACAAAGAAAATGAGAAACGAAGAGCAATTGGTGTGTTTTATGTTAATTTGATGAAAATAGGAGTTGTAACACGCAAAGACATGATAAGCATTATTGGAGACCTACAAGATTACCTGAGTGTAAAAATTAACGAAGAGGGGAATAAACACGTGGTCGACGAATTGTCCGAGGTCGTTGCGATTATGTTGTTGAAAGCCATACCAGTCTTTAAAGAGGACGATAGCATTTCGGATTTAAATGAACTGATTGAACGAGTAAATGTGGTCACCAAAATGAAAGTAATTGATTATCCAAGTATTACTTCTAAGAGTATTTTTAGACACATGGATATCACTGACGCTATTGATTCGTAATAAATTGGTATTAAACCAAATTAAATAGAACGTCGTTATAATTATTATCATCATGCAAAATGTAAATTACGAGATTAAAGAAAATGCCAAGTCAAATAATGAAGAACCGGTAAATATTGAGTTGTTGATGGCAGAAGTAACCGCCAAACACTTGGAGTTAGAAGTATCTGAAAATTGCGATATGTTATGTGCGTATTCTCTCGATTATTCTACAAACTATAATGTGAAGCAGTTGGGTTTGATTATGGACTATTATAAACTACCAAAGCGAAAAATGAAAAAGAATGATATAATTAAAACAATAGTAGATTTCGAGTCTCAACCTGAAAATAATCACCTTGTTATGATGCGGAAGCGTCTTTGGCAAAACTTGATTGAATTGAAAAATGATGAGTTCTTCGCAAAACACATAATTATTGAAATCTAAAGAGTTTAGTTTAGAAGTGGTAAATTTATATCTGCTAAAAATATATACATTTACTTTATAATGGTGAAATCATTGCTGGTAAATGAAATTTACCGCGAATCGAAGTCATTGAAAGAAGGCGATGTTAACTTCGTTTCATCTATGTACGAAGCCCAAATATATGATATGAAAATAATAATTGCACTTGGACAATCGCAACATGAGTTCAGTGAGAAAGGTGTCGTTTATTATCCAATTTATCTTGTCAGTAAGAATCGCGTCGATATTGATGCGCGAATTGGAGTTTATGAGCAATTGTCTTCAAATGCGTCGGCAAACATCGATGAAAATGGAGAGCCGGATATATCTAGTTTTGGTGAACCTAGATTGTACTCATTTGTCACTGAAGATTTTATCAAGAAGAGTGAATTGGCGCCAGAATTGGATGAAGAGACGGTGTTGCATGAGACAGATGAGCTATTNAGATGAGCTATTTAATGAATTAGGTGNTGAAATTAATAAAATAACTATGAAAGAATTTTTGGTTAGACTTTATGATAAGACTGGACGAAAAGATGAATTTAAGCTATGGAAAAAACGCATTAAGGAACACATAAAAGCTAAATTCAGTGTTCTCAGTAACAAAAAAGCAGACGATGGCACAGAGCGGGAGCAACAAGATGACACATTGAGTAAATTACCTTTATTGCCAGAACAAACTGCTGAAATGTCAAAAAATGAGAAATCGAACTATGTTTTCAACGATAATGATCCCTGGTTACAGAAATATTTCAATAATTCTAATTACGAAATAATTAATAATGAAGGAGGAGGTGATTGTTTTTTTATATCACTTCGTGACGGGTTAAAAGAAATTGGAAGAAATATATCCGTTATGGAACTTAGAGAATTAGTGGCCAGAAACGTGACACCCAATGTATTTAACAATTATAAAGAAAACTATGATAATGTTGTGTCTGCCATGAGATCTCTTAGAGAAGAACATAGCAATTTGAAAGCACAACGTAAAGAACTAATTAAGAAAATAGAAGAAACGAAGGATTCACCTACTTCAAATGCTTTGATTGAGCAAAACGATGAAATGAAACAAAGAATCGCAATGATCAAATCAGAATTCGAAGGATCTAAACAGCTTGCAAATGACTTTAAAATAATGAAAGGCGTGAACTCAATTGACGATTTTAAGAGCATTATTTTAACCAGTAAATATTGGGCGGACACGTGGACAATCACAACACTTGAGAAAGAACTCAATGTAAAGCATATTATCTTTTCGAAAGAGGCGTTTAATCAAGAAGATTACAAGAATATCATTCAATGTGGACAACTGAACGATGAAACACGCGAAGAATTCAACCCTTCGCATTATATTATGGTAAACTATCTAGGGAATCATTACGAGTTAGTAAAATATAAAGGTCGTGGTGCGTTGACGTTCAGAGAGATTCCTTATGATGTGAAGGAAATGATAATTAACAGATGTTTAAAAGGAGAATCTGGAACATTTAATATCATTCCTGACTTTAATAATATAAAACTAGAAAAGGTTGCCAATAATGAAACTGAAAATGAAACTGAAAATGAAAATGAAAATGAAAATGAAAATGAAAATGAAACTGATAATTAGAAATTACCAAGAGAAATAAAAATATAACATTTTTACTACTCTATAAAATGAAGAATATGTCCAAAATTTATAAATAGCATGCGAATAATTTTATTTATAAATTTTTTATTTTATAAATGAATTAGGATAATACATTATTGTCATTAAGAGTAGTATAACTAATCGTAGGGTAAGAACAGCAGTATTTGTTAATCGAATTTGGAACCACGCTTGCAGTCATAGGAAATTCCAATGGTCCTGTATTAACCACTCGAATGACGTTTCCTGAACCAGGTGTCTCCAAAATACAGAAAAATGGTCTATCAAAACCATCCTCGGCATAAAGCTCAATAACTTGCTTGTTGTTNCTAGGACCTTGAAGCACTTCTATTCTCGCATTCAAAGGTCGTCCATCGGTCTTAAGTAGAAGTTGTACCGAATCAACAAATTGTTCAAAATNAAAGGTACGAAGAGCACCACCTTGAATTGTTGATGACGAACAAACGCAATCCTTTGTCGGACCCTTTACGTTTTCTGCATAAACATTGGCAGTAAGTGGAAATTCCATTTGTCCTACATTGCGAATCGCAACAGTATTTGGAGCGTACGGACTTTCAACAACGGCATTAAAAGGGCGGAGTTGCCCATTTTCCGCATAAACACGCATTTGACATGGTGTATTATTTGGTCCATTCCACAGTTCAACATTAGCTTCTAATGGTCGTCCTTCACTCGATAGAATAATTTGTAATTTATCTACTGATTGAGATTTATATGACCACGTCCTGAGTGAATCGCCTTGAACAACAATTGGATTATTTGTGGCAGGACTAGGAGAATTCTTAGTTTGTGAGGCTACGTTTGACACATCTTGTGGCGATGATTGTCTACTTGTATAACCCGGCGCGTAAAGGTCGTTTGTGCCCTTAAATTTCGTAACTCTATGAATATTTTTAGCAGGCATATGTGATGATTGAAAAGCGCTTGTGGTCTCTGTTACAATACATGTAGCGATAAGCATCATAATAAAACGAGTCATCATTATACATATTTAACTGGTATTGTTTAAACCGGTTTGGTATATACTTTTCCTCTACTAGGGTTATATAGATAAAACCATTGATTGGTGATCATTGCGTTTTAGAATTGTTCTTTTTCCATCTTCACCCAAACTTGCTCATTGACATTTGTTGCAAGAACACCAATCATTCGTCTACCTATACAAGGAAAGGGAATATTTATTTCTATTCGTTCCCCATCGCGAATGTATGTTTGAATAGTCTTCAACAATGTTTTAACTTCCTCGTATATGGTGGTTAGTTTTAACTCGGCAAGCTTTTCAATAATTGGACGTGTATCTTGCTTACGTTCTTCTAATGTTCTATATTGTTGATGTTTCTCCTTTTTTTGTTTTCCTCGTTTGCCCATATAAATTAATTGTTGTTTTTATTTTTAAATTGTTACGCCTCAACACTCGTCTTGTCGCGATATCAATATTTATTTCACCAAGTTACCTCGAACATACTCGATGAGCTTGCGTCGCTTTATTGACATTTTAGGGGTCATGTATCTCTGTATCTCATCGGGAGAAATTGTAATTGTATCTTTGATTTGTAAATAAGGTTCTAGTTCCATGTTTATTGCGTCCAATGTTTCCTGTTCTATGTNTCTATCGCTAATTATACTGTTATAGTTCTGGTCCTCACCGTAGACAATGGCGTTACCTTTGATATGTTTTTTAATGATACTTTCCACATGCATAACATTCACAAATTTTCCGTTGTTTAATTTGTAATTTTCACTGATTCTTCCTTTGTAAAATATAAAATCATCAACTACTTCACCGCTATCTCCGGTATTGTACCACNTTTTCCCTTGGTGTTGGATGAGTGCCTNATTGGTCGCGTCATCGTGTTTCCAATATCCAACCATGACATTATCACCGGCTACATGAATTTCTCCATTTATTAATGTAATGCTAACACCATCCAATATCTTTCCAACGGATTTATCATTGCGTGGTTCAAACTGGTGATTTACCGAAATCATGGGAGCCGTTTCGGTGCATCCATAACCTTCACAAATCACCAGTCCGTTCTCACTATAAAATCGCTTTGTCTTTTCATCTAGTTTAGCTCCGCCAGAGTAAACGGTGTTTAAATTACCTCCAAAAACTTGACTTATTGCTAAAGGAAGTAGCAACTTGATTATTGGAGCGTCAAGAAATTCCAACCGTTCCTTCACNGCATCAAGTATTTTTGGAACAATATATACAACGTCTGGTTTGACCTCTCGACATTCGTTTATAAATACATCTTTTCCACTGCTTATTTTCGTACAATTATCATAAATCATATTGTAGTAGAGCTCACAAGTGAGACCGTATATGTGTGCCCATGGTAAAATGTTGAGGCTTGTACTAGTGTCTGCGTCTTGAAACCTAGTATAAATACCTTTAATGTTCGNGAGAATATTGTTGTGTGATAACATTACGCCTTTAGGGTTTCCCGTTGTTCCGGATGTGTATACCAATGCTGCTAGTTCTGTTTCATCATGGATTAGTCCGTTATATTCAGGAGTCGCTTCAATTCCGATGCTTTGGGTTGAAATTTGATTTTCAAAACAAAAGGTGTCGTCGTCGGAAATAAGGAGCGTAGGACTACAATCCTTAACTATAAAATCGCAATAATCATTACTTTGGTTGTGATACATTGGAACCCATACACCGCCTACAGCATAGCAAGACATATTCCACGCTACCCACTCTACAGAATTGCGACCTTTATATGCGACTCGATCACCTTTTTCAACGCCGCGGTCTTTCAGAACACGGACACCATATTGTATCATTGAATGAAGTTGTTCTCTTGTAGTATCCGACCACTTTCCATCTACTTTTTGTCCCAAAATAACGCGGTTACTGTCTCTTTCTAATGTTTCTACGAAACATCTAATTAATGAAGTTTTTATCTTGCTCATATTATTAATACTCGTTAAACATATAAATATTTTTTTTAAAAGATAATTATATGTATCGCCCACTGTTTAATTTGGTAAAAAGACGGATTCCACGAATTTCACCTACGGAGTTAATAGCGCTGCGAAGTGGAAACACGTCGCTTGACAGAGAGATTTTATGCGGTAAAATTACGTATCCAAAAATACGAGAACGAAATACAAACAAGTTGCCAGAAAAGGTAATTTCAAAGATGCTAAATGAGTTTGATGGGAAGCGTTTATATCCGAGTGACGGAAACTGGATACAGCATCTTGCGAAGAACAATTATTTCAGTTTTTTGATTGATGAAAAATATGGTGGAGTAAAGTTATCCGTAAATGAAATGTCTAATGTTCTTACTAAGATTACAAGTGTTGATCCTGCGTTGGGAGTAGTTGCCATGGTGCCGAACTCTTTGGGACCCGGCGAACTCTTAACACAGTATGGCACAGAAGAACAGAAAAAAAATTATCTTCCTAAATTGGCTCGTGGTGATTTGATACCGTGTTTTGGATTGACTGGTCCTAATAACGGTTCTGACGCTACTGGAAATATTGATCGCGGAACCGTCGTTGAAAAAGACGGCAAAGTGATGTTCAAGGTGTCGTTAAATAAGCGGTATATTACCCTTGCACCGGTTGCCAACCTCATGGGGATTGCCTTTCATTTGGACGATCCAGATAATCTTATCGGTCATTCGGGGGTTACAGTTGCTTTGGTAGAGCGCGAACATGACGGACTAATACAGAATACGCATCATAATCCATTAGATGTAGGGTTTCCTAATGGCACAATTCGTGGCGAGATTTACATTTCACCAGAGCAAGTAATTGGTGGAATAGACAATGTTGGAAATGGATGGAAGATGTTGATGGAGTGTCTATCGGCTGGACGCGGTATTAGTTTACCCGCCACTGCGAACGCAAGTAGCAAAGTGGCCGCGTTTGGTATTCATAACTATATTCAGGTAAGAGAACAGTTTGGTATGCCTCTTTCTAATATGGAGGCAATTCAGAAAAAATATAACAATATCATTTTTAATACGTGGATTATACAATCGGCAGTCGCACTAACAAATGATATACTGGACGATGGCAACTCGCCAGCAGTGCTAAGTGCAATAATGAAGGAACAATGTACGGAACGTGGACGAACTGTACTCAACGAAGCTATGGACATTCATGCTGGTGCCGGAATATGCGTTGGAGATAATAATTTTTTGGAGAAATATTATCGAAGTGCACCGATTGGCATTACGGTTGAGGGTTCAAATACATTGACGCGTTCATTGATTATTTTTGGACAAGGACTTAACAAAAGTCATCCACACATTTTTCCTTTGTTGGAATCGATTATGAATGATGACCTTGACAAATTTAAAACGGCATTTAATAAAATTGTTTGTCACTCGATTTCACTTTATGCAAAAACCTTCTCTTTCAGCAAAGGACTAGAACAACAAATCATCGATTTTGCCGCTCTTACCAACTTCATTGCATTAAGAGGCGGCGCAATCAAACGCGAACAAATGCTTTCGGGAGATATGGCCGATATATTCAGCAACTTATATCTTGCCTTAGCAGTTCATTATTATCATCAACAAAATGAGGCAAGTGCAATGTTGACGTCACATATCGTGCAACGTTTAGTATATGAAAATCAAGTTACTATGAACCGAATTATCGATAATGTTGGTTTTGAGTATATATTTTTGAGGCATCTAAAACGAAATATTTGTGGTATCACATATGATGATGAGCGAACCATTTTCAACGAAACTATGAATAATCCTAACATAATCGCAGAAATAAAGAAAAATATTCACGTTGACAACAATGTGTTAGAAGAGTTGGAGAGAATAAACACACTAGAACCAAGTTCGGATGAACATCGTATTTTAGCAGAAAAAATTATAGGTGTGGCGGAATATGCTAATTAAGTATACGTGGAGAAATAATTCATTCACAACTTGGTTTAAGGCAAATGCAAATGATTAAAAAAAAGTTGATCTAGCATTGGAGGTGTTCGTGATAACGACATTTGAAACTGGGTTGTATCAACACCTCTTGCTTCTAAAAAATTACCATCAATTATTTCCTTTCCGTTGTATTGTTCGCGATTTTTGATGTTAAATAAGAGCTCTTCAACAGTTCGCGAAAGAATGCGAGGATGCATACAATCTTCCATTTTTCCAACACCGCGTTTTAATATTGCGTCGGTATGTAAAGGATAACTCGTCCAAAAGCTTGAAACGATTACATTAGATTCTTTGGGAGTTGTGTTGGCCAGTGAATGCATGAACGTTGTTTGAGCCAATTTGGTTTGCATGTAAGGCATAAGATACTTTGTTTTGTCATCGATGACATACGGAGGACTGTTGAACAGTATACCGCCATATTTTTGTTCCCAAATGTGTTCCATACAATACTTCGTTAGTAGCATAGGACCAAACGTGTTAACACTGAACATAATATGGAGTTGCTTGGGGGTAATATTTTTCATATTATCAAGCATAAGAACACCCGCATTGTTTATAAGATAGGTTGGTTTGATCGTTTTGTTTTTTAACTCTGCAAGCAATTTATTGTTCTCTTCGTTTGCGGTCGTAAAATCAAGTTCATAACCAGTCGCTCTGCCTTTTGGACTGCTGCCTTCTGGTATGTTTACATTTAGTTCTTCAGCAATAGCTTCGGCGTTATTGGCATCTCTTCCCGTGATGATAACGTCGTAATTATATCTTTGAAACATTTTAGCAAGCTCTTTTCCCACTCCTCTTGTAGCGCCTGTAATAAGTGCTAATTTTGACATATATATATATTGTTATATACTCGCGTATTTAAATATGTAAGTAATTAGATAGTTACATATTTAGTAACGGTTATTGATTATTATGAGTTGTCTATAGGAATGAAAAAGTTTTATCGGAATCCTATCACTCTGTTTACGAGACTAATCTGTCAATAATGTTTCGTCTCGCAGCTTCCAGCGCGGGAGATATTTTCGCCCATTCATCACATTCTTGTAACTCCTTGGCTCGATTATAACCTAATGGCCGTCGTAAGTTAAGACTTGATTCGATATACCATATGAGTTCCTTGATGGTTTTTTGTTTTACTTTGGTGTGATTGTATATTTCCTTTGTAATGTGTGGATATGGGTGGAAGTCGATTGCCTCCAGAAGGAACGTTTTACCTGTATAATCCAGTGTTAGATGGAGGCTCTCAGGAGAGATGTAACATGACTCAATATGCACTAGGCGTTGATTTTCTTTATAATATGTGAGTGCTCGTTTCAGCATACGCATGTCACAACGCATGCCACCATACTCACATCTTATTCTTAGTGCCAGGAGCTCAGACAAGTGAGGATGTTCCATACTGGCTATGTCTTTATGTGTGTGGTCTTCTGGTTCTTCATCATGCCAATCGGGAAACACTTCATCCGTGTTGCATAAACTCACAACGAATTCCATGATAAATACATAATCTCTTTCTGTTAGTTTGTGCTCTTTACAAGCCATCATGAGCCATATGATGGTAGATGTACCTTGAATGAGTGTAACATCCTCAATCATGATAATCGGGAGTCGCCTCAAGATCTCGCAAGGGTCACAGGCCAGCATAGAGTAAGTCGTCTTAAGTGCAAGATCAACATTCTGCCGCCTAATTGATTTTTGAAGATGCGATTTGAGTAGTGGCACTGGTATTTTTACCTTAGGCAGCCGAAATTTGTGAATAGGAGGTATGTCTCCAGATGCTCTCTTCCATAACTTGACTCCACAATAGCCTCCTACGAATGTATCGCATTCATCATAAGTATCTGCAAACCAGGAGTGGCATGTGCTCGCGTCGTATATGAAGTTTGTTTTTTTGCATTTAACTTCTAACGGCTTGAAGTAATGACAAAGTGGTGTTTGTCTTTGATTTTTCATTGTTATTTACTAACAACTCGTATAAACATTATCAATTTTGTTCGATAATTGGAGTAAAACTGTGTGAAAGTGTATAA
>PAAB01000001.1 GCA_002591705.1 Phycisphaerae bacterium
TGCTGGATTTCTTCGTTATGCTGGATTTCTTCGTTATGCTGGATTTCTTCGTTATGCTGGATTTCTTCGTTATGCTGGATTTCTTCGTTGCTTATACTATCTTCATTTATCTTATCGCATTTAATCAAATTATTTTGTTCTATATTATATTTCATATTGTTCACAGGACTATTATTACCAGGTGCGTTTAGCCCACGTGACGTATTAGTGGGAATATTTGACACGATGGTATCTAAAGCTGCTTTTAAATCATCTCCCGAATCATCGTATTCAATAAAAGATTTAAGGTTCTTTTCTTCGTTCACATCAAATGTTGGTTGTGTGCCCGTACCATTAATTGTCATATTCGTTACATTTCCACCAAAAGAATTACTACCTGTGGGATTAAATTGTTTTATTTGAATGTCTTCATTAATAATTCCAATAATTAGTTTTGCTTTGATCTGTAAACGGGTAAAATATTTCGTGTGATGTTTATGAAAGACCTGTAAATAACGCACAAACATATTATTTTTTTCGTTTAAAAGCGCATTATAAAATAGGTGTGAGTTAACTAAATTACCTATATTCAGCCCCATATTGGATTGTGCAGTATCCGTCTCCAATTCAGTAACCTTTGCCTGACGATAGGTTTCCAGTTCCATTATAGAATTTATTATATGTTCTTGTATCTCCACAATCCACCGAAAATCATAAACTTTGTTCACTTCCAAATTTTTATATGGTGGATATTGTTTTTTCACTGCTATTTTGTTTCGCACATTTTCATTTGTAACATCTTTTTGAACATAACTCTGAACCAACATATGTAATTGATAATATTCACAATACATCCTATTTTCTATTTTTCGTTGAATATCTTTCAGGTTTTCAAACTCCATTTCGATAAGTTTATTTTGAAAGTAAAACGAATCTATCCCAAACATATATTCCGATTGATTATGAAGACGCAAAAACGAGCCATATATTTTTTTCAATACAGAAAGTTTAGCATCTAAGGTTTCAAATATATTTAAAATATCACTCCTCAACATTTTCACACTATTAAAATCTGTTTTCAATTGAAGGACCTCCTTCATTTATATTTTACTTATATATATATAATGACAAAAAACCCAACCACAGAAGTGGAACTCAAAGACATTGGTAACGATGACACAACTTCAACTGTAGTGGCACATGTAGATTGGACGCCAGAACACGAAAATATTCTGGTCGAGTGGGCGGATAAAGCCACCTGTTTCAGATGGCTCCATGCGCAAGAACACAATAATTACTCGCGCGCAAACGCTCTTTTTACAATTCCAGTTATTATAATGAGCACATTAACAGGAACGGCAAATTTTGCCCAAGACAAGTTTCCCGCAGATTACAAACAGTATGTTTCAATGGGAATTGGAGCAGTCAATATTTTTGCGGGAATCCTAACAACAGTTCAACAATTTCTTAAAATCGGTGAATTAAACGAGGCACACCGTGCAAGCAGTATCTCATGGGGTAAATTTTACCGTAACATCAAAGTAGAATTAACCAAAGCCCCAATTGAACGAGTCCCAGTTATTCAAATGTTAAAAACATCAAAAGAAGAATTTGACCGGCTCATGGAAACAAGCCCGGCAATTTCTGAAAAAGTTGTCAAAAAATTTAACAAAACATTTTCTGGTGGACCTATCAAAATAAAAGATAATATGACTGATCGACAAAAGACATTTGCCGCATTGAAGAAACCAGAAATATGTGGAAACATAGAATCTACGAGCCTCTGTGTATACAAACCCCGTGATGAAAAAATCAGTTCAGGCAGTGCCGCAATATTATCCGGTATTGCACAACGACTCGACACAAGAAAGCGAAATATTATTATTGAAGAAATAATCACCACGTTCAAAAACGAACGTGAACGACTTCCAACTGCTGATGAAGTGATGAGTGAATTGGATAATAAAGTAAGCAAAGACGCAATCGACAAAATTTTAGAAAAACACAAAGAAGAATCACCAATAGAGACCACATCGCCACTAAACAACGTATAATGTTGTTTATAAATAACCACACAAATACGTTATTTATAAATTAGGTCATTTTCGTTAATCGGTTAAACTTAAACTCAACGGATATTTTAAATTTATTAACCATTAATTTAGAAATTATGAAAATAACGTCCCTGCTTTTTCAGGTAAAATGAGGAAAAATGCGACCAGTGCTAAAAGAAATATCAAATATGATCCATACATTTCAAAACCTATTCCCAAAAAAGAAAAACTGGTGGTGATTACAAGAACAAAGAATATGGTAGGTACCAATGTATAAAATATTTTTTTCAAAGACAACATGTTATATTACAATTAGATATTATCATTAGATATTAACATAGTAAATTTTAATATCTACAATAAAATGACAATAAAATGACAATAAAATGACAATAAAATATAGCACATTATGAATAAAATGAAAATGACTTTCAATCAACCAATCAAGTTAAGAGGTTCACAAGAAGAAATAAAAAAATACATTCAAGAACTCAAAACAAAAAACGCCACCCTCGCAAACGAAAACAGTGTCATAAAAATTGATAACGAACATTTAACTAAAGAAAACAAAGAACTACGTTCTAAAATAGCAAGCATGACACGGGACACTGAAAAACGAGTGCTTGAGAATTTCAAAAAGAAAACTGCAGAAAAACGATTAAAAGCAGAACTTATGAGAAAATCGTTAGGTGGTGATTATGAAACAGACGAAGACGAGTAACTATATGAATTTAATGTATTCATCATTTTTTATCATTTGCAATAAGGTACGCGGATTCGTAAATTTATCCGTTTCCAAATTTTGTTCAATGAACGAATACGTATTATGCCACATAAGCTCGTATGTCATCATATTTGGTGTTCGTAAAAATTCTTTTATCAATATGTCAGAGACCTTTTTTATAAAATCAATAAGTTTTGAATTATTACCTAAATAATAATGTTGGATGTATAAGAAAATGAAGCGCAGATCATGTGAAAAATTCGACTTTTCAAATCTTCCATACATATTAGTTACTTCGTTATATTTTTTCCCATTGATCTCAGCATATGTAAAACCAAAATCTATAATATACCACCGATATGTTTGAGGTTGATTTGAATCTGTCCTTTTATTTTTTTTATACATGATGTTTCCACCATGAAAATCGCGATGATGAAAATTATAATTATCTTGCAATTTTATTAATAACTCGCAAATTTGTGTGAAAAAATCATTCAAATGCATATCAATATCTTTCTCCGGCATTTTTGAAAGTTTTTTCATAAATGAATAAAAATCACCGTCTAATTTTTCCATACCAGTAATGATTTTCATTTCCCCATCAGGCTTATAAAGACGCGCCATATAGTTAATCTTAGGTATTCGTGCACCAAATCCCCAACTTCCCCTCATCGCACAAAATAGTTGACTTTGAATCATATTTTCTTCAAAAACCGAATTATGTATTTCTTCATCACCTGATTCTATTGGCTCTTTGATAATAATATCCCGATTATTAAATTTCGACTGAAATATTTTACCATAGCTACCTGAACCAATCAAACATTTTTTATCAAAACAAAGTTCTAGATCAATATTTCCTAAAATCGATTTTTTCATAATCAGTTTGTATGTTCGGAGTATCATGTCATTTTTAACATAATGATTCTCTCTAAAATATTCATTTTTCGGATAAATGATTGGAAGTAAAAGATATTTCTTTTCGCGATACTTACTAAACTTTTCATTATTTATCAATTTATCAAAACCTTTCAAAAAATAACAAACATCGTAATAAAAAGAGTTTTTGTTAATCCCCAACGCATCCATATCATCACTTACTTTCATTAACTCTTCAGCGGAAGGAACTACGAAAAATGTGTTAACAGACTTTGGTGGCGTTGGCTGGTTACTTTTCGGAGAAAATCTTCTCATTGATTTTGGTGTAGACATATAAGATTTATCGATATTATCAACTGTGGGTGGCTTTGGTGTAGGTGGCTTTGGTGTAGGTGGCTTTGGTGTAAGTGGCTTTGATATAGGTGTATTCGATTTTAATTCGGCGATTTCCTTATTGATTTTACTTTCTAAAGAAGCAGTTGGAGAGACATAATCCATTTCAGAAATTTCCTTATTGATTTTTCTTTCACTCGAATCAAATAAACTTCGTATTTGTCGTGTAATTGGATTGTTTGTAATTGGATTATTTGTAATTGGATTGTTTGTAATTGTTGTCATATTAGTAGAAGCTTTACGCGTCTTATTAGTATTAGCATTAGCATAAACCATTTTGTTTTTGCGCGTACAAACACCATTCACACAATTTTTTGTATAACACTCATTAGAATCATCACATTGCTCAGATAATTTTTTTTTATACTTGCGTTTTTTTCGAGTACACATACCATTTACACAATTCTTATTAAAACAATCATTATTATCATTACACGATGAACCTATTTTATTTTTTTTCGGTTTACTTTTACAAACACCTTCCAAACATATCTTTGAATAGCAATTTTTCGCATTAACACAAGATTCTCCTATTCGTTTTTTACGTTTTCTTTGTTTTTTGGTACATCGATTATCAACACAGTTTTTGTTATAACATTCTGTGTAATCATTACAAGGTTCCCCTATTTTACGCCTCATTATACAATAAATAAAGATAATTCATAAATATAATAATATCGTCCTGAATATCGATATTATTATACCATAACATACCTATTTTTGAATTTTATGCCGTATTCCTTCTGTGGTTTTAACTTGACGATTTTCCATAACAAAGTTGGTTACATCATCCGCGTGTATATCTGGATTCTCTTCAAAATACTTACCAAGGCAATCCATAAGATATTTTTTGCTTAACGGTTGTTTAACCTTATTTTTCGTGTAGGTTATCTTACCTTCACTCATGTCGAAACAATCTATATCATTTGTTTTCATTATATCAACTAAAGTTGTTGTGAGCAACTTTTTTTTCTCTCGCCTACCTTTTAATTCTTTCTGAAGAACCTTCATTTCTTCTTCCACTTGCAAATATTCTTTTATATTATCCACAAGTTCTTGTTTGGTTGTCATTATAGTATTCAAAACAAATTTATTTATATTATTTCATAAATTATTCCAAAATTTATGTTTTCAGAATAACATTTGTCACCTATTATTTCTCAATAATAACTTCCTTTGCAATTGTTTTTATGATCTTATTGTCAGATACATTATCATTCCCACCGGTAACACTTCTTACCATGTCTATATACATCTGCGTCCCCTTCTCAGTTTCGTTCCAATTCTCATTTTTTGCCTCCCAATCCTTAATAATGTCTATTTGCCTCTTTGCCACCGTCGTTATTGCTCGTTTCATCTTATCCTTATCTTCATTATCTTTTAACCATGTATCATTATCTTTCACATATAAAACCTCACGTTTCAAATCACTACAGTGTATAGGTCGCTTATGAAGCTCAAGTTCTCGTAATCCTCTTACAAATATGTTGGTAATGCCGTTCACATAACCATTTTGTCGTGTTGCATCTAAATCAGCCAATTCAAGTCGTAGTGTTTCTACAAAATCCGTTAAATTTATCGCATCTTTACATTCCTCATTCAAAAATACTTGCAAATTGAATTTGTTTATAGTGGTATTATTACTACCTATTTTCGGAATCATATCCTTCACCATTTCTCTCATGTCTTTATTTTCAAGAAGCATGTTCTGGTTCTGAGTAATAAGTGTAGATATCATACAACGCAACTCCTCCTTCTCTTTATCACTTGGAGTAATCTTATCATTCTCATTTATGATACTTGTCGACATCAAACAAACCTTTTTGTGACGATTATAGCTTTGTATATGTTTATAATTTCGTCCACAACTACATTTATAGTTAGGAGCATATTTTTTGAGCATTTGTGAGCATTCGTTTTTTCGGTGTTTTTTCGTCTCACAATGTTGTTTGTATAAAAATTTTCTATTACTTCCATAGTCACATTTTTTACAATAGAATTTGTATTTTTCATTTATGGTCTCATTAGAGCATATATTTTTGAGCATATATGCTATATAAATGCTCAACAAAAATATGCTTAAATCCTTTGAAAACAGGTAAAATAAGGCTTTTTTTGCCCCCACCATAAGCACCCCTACATAGATATTTTATAGCTTCGCCATTTTCCCCTACATAATGTAGTGAACCACTTTTTTTTACTTTTTTTTTCAATTCTCATTTTGATTTTCCGAAAATGGACAAAAATAAATGTCCAAAAATGGATTTTGCAAATTAGAATTGAAAAAATTTGTGTAACATGAAAAAATATTGAAAAATTATTTGTTTGAAATAAGACGAATTACCAGTTCTTTTTTGGAACCCGAAACTTTTTGTTTATTTTCGCGTAATTTATTTTTGAGAGAAATAACAGTGTTTCTTTGAAATAGATCCTCCATTTCTTTTGTCCATTCTATTTGTTCGGATAAACCATTTTTTTGTTTTGAATACTTCATTTGTGCTTTTTTCCAATGCTGTTCACACATTGTCCCATATTCCGTCTCAAAACCATCATGTTGACACAGTATACCTCGCCGGTTTCCCGTTTTAAATCGCCATTCACAAGTCTTATGTTTCATGCACATTGTTTTGGGACTGTTGACACCATATATTTTTGCTACTCCTTTTTCACAAGGAATGTAAGGAAGTAAATGATCACTAATTTGACGACAATAGGGACATTTTATTTCATTTATCGACAGTCTTACATTATCATTTGGATTGTAAATTGTTTTTTGTTTTACTATTTCGTTAAATAGTGAGTAATAGTTGAACTTGTGACCGCATTTAAGTGTAATATAGTTTCGCGATAATGGTGTTCCGCTAAGGAGACATGTGTTTGTATCATCACCGACAGATTCATCGTCTGATTTAGCTAGTTCAGCAAAGAAATCTATTCCATCTTCTACAATATAGTTCATTTGTTCAAAAAACAAATAATTCTTTATATATATTTAACTATGTTGATTAACGAATGGGGAAATGCTTGTTGGTTTTTATTTCATACATTGTCATATAAATTAAAGGACGAAGAAAGTGAACATGCCAAAGAACTACTTAAGATATTTGTAGAGATTTGTAAGATTTTACCATGTCCGATATGTCGCGAAGATGCGACCAAAATGTTAAAGGAGTCGAAATCAGGTTTAGTAAAAACTAAACCAGATTTAATACGTTTTATGTGGCAATTTCATAATTTAGTCAACAAAAAATTAAATAAACCGGTGTTCACAATGGAAGAGCATAACAATAAGTATGCCAAAACAGTCACGCATAATGTCGTTAATTTTTATATTTATGTAATGTCAAAAAATATGAATAATTCAAAAGCAATGATACAAACGTATCAAAGACAAAATAAAATAGCGTCTTTCAAAGCGTATTACGCAGAAAATATCCATCGTTTCAATCCATGATTTAACGTTTTATTATGCAATACTTTCTGATATTACATTCCCATTTTTATAAACTGTACATTTAAATGTTTGTTTACTTGGACGACTACACTGTACATTATTGCTTTGAAGTTCATTATAGTATAGAAGGTGTTCGTTACCAGTTCCTTTGAAGGCACTAAACCATCCTAGTCCAAGTATGCCTCCTAACAAAATACCAGACACAACGCCCATAGAATTGGTACATTTATTCCTGATTTTGGATACTGCGTCTATTGCTATAAATATAGACAAGACAGTAATTATGGATGGATTAATTTGTCCACTGATCAACATTGGAGTTGTTAAGTAGGTAAGTGTGAAACTCAGGAATAGGGCAGAAGACGAAGGAACGTTAAAATTTGTTAAATATGGCAACTGTATAAAATCACAAATTACAGAAGCATTTGAATCTTTTTTGTTTGATTCAGAAAAGAAAGTATAACCAAGAAACAAGTTAATTACAGATGCCAGTAGGACTCCCCCTAAATAAACCAAACCCTTGAGATTTTGATTGAAAAGAGAAATCATTACCAAGAGAAATGTCACTAATAATGGTGATATGGCTGAAGTTAATTGTAATATGTTATATAAATCAAGTTTCATAACCATCGTATATATATTATTAAATATAATATAGGTTATTGCTCGAATATTTCCGAAACGACCTCTTCTATTGTTTCAACTTGAAGAAATTTAATATTGTGAACAATTGATTTTTCTCCATATTTAATCATGAACTCGCGAAACTCTTTATCATTTTCTTTTGGAAAGAAGAAGGTCTTTACGCCAGCGGATATGCCACCTAAGATTTTAAGATCAAGTCCGCCGATTGCTGTAATTCGTCCTTGAAGGCATATTTCTCCGGTTATTGCAATATTGCTGGGAATATTCTTTTCAGTCAGCAAACTATACATAGCGATTGTAATTGCTGTTCCTGCAGATGGACCGTCTTTTGGTGTGGCACCTTCTGGAACGTGGACATGTATTCCAACGTTCTTTAAGTCCTTTTGTAATGCTTTTATTCGGGACTTTGAAATCATGCTTAAAGCCAATGTTTTTGCCACGTTCATACTTTCTTTCATAACGTCGCCTTGCATACCAGTTAACTTTAAGTCCAAGAAACCGGAACTAGGAAACAACTTTGTCTCGATAGACAAGACGCCGCCCATTCCAAGTGAGTTTGCCCATAAACCACATATAACTCCGATTGACGGAGTTTCAGATATTTTATGTGCCTTTATTTCTTGACGATCTTTCAGGTATTTTTCTTTAATAATATCCGTGGTAATATTAATCGGCAAGTCATAACATTCGCTATTTTTCAAAATACTGAGATTTATCTCTCCTAAAACTTCAAACAAAACCTCTTTAAGTTTGCGAACACCCGGTTCGCAAGTATACTTCTCTATAATGTATTGAATTGTTTCATCACTAATTTGAATTATTCCATCCAAACCCATTTTTTTATATATCTCTGGTAGCAAGTAGGTTTTGGTAATTGTTAGTTTATCATCTAATGACAAATGATCGAATTTTATTCGATGTATTCGGTCAAGGAGAATGCGATCAATGGCATCCGCGTCGTTGTATGAAAAAATAAACAGTGCCTTGGAAAGGTCTAGATCAATACCGTTAAAATACTTATCGTGGAAACAATCATTTTGTGTTTGATCTATGAGATGTGTGAGAATTCCAATTATTTCTTTTCCTTGCTCTGTCCTACTTACCTTATCAAGTTCGTCTATAAAAATGATTGGATTCATACACTCATGTTCCATGAGTATATCAACAATACGTCCCCACGTTGAGCCTACGTAGGTGTAATTATGTCCATCTAACGTACTTCCGTTAGATGAACCACCAATAGCTATGAATGCAAATGGTCTAGTAACACCAGCATCGTCGCAAAGACAATGAGCAATTCCCTTTTTGGCCAAGGACGTTTTTCCCACTCCAGGTGGACCCTCAAAACCAAAACAGTAACCGCTTTTCTCTCCATTAATCCATTGACCTACTATTCGTTCAACTTGACGTTTTGCCTTTTCGTGACCATGAACCGCAGTGTTTAAAATGTCACTTACTTGGCTCATAAATGTGTTCACGACGTTTGTTTTTTTNTATTAATATCATCAATGCTTTCTCTTGTAGACGTGAGCAAATCAACATTTGGTTTAATTTTTTCTATGTGATTAAAAATGGAAAGTAATATATTATAATCGTGTGCGTAGTTATTTATAAAGGAAGTAATGTGTTCACACATATACATTATCGTTTTACCAGAATGACAAATTTTTGCGAATTTCAGTTTTCTTTGTTTTATTATGCTATTGATAAATCCAGTGCTTGATATCATTTCACTTCGCGACATTTTATTAAAACGGTCTTTAAGTTTCTGGTGAATTTGGTCTTTTAGTTCATTTTCAAAATCCGTATTGATAATGTTGCAATATTTACGCATCTCTATGCTTGTATATTGTGACTTTTTGGGAATACTTGATATAGTAAATGACGAGTTGTTAATTTTCAAAATTATATCGTTAAACGTATCAGTGCATTCTTTCATTGCTGTTAATATAGGTTCTTCGCGATATATACCAAAAGGAATCCGAAGGAGCGCTTCTAGATACTGTCTGGCTTTTGAACCAGAATCTTCGGATTTTGATTTAACCTCTTTAAGCTTTAACATAGCCTTGTCTTTCACTGAATCACTTGCTTTGAGCAAGCAAATTTGTTGTTCCAAAGGTATTTTGCTATTGTCGAAGTTGGTAAGAGAGTGTGTATACGTTACGGTTTGCTTCATCGCATCACGAAAATATCTTTTCACGTTCCATGGAAGACTATCAAAGAGTAGTGTTTGTTCTTGAGTATCAATTGTCCCATTTACGTCATTCGAAAGAAGGTCATAAAGTAAGTATGCCAAGTATTGAAACTGTTGGTCATTTGATTTAAGAAGTAGTTGGATGAGAGTCATTCGTTGTCCGTAAAGGTCACTGCCAATGAATTCTTTCGTTACTTGCGATATTGTTTTTTGTTCTAGTTGATTTACTTGTGTCATGTAACCCATGAAACGATCATATAATTCGAAGTTGTTGTAAATAAGCAGTTCTTTCAATGACAAGCAACATACAAAACGATTAAACGCATCTGTTTGGAACGCCGGTTCACCGGGTTTATTTTCAGTGATGCTGCGAATACGGTTTTCAATAAAAGGATAATTGAGACACTCTAACATAAGATCATCCACCATACCACAAATGATAAGCGTTTTATTTTGTATTGGATTTAATACTGCAAATTTTATTCCATAAACTTTTGTTTGAAATGATTTGCTTGTTCGTGCAAGATCATAACAATCGAAATTGCTGGATGTTTCCATAATCATTGTATCTTCACAAAACCGTATTTTTTTAACATTCGTTTTTTCATTTTGTGAACTGTGTTTCCAATGTATCACCTTATATCCAATGGGATGAACGTATTTTTTCATAATATCATATTTTTCAATGGTTGTAGCGGATTTAAAGTTATTTGTGAACTCGTTACCGAAGCAAACAGCAATAAGATCGTCTATTTTCTCGGTACCAAACGTTCTAAACAAGGATGACAATTCAGCAGTGTTTTGTTGAATTTGTGTCACTATTTCGGTTTCGTCAAATGTGTTATTTTCGTGCACTTTCGAATGTACCTGTGTAAGATTCTTGAATATGGCATCAAGACCTTGAATACAGACATTCAATTCTGTTGCTCCAAAAACATCCATAACCTTGTATTTTTGTGCTGAAATAATTGTCCGTTTCACGATCTCTTGCAGGTCAATTATCCTCTTTTCAATTGCAAAAGAGTTATTTATTGAAGATGTATCGGTTATTTTCACGTTTTTGGCGCTTTTCATGGTATATACATATGACGATTTTATTATTGGAAGGATTAAACTATATCGATTATATACAATATATGCTAAAAATTACGAGTGCAATATAGATATTCAAATAAAGTTTAAAAAGTGGGTGGCATTTCTATATATTATGGGTATTCCCAGCTATTTTTCCTATATTGTCAAGCAACATAGGAAAATTGTCAAGAAATACGATCGAAAAAATATGGTGATTCACAATCTTTATATGGATTGTAATTCACTAATATATGATGCAGCAAGGGAACTTGAAGAAAGCATAAAAGATAACACTAGCAAGGCGAATAATAACAAGAAGTATGTGTCTTCTTTTGAAACAAAACTCATAGGAAATGTGTGTGCTAAAATCACACATTATATGCGGTTACTTGAACCTCGTTGTCGTGTATATATCGCATTTGATGGTGTTGCGCCAGTAGCAAAACTTGATCAACAACGAAACAGAAGATATAAAAGTGGATTTCAGGCGCGTATTTTATCCAAACTCGGTGTTACCCAATCGAAAAATACTTGGAACACGGTAGCAATTACACCAGGCACCAATTTTATGAGCAAATTGGGTAAAGCAGTTACGCGGCGGTTTGAGAACCCTTCAGAATTTGGAGTAGATGAGATTGTGGTATCGTCTTCTCGTGAAGTAGGTGAAGGTGAACATAAGATTTACGAATATATTCGAAAGAATTCGTCACACCATGGAAACACCACGACAGTAATTTACGGATTGGACGCAGATTTAATTATGCTTACACTGAACCATCTTCATCTAGCACCGTCAATGTATTTGTATCGTGAAACACCTCATTTCATTGGCACTATTGACCAGAGTCTGAATCCAAATGAAAGTTATATGCTTGATATTCCATTATTTGGAAATGTTTTGGCGAGGGAACTAAACGACAATAAAGAGCCTGACACATTACAAAAGCGAAATAGAGTATTTGATTATATATTTCTCTGTTTTTTGCTGGGTAATGATTTTTTGCCGCATTTTCCAGCACTTAATATTCGCACCACAGGGATTGACCGATTACTTTCTGCATATCGCAAAGTGATTGGCACAACAAATGAAAATCTGGTAAACGGAACAAAAATTGTATGGAAGAATGTGCGAAAATTAATTATGGAGTTGGCTGCACATGAGGAGAAAATGATCCAAGAGGAATATACTATACGCGATAAGCAAAGCAAAGGTATGGTGCGACGCCGAATGGAACCCGAACAAGCGTTTTTATCAGTTCCGCTTTTAGACCGCCGTGAAGAGACATATATTAATCCATATGAGTGTGGATGGGAAGGACGTTATTATCATACATTGCTTCGTGTGAACATTGACGAAGAACGGCGCAAGCAAATCTCGCGAAATTATTTAGAAGGATTAGAATGGACGTTCAAATATTACACTGAAGGATGTGTGGATTGGCGGTGGACATATAACTATGATTATCCACCACTCCTGACAGATTTGTCAAAGCATATTCCGTATTTTGATACAACACTGGTTCCAAAGCGCGATACAAGAGCAGTATCCGAACTTGTTCAACTTAGTTATGTCCTTCCAGGTGAAAGTCTAGGATTACTTCCTAAATCAATTGAAACGGCGTTGTTGGTTGCGTATCCCGAGTCCTATACTGATAAGCATGAATTTTGTTGGGCATTTTGTNAGTATTTTTGGGAGGCACACGCTCATATACCCAAAGTGAATATTGAAGAACTAGAAGAAATCGTTAAACGATGTCAAGACGACAACTCCAAATAATATTTCTTATAAACGAGTTTAGAAACATCTTGTAACATAGTTATATATGGGTGAGCGTGATATAATCCAGGAGTTGAGCGTTGATGAGTTCAAAGAGCTTCGAAACTCTCTAGATAATAAGGTGTTACTTGTGAAATTTTCTGCGGACTGGTGCAAGCCATGTCAAAAAATTAAAAATATTGTGCACGAACATTTTGCAAACATGCCTGATAATGTGGTCATTGCGGATATCGATATTGACGAGACAATGGATCTTTACATTGCGTTCAAGTCTAAAAAAATGCTCAATGGTATTCCTACGATTTTGGCGTTTTATAGCGATGTCAAGCATGAAGAATCACAATGGTATATCAGCGACCAGAGCATCAGCGGGTCTGACGAGACACAAATTGGAAACTTTTTCAAGCAGTGCTCTGACAAGGCAACTTCCCTTGTGCAACAATAAATAGAAGAATGTAATTTATAATTAATAATTTTTAATTATAAAAACAAAAAGTAATGGATTAGTATATATGATTACAAAACCTGATAAATATTTTGACAATTTGATTATTATGAATCGACTATTTGTATGTGGATATAAATCTATATTTGCTTTTATGATATTTGTTAGCATTTTTATGTCTCAATATGGGTCGGCTTATACATCATCATCTTTTTTTGGTAATCGGTTGCCACTCATGTATGAAATGAAAGTTGCAGGTCGACATTCATTACGAATGGAGGATTTTGGTATTCTTNGTAATACGGGTTTTGGATTTGACGAATTATGGAACAATAATCCCGTAATATCAGAACGAACGCTAGAGAAAGAATTAAACAATTATGGTATTCGATATCGAATGAATCGTACTGAAAAAGAGTGCAAAGAAGATGATAGTTTAGGTGTAAATTTAAGAATAGGACCATTAACATTTAGAAATGCTAATGTTGCGTCGTTGTGGGAAGCGTTTGGTTTTACCGCGACTTCAAACAATGAAGCTCGTCAAATATGCAAACTGGAGGCACAGGAGAACGCATCAAAAGATCCGAAGGGTTTGCGTATAAAGCATCTAAGGAAATACGGCTATCCGCGTTTAGTTGGAACGAATGGTATATTTTATGCCGACCAACTTTCAAGTGATTTATATCCAATGGGTGGTTTCGGAATGGGTAAAAGTGGTGTCATATGGCCAGTACCTGATATTGTCCGCAAACCTTTAAGAAAAAATAAAAACATAGATTAATAAAATAAAACCGTAACACAGATAAACATACAAATATTTTCATATTTCTATAATTAATTTGAGATTTGACTCACTCACGTGGTGGCGGTGGCGGTGGCAGCACATCTGGTGGTTCTGATGATTCTAGTATTTTTTTATTCATATCATTTTTAATAGCTTCTACCGAATGACACTTGTGACGATAAAATTTACCGTTTGGACCCATCAGTATAAAGAATTGATCTTCTATACGTCTCCATCCTCCAGCCGTTTCTTGTTTCCAATCATACCCATATGCATNAGTTATTACTTCGTCTGAAAATACAGGACGAAACATGTCTGCAAATGACATGACACCATTTAAATCTTTGCAAGGTTGTTTCCAATCTTTGAAAGGTTGTTTCCAATCTGTTGTCATTGTATTTGTAATGTTATCGGTGAAATTTTANTTTATTTCANTTTTTCCAATCTCTTTTCAATGTCATCAAGACGATTACTTATGATATTGAACATATTATATGTTGCGTCAATGTAAGATTCCATAAATTCGCTTGGCTCATTATAATATCCGATAGGTTTGCCTGTTGTAAAAGAACGTCTCACTGAAATTTTATCACACGAATATTTTTCATAACCACTAGTTTCTGGTATTGGTCCAAGTCCTTTATATTGTTGTTTCGTGCGTTTATTCATTTCAATAGCCTCTCGATAATTTTTTAACCATTTTTCTAAAACTTTTAAACTCGTTTGCATGTTTGTTTCGTTAGAAGTTTCNGGCATTGTCACAAGGTGTTCCATCATTTTGAGTTTTTCCATTTCAGCAAAACATTCATTAAGTTGTTCTTGCGAATCATCCATATTGGTATATTATAATGAATTATAATCATTTTTCATTTAATTAATGTAATTTATTTAAAACAAATGCTTTTACATCAAAAATATATATTGTGTATATAATAATGGGTAATGAAGAATATAAGAAAGGTGGAGGTAAGAAAGGTGGAGGTAAGAAAGGTGGCGCTAAGAAAGGTGGCGCTAAGAAAGGTGGTCGTAATATGATAACTAAAAAAAACAGTGGTAAGCAATACAACAAAAAAACGCGACGTAATGATAACTATAAAATGAAACAGGGTAAACCTATTAATCGAAAAAAGGTTAAAACTGTAAACATTTCTAGTAACCTTAACTGGAAACATGAGAATCCAAAGAAATACATAGACACATTTTCAAATGAATATTTTAGAAAACCAGATATAATTAATAAAAACGAACATGGAGTTTGTATATGGTATCCAAAAAGTAACGAAAATATTATTTTGTACGGAGAGAAATATCCCAACGTATTTACAGAACATTGGTGTAGAGACGAATCAATAGTTCACATGTGTCCTTCTCAGCATACTGATTTTTTTTACAGTTTTATTGACATTGATTTAAGTAACAAATTATGGAATGATGTTCTCGCTATATCAGGAAGTATTGGTTATGATCCATTGAAAAAAAAGTTGTATGCAAGATGTGGTTCTGTCGAAGCAAACATCGCATCTCTTTACACCTGTATCCTTGTTAATAAAGGGAAAATTACCTTAAAGGAATTACAAACGAAGAAAATTTATGCTAAAAACATACAGTCTACTAAAAACAAAAGTGATGTTATCAAAATGTATAAATATTTGTTGAAAACTTTAAGTAAAAAGGTCCCAAAAACAGGGTATTGGGAAATAGCATTTCCAAGTTATAAAAAAGAAAAAATTTGTTAGTCTGTTGATGACTGTTTTAATTCTTCAGGTAATTCTTTCGTTATAACTAATGCTTTTCTTTGTAATATGCTTCCGGTTTTTGGTAAACTATCTGTATCTTTAATGACTTTTAAAACACCTGGTTGTTTTAGTATTTTTTCAACTTGTAATATATCATCATCATATATACTACCCCATATTGGAACAAGATAAAGTGGTTTTTCAATAGGTTCTATAACATCTATATCTCCTGTTCTAAGATGCGCTTCGATAATTTTGTTATCGATACATTCAATATTTAATGGACCGGAATAATTTTTCATCTTGCTCAACAATAACCGTAAATTTTCAGTTATTTTTGGTTTACAATTTAAGCTAACTAATTCCCAATATAAAAACGTTCCTACAAAGTCATGTTCGTTATTTTTATAACCTTTGAATATGGTTTCATTTTGAACAACACCATTTACTACATGGAAATCATGACTTGTGTGTTCGCCAGTTATAAATGGTGTAGCAAAATAGCCATAACAACACAAATCTCTATATTCTTTAACTGTATTTGCAATGACTACTTCTGACCCCATACCAGATAAATTTATGAGAGGACGTATTATTACGGGAAAATCTTCATAGTTAGGTTCAACAGGACATGGGTACCATTTAATAGATTGAACATCACATAAATTAGATTTTATATATATCCATCTATTCAGTGGATTTTGTTTCCAAGGTTCAACATCACACATATATTAATATAACATCAGTATTTCATATTTATTAAATCATTTTGGATTGTTATTTTACTGCATTGCAAAATGAAAAATGAAAAATAAAAAATATAACATAAAGCAATATAGAGATAATATCAACACATTTCAGTATATGAAATTATTAGGAAATTTATTAATCGCAACATTTATGAATGTAGCGTATTCTTGGAGTCCAAATAATTTTCCATTTATAATAGCATCTCAAGATACAACAAAAATAAGAGAAATGATAATTGAATCTCAGGGTGACAACAAACGTATTCTTGATATAGGATGTGGATTAGGATATTCTACTTCATCGTCGGAAGGTTCACTTGGCATTGATGTTAGGAAGCACAATATTGAAACTGCACAAAAATTATTTCCAAATAAAAAATTTAGACATTCTTTCATTAATGCCAAGTATATTGAAGAAGAATATGACATTGTTACATCTATGTTTTATTTGAATAATGTTCCACAATACTTAAGAACAAAAATAATCGATTCAGCGATTGATATAGCAAAAGAGCGTGTAATAATAGTGGATATAGATCCAGATTATTTTCCTGCAATGGAATTGCTTGAAAAAAAAACCTACATGATCGATTATATAAAAAACTGTCGTAATGACTTGTCCTTGTTCGAAGAAAATGTTTTGGTGAATGGTTTGTTAAAAATATGGATTTACAATAAATGTGATAAACAAGGGGAAATATATGAGAAATACAATGAACACGAATTAAATTAAACCAACTAATTCTTGATAGATGATAATAATATATAATGTGAAACATTAACTATTTGTTGTTTGAAGGTTTAATTAAATCTAAAGCATTCATTATATAGAAAAATATATAATGAGTGAAGGAATTGACCTCGACCTAGATAATTATGAGTTACACGACCTTCTCAACTTGTTTAAATTAGATTACAATTTCTCTCTTGATGATTTAAAACAGGCGAAGAAAATGGTCATGAAAACTCATCCAGATAAGTGTAATTTACCAAAGGAGTATTTTATATTTTTTAGCAAAGCTTTTAAAGTGATCGTCTCAGTACACAAGTTTCGGACCAGAGGCGATACACAGCGTTCAACAGTGTATGTCATTGAAAAAGATGATGACGAGTCAAAAGAGCAGCTATTAAAGAAACTAGCAAATAAGCCGAATTTCAACAAGATTTTCAACGAACTTTTTGAAAAGCATTATATACATAGCGAGGAGACGGATGGCGGGTATGGCGACTGGTTGAAATCAGATGAAGATATAGATACAAGTGTTGCAACTAAGAGTAATATGCACGCAGCGTTCGAGGCAAAAAAGAGTGCGGCACGAGATATGGTAGTAAAGAAAGGTGTGTCGGATATGGGTGGTGAAGGGTATGGACAAAGTGATTTGGTTGGAGAGGTTCCAGAAAGTTATGGCTCGGCTCTGTTTAGTAATTTGGGTTATGAGGATCTGCGAAAGGCGCATATGGAGACGGTTGTACCAGTGACCCAGGAAGACATACAAAATCGTCCAGTTTTTAAAAACGAGCAGGAATTACGGCATCATCGGGACGCTCAGAGCAACAAACCAATGAGTGAAGAGGAGTCCAGGATGTATCTTGATGAGCAAAGAAAAGGCGAGAACAAAAATGATGTGCAAAGGGCATTTAAATTAGCGAAACAGGATGAGGCTGCAAGGCGTGCAAACGAGGCTTGGATTAGTGGGTTCAAGCGGATTGGGTGTTGAAAAATATATAAAGTAATATTATATGGATTACGTTAAATATATGTTTACGCTTGTTATATTGCTTGCGATAGGATTAATATACGACAAGTTCAAATTACATTATTTGGATGATGATAATACAAAGCATTATAAGTTGGTGAGTGAATATCTTCTAAATAAAGATGACCAATCTTTAGCACAAACAAATAAGCCGATTATGTGGATTCACACCAACTATGAGATAAACGCGAATCATTGGGCAAGTTTTGGTTCACGAAATACCCGAACTATGAATCAACCTTACAAACTGTTGACAATTAAGTCAATTATAGACAAATGTGGAGATGACTTTAACATTTGTATGATTGACGACAGCTCATTTATGAAGATAGTTCCAGATTGGACGATTGATTTGGATTCACTTGCCGATCCTATTAAAAGCAACATTCGTCGTTTGGCAATGGCACGACTGCTGAAGACGTTCGGTGGAATGTTGGTGCCTGGTTCGATGATTTGTTTGAAAAATTTCCGCGATGTATATGATGCAGGAATTAAAGAAAAAGGTGGCATGTTTGTAGGTGAATTAATGAATAGTGGTGTGAGGGGTCCGTCAAGAAACCCAAATATTGCTTATCCAAGCACTTTTTTTATGGGATGTAAGAAGGACAGTCCAACAATGTCCGATTACATTCGCTACTTAGAACGTTTGAATTCTACTGACTATACCTCGGAGAGTAGTTTTGTGGGAGACGATTCAGAATGGTGTATGAGTAAGATAGAAAGTGGTGAAATTGAATTGATACCCGGAAAACTTCTTGGTGCTCGGGATATTAATGGAAGTATTTTAACATTAGAACAATTGATGGGAAATTCATATGTGGATATAGAGATCGATGCGATTGGTATCTATATACCTGATGAGGAAATTTTACGTCGTTCGAAATATCAGTGGTTTGCACGTTTATCGACAGGACAAGCTTTAACCAGCGACACGATAATCGGGAAATATCTAGTCATTGCAACAAGCGAATCGTGTAAATAGTATAGCATTTATGGATCATGAAAAAATCTAAAAAATTGAAATAACAAAAGCATATTTTCTCTTAGGGTAAACAACTTAAGCGAAAATAAAGAAAGCACAATAAAGATGAGTGATATCATTATGAACAATGCCGCAAGTCGACGCCGACGTGCCGCGTTGCTTAGACAACAAAAAGAAGAGGAAACCGCTATGAATGAAATTATGAAGCATTTCGCTACGTATCAAAACAATATTGCTTTTGTATGTGAAAGCAAGAACAATGAAGTAATAGCGAATAATAATAAAGAAAGAATTAAACGGACCCGGATGCAGAACGCAAAAGGCACGTCCGGAATGTTTATCAAGCCGTGACGCACAAGCGATAAGAGCCAGCAGTTACCCACGCGAAAGGGGCAAAAATCGAATCGAAGTGGTAAGTTTTAATTAATATACAAATAAATCTCGAAATTTTAATAAACGTTCCATGAATGAAGCACAAGTGAGATAAATATATCATATACACTTGTGTTGAAAATGGTAAGTAACATTAAAATACCGAGATTATATTGTTTGTAAAGAGGGCGAGTTCAATTTCATCTTCGTGAATGTTATGAAATGCTGTTATGTATTTGCAAATGATTATGATAACAGCATATTTTTCATCTTCAGAAAGAAGTGGTGTTGTTTTGGAAAATAGAAAATAATTATCAAGAATATCCATGACAGAATATCCTTTGTCAAATAAACGATACATTAGTGTTATTGCCTCCACAAGTTTTTTTTCTTTACAAAGATTTGTGAAGACGGCAAACTCTTGAAAAGCGATGTTTGTACACACGGTTGTCGTCACTTCAAGTGTGACATGACAAGCAAGCAATTTTAACTTTTCAAGATAATTAATAAGAATCCGAACCGAATTGTTACATATAGAAAGGATGAACTCTTCCGCGTCGGGGTCGATAGTAATGTTTTCGATTTTGCAAATTCGTTTTGCGATCTTGGCAAGATTTTCTGTTTTCAACGCCTTTATTCTTATGATAGTCATCCTCGACTGAAGACTTTCGATTACCTTCTGTGTATTCAAGCACGATGCGATGAAATGAACGTTATCACTATATTTGTCAATACAATTACGAAACACCTGCTGACTTTGTTCGTTTATAATATCAAGATCATCAAGAATAATTATTTTCTTTTTACCCAATACCGAACAAGATGTTTGGCAGAATGTTTTGACTTCCGAACGATAATAGGATATTCCTTGGTCTTTGAGACTGTTAATGGAGAGAATATCTTCGTTGTTAATGTTTCCATTGTAATATTCTCTTATGATTGCTGATATTAGCGACGATTTACCGCATCCTCCATCACCTACGAAAAGCACATTGAGACTATCCATCGATATGAGTGTACGAATAAGAACAATCAGTTCCTCGTCAATTTCAAAATCTTTTAGAAATAGTGGTTGATACTTGTAAATAAAAGGCAATTCCATATTGCGTTTTCGTTGTCTTTATTCGTAAATAAGTATTTAAGTTTATCTATTGAATAATTATTATCGTTATGTCAGATCCGCAAGGTTACTATGCCACCCTAGAGGTAGAACCAGGAGCAAGTGGAGATGCTATTAAAAAGGCGTATAGACGCCTGTCGCTTCTCACGCATCCTGACCGCACGAATGAAGATACCAAGGCAAAGTTTCAAGCAATAAGCGAAGCATATAATGTATTAGGCGATGAAGAAAACCGCAAATTGTATGATCGTGGTGGAAGTGGTGGAATACACTTTCCTGCTGATGGAATACCAGTGAACCCGCAAGATATATTTGATTTTTTCAGAAACAATATGCCGCCACCGTTTGGTGGTGAGGTTCCAGGTATGCAAACACAGTTCTTTCACATGGATGGAAATGGAAAAATGAATTTTCATGAAGCAATGCAGCGACCTACGCCAATCATCAAAACAATTAACATTACACTTGCGCAAGCATTTACAGGATGTAAAGTACCTGTTGAAATAGAAAGATGGGTATGTGAAGGTTCCATAAAGCAAAAAGAATCGGAGACGATATATGTGTCGGTTCCAGAAGGTATTGATGAAAATGAAATTATTGTGTTACGTGATAAAGGGAATGTGTTGAGTGAGACCAATAAGGGTCATATAAAAATATTTATCAAAGTTTCAAATAATACTGACCTTGTTCGGCGCGGATTAGATTTGGTATACCAAAAAGTAATAACTTTGAAAGAGGCGTTGTGTGGATTTACATTTGACTTGGATTATTTAGACGAGCGAATATTTAAGGTTGATAATCACAACGGAAACGTTATTTCACCTGGATATAAGAAGGTTATACAAGGCTTAGGAATGAAACGCGATGGACACAAAGGAAACCTTATAATTGAGTTTACGGTTACGTTTCCAGAGAGATTAACGAAAGAGCAAATAAGCAGCATCGAACAACATTTATGAAACGGGTATTAAAAATTGATTCATATTTCTCTCTTAAAACGATATTAACAAACAAACAATCAAGCAAAGAATCTTCCAATCATGTCGTTACAAGAAGCATCATATCAAAGTGTTGAAATTGGAAAGGAATACGCAAAGCACGAACTAATGAACGGATGGTTTTGTGACCATCTATGTAGTGATACGAACACTTATGAAACGAACAAAGAACTTAATAATGTTATAAAAAACATGGATGTTTGTATGTTCCATAGCGTAATGCCAAGACATTCTGATAAAAAAAGCGCACGAAATAATTTGCAACATTTAATAAATACTGTTCGTAAGTGCAAAGTGTCCATAACATTTGAAATGCTTCGACGTAATGAAAACTGGAAAATTACATTAGAACGTATTGTCGAAGAAGAAGTATCGAAAATATCGTTAGGATCTGCAAGAGGTTTTATGACTTTCGTCTATCGTCCTTTGTGTAATATTATTATAGCAAGAACAATAAGGGAATTGTGGGCATTACCTGTAATTACGGGTGCATTAAAGAGATATGCTAAAATATGGATAGAAAGAAACTATTCCATATATGGAAAGGGATACATTAAATTGTGCCAACAATATGCTAGTCACGCAAGTTTTAAGAGTTCGTAATTCGAAAAATCCAAAAATACTTGAAAAAAATAAAAAACGAAATAAAAAAAAGAAAAATCGAATAATAATGATTTTTCTTTTTTTAACAAAAAAATTATGTTGAATAATAGGTAATTTGTTTCACATTAAAATATATTGTAAATGAAAAATCATGAAATACGTTTTGTTTCGATGTTTGAAGACACAATATATAAAGAATTTTCAGTTACAATAATATATTCAGTATCTACCTTATAAATTTTTGAGATGGGTGAGGTGTATTCATCTTCACTCTTTACGAGTAATTTCTCTCCTCCTTCCTCACGTACACCAATTAATACTTTTTTATCATGTGAATCAGACCAGTAGTCCAACATAATTGGTTTATCATCGACGATTGCAAGCTTGGCACTGTGCTGTAAACATGTCGGACTCGGCGACGGATAATGGGACTCTTCGGTCATTTTTATATAATATCCACCTTTAATGCTTTAAATACTTATTTATATATATAACAAAAATGAGTATTTCGTTTCACAATTCAGAGAATTACAAATCACATTTGAAGTATTCAACATCGGAAATATTCGTGAAGTATAAAGGAATCATTGAAGAATATTTGATTCAGTGTGTTGAGTCTATTTCGATAGGCAATGTTGACTATCATATGTATATATTATGTAAAGGTATCGAAACTATCTCCCATGTATTCAAAATTTTATTGCTTCATACAAATAATTTGGAGTTGACTTATCATCATTGTCAAAAGGCATTTTATTATTACGTCGAGTTTATTGATCAAATTGGAGATGAAACACATAGTTTCTTACAGCTTAACTCAAAAGACGCATCATTGTTTGTTTATAAGAAAACCATATATGAAATAGAAAATGAATACTCAAAAGCACGAACACAATGCGATAAAAATGATAAATCTAATGGCTCATCAACGGAAGTATGTGATACAAGAAAAACAATATTGAAAAACGTAGAGAGATTAATAGGTATTTATAACAGATGTTTATACGATATTATAAAAGATAATAATATTATCCAAATTAATCTGATTAAAAACGTAGATATTAAAATTAACAAATTTGTCCAGCATCTTTTGAATTTGTCTTTGACCGATAAAGAGTTAGAATATGAACAATCTTTAATAATTGTTGAACAACTTGATGAAAAATTAAACAAGTTGGGCAGCGAACGGATACCATTTTTAGAAATATTTGCGCGAAAAATAAAGGACAAGCCAATTACAACAGAATTGTTACAAAGTCGTTTTTTTAATGAGGACCACGATAATATGCTAGAAAACGTGAGTGTGCTTCGCTACGTGAATTGGTTATTTTCATAACTTTGTGATAAGACCTAATTAAGACGTTGTGTTGGTTACAATTATAGTTCGTTTTCGAACTTTTCGTTTTTTTAAATCAACTTTGTCACATTGAATATTGTCATCGGGAATTATTCCATCTCCAATGTTTTCATATTCATTTTCGAGTAATGTTTTTACGAAACAATAAATTTCATCAAGAACTGACTCGGTGCATTTACCAACAATAAGAACGCTGCCTGTTCTGAATACCATAAATGATATTTTGGTAATTTTTAATTCATCTACATTTTTTAATGGTTGTCTTCCGGTTTGGATTGGAAGTTGTGGGTCATAATAGAACTCTGATTGAATACCAGGATATGAACAAGGATCATAAGAACAGTTTATTTTATATTTGTATTTCAACAAATCAAACATTTTATCACGATTAATTAGATAACCGCAATTGAAGTTTGAGTTTATGAGTACAGTTTCACATTTGCCCTTTATGTAAGAAAGTGGTGTATTGGATTGAATGAAAGGTCTAAGGGTATTAGTCAATAATATTAGTACTTGAACAAGAACATCATCGTTTTGTATTCCAGGAATCTCCAATTTACCAGTGTTGAATATTTTAACATGAACTTCTTTAAATGTTCCTTCATATTTTATCCTTAAAATGAGAACGAAACAGTTGTAAAACGCACTTTTTTTCTTACAACGATAGCTGATGATATCCTTTTTACATAATCCAATGCTTATTTTTCTTACATCTTTAAATTTTGTGCGACCTTCTGGGTTTACCAAATGTGTGATGACATATTCGTCAATATGACGACTTTGTTCATTAGATGTATCTTTAATATGTGAACGCACATTTTCTAATTCTGTTTCGCTTAGCGAGTTAAATTTCATCTGTTTCTTTATTACACCTTCTAATGGTAGATGATATGAAATGACCGGTACCTTCCAGAATATATCTTCCAACATTATTTTATGTGAGAGGTATGAAATTTTGGTTTTTGTTGAAATGTAAAGCGCACCACATTTAGGATTATTAATATGAGTATTATTACTGCGATTGTTATTACTGGGATTGTTGTTATTACTGGGATTGTTGTTATTACTGGGATTGTTGTTATTACTGCCATTGTTATTACTGCGATTGTTGTTATTACTGTCAATACTATTACTGTTATCAACATTGTCGCCAATATTTGTTCCTAGTCCTTGTATATTATTATATCCGTTGGGAATAAACACTTCGTTGTTCATTTGTATTACATCATCGTGCTTGTCAATTATGTTCCATTTCATGGAATCATCTTTATAATCTCCTGCACAGAAGTCTTTCCAAGCAGTATTAATGTCGTCAAGTTCAACCATCTAAATTATTTGTTATTTGTCTCTTTAAGTTAATCTATTTCAATTATTTTCTTAATGTAATTTAAAGGATGAATAACACATCTCCAAGTATCACATATGAGAGATCAGACCCACTCGCGATTCCCGCACAAAATCCTAATCCTCAAAATTTACCATTTTTTGAGTATAACGTAACGAGGAATTTCTTTGATCCAAACAAATCATCGCCGCCGAATAGCTGGAATAAACGCTTATTACTGCGATTAGGAGAATCACGTGGAAAAAAAATTATGCAAACTAATTATTGAATACATTTTAAGATGTTGTATGTTTGGGTCTTGTAAATGCATTATGAATTCAACAAACTTCATGAAGTCTGGTGATATATATTCTGACTTATATCTGATGATATAGTTCAGATAGTGTTTTATCAAATGTTTTATTTCAATATTGTAATCGTTGCTTATATGATCAAGCAAAGATGGTGCTTCTTGCAAAAAATGTTCTCCACACAACACTTTTGTGTAGTTATTCCAAACTTCAGTGTCAAGAACTTTTTGATCTTCCAGTGTATTTTGATTCGATTGCATAAAATTTATCATACTTCGTATATCTGATTTATAGAGTTTTTGAATTGATTTAATAGTATCGACTGACAAAGTAAGATTTTCTTTCGTAGTAATTTTCATCAGGAATTTAATAATAAGCTCTTCGGGAAGCTGATTGAAACGCAGACGCATAAATTCATTTTGAAGTGATTCGTCAATGCGGGTTATATAATTGCATATAAGGCAAAACCGCACGTTTCCATCTATTCCCCTAAGTAGATTTTTGAGTGCCTGTTGAGCGTTTTTAGTCATGTAATCGACTTCATCAAGAATTACTAATTTCGTTCCATTTGTAAATAGTGCCTTTGATGTGACAAATTGGTTTATTTGGTTTCGAATAATATCTATTCCACGCTCATCAGATGCGTTAAGATGGATAACGAGTCCTTTGTTTTGTTCACCATGTTTTTTTTGAAACGTATCAACTAAATTGATAATTGTTGTCGTCTTTCCGGTGCCCGGTGGTCCATACAAAAGTAAGTTTGGAAAATAGTTGGTTCTTATTATTGATTGAAGTATTATCTTGTTGTTCTTATCAAGAACAATGTCATCAAAATTTGTCGGGCGATATTTTTCAACCCATGGAATGTTTTGATTCTTCATAAGATAGTATACTACACTATACTGTGGTATTCTTTACATTATTAAGGTGATTAAAGTTTTTTATTAAATCTAATAATTAAAAATGGTTTTAAAGAAAAATAATGCGTTAAAAGAAATGAATACTTTGAACAGTGTAGGATATTTAGAATTATTCATTGGTCCCATGTGGTCTGGAAAAACATCTGAATTGGTAAAACTATATAAACGCTACAAGTTTTTTGAAGTCCCTGTCCTTGCGATAAACTATAAACANGACATTCGTTATAATAACGGCGAGGATAATACAATATGTAGTCATGATCTTGTAAATATACCTTGTAACACCTGCGTTAGACTTGACGAAGTATGCGATATTGTAAATGGTAACACAACGCATGCGTTTGATAATTCTCAAGTCATATTAATCAATGAATGTCAGTTTTTCAAAGATGTTGTTCAATGGGTAAAATGTGCGGTTCAAGTGTATAATAAACAAGTATTCATATGNGGTCTTGATGGTGATTATAAACGAGAGGTCTTTGGTGATTGGCTTACATTAATTCCATTTTGTGATNGAGTGACAAAATTACACTCTTTGTGTGGCGGTTGTAAACAAAATGATGCCATATTTACCCACCGTAATACAGACGTCAATGTTCAAGAATTGATAGGAAATGATATGTATAGACCACTATGTAGAAAATGTTATGAANAATACAATATTGTTAAACATGAAAATTNCTAAAAAAAATGTTTAACAAAACTATTTAAATTACCTTTATTAAAAATATGAAAATGGAAGAAGTAAGTGCACCCAAAAAACGAGGTCGAAAAGCCAAGGTCAAAAGTGAAGTTGATGAAACAAAAACGGTCGAGCAAAAAACGCCCAAAAAAAGAGGACGGAAACCTAAAGGTGGTAAAATAATTCAAGTTACATCACCTCAAGAGGGAGTTAAAGTTCCAGAACCAAACATTATATTACACTTGAAATGTTCAGTATCCGAACTTGGAAATAACAATTTTATTTCTTCTATCAAATATGATCCGGAAGTAGAGCATGTTGAAACTTTTCAGTTTGAACACACGAAGAAGGGGCATGACTTAAACATGCATATAATCAAACAGGACGATTCAAAAGATTTGGATGAACAAGACAATGAAGAAGACAATGAAGAAGAGGAGAAGAAGACTTGTAGCGATACAAAGAATATATGGAAGAAACTGCGTAAACTTGCAGCGAATCTTCACACAAATAACATATCGGATAAACGTTCCGCGTGTTTCTGGTGCACTTGTGATTTTGATAATCCACCTATATATATTCCTAAACTTGAATTAAATGGATCTTATCAATGCTACGGATGTTTTTGTAGCCCCGAATGTGCCACGGCCTACTTATTTAGTGAACATGTTGATTCAGCAATTCAGTTTGAACGTTATCACATGTTAAATCATTTGTATTGTAAAATTTATAATTATGATAAAAATATTAAACCTGCACCCAATCCACATTACACGTTAGACAAATTTTATGGTAATCTCTCGATTCAGGAATATCGAAGACTGCTTCAAAACGAGCGTCTTTTACTTGTTGTTGATAAACCATTAGTGCGTGTTTTACCTGAACTACATGAAGACAATGACGACTTTGTGTTTAACAACAAAACGATTCCCTCTGCCAATAAGTTTAATGTGAAAAAAAGAACACCACTTTCAAAAAGGGAGATAATGAATGAAAACTTTAATTTTAAATAAATAGCACAAAAAAGTGTTACATACTTTTATGTGATATGTATTGGGGTGGTATTTTTAAAGTGTTTAAATTTTTTCATTTGATTACATTTTCAGGTTATCTTTTATACGTTTAACGACGTTTATATGTTTTACGTACCTTTAATTTTTTACTAGATTTACGAGATTTTCTACGATTATTTTTACGAGAGATTTTCTTTTTTTTACCACCATACAACCCAAAATCTCTTACTAATTTATTGTTTACTAAATTATTGTATTGTTTTTCATGTTTTTGATTGTTTGATCCTGAAAATCCCTCGTTGGTTTTTTTTGGAAGATAACGACCTTTATGTCCAGGCGGCGGCGGTGGAGGTGGTTTCCCGTGTTTTAGTAGAGGTCGTGTATGTCCTTCTGGCTGTTTTTTTTCTTGAGATAAAACCATGTTATATAATATATAAAGATTTTTGTTTTTTCACATTATTTTAGAATGCTACAATTAAATAAAGAAATATAAAATCGGAATGTCAACTGTGTTATGTGCCTAAAATTACTTTATGTTATTTTTTAATGAAGCTGCCGCTTCCCTTTTTTTTTGTTGAAGAGCATACAAATATTTCATACGCTTTTCTTCGACTTCTTTTTCTATTCTGTATTTTGTGGATGCTTGGTCTAACATTGTTCTAAACTCTTTATAAACTATTTGGTTTGTACTTAACTTTATCTCTTCTTTTGGTTCAATTGGCTTTTGGGGATTCATGTATTCCCGTACTATTTTTTCAACATCGAAGTTATGTTCTTTTAATTTTATTTGCGATTTCTCTCTATCGTAATCGGTTTGCCTCATAACAACATCAACCAGTTTGTCTTTTCTTTGCTGTTCACGCCTGACCAGTTCTTCTCTGACCAATCGCTTTTTATCTTCAGCAGACATCGAATTATATGGTTCCTGTCCAGTTGTCGTAGGATCTTGTGGTATTGGTTCCTGTGGTGTTGATTCCTGTTCCATTTATATGATGCTTATATTGTATTTTTTAAATGATATTAAACAAAAAATCTGTCATATTAAGAATGATGGCTTCAGACTCAAGTCAAGAACTAGAAAATATCGTTAATAAGTTAAATCAATGCATTAAACATGCATTAACGCCTTTTGTTGATAATATGATTAAAAATAAAGAACAAATTGACGCTGTTGATAGTGTTCTTAGACAGCTTCCTGATTACCAGCGAATTGTTTCTGAAAATGTTGAACTCAGATTAGAAAATGCCAGATTTCGAATTAAATTGGCCGAATTTAAAGCAATGAATCCTGATTATTTTAATACAACATCCATAAAATTGACAGTTAAGGAAAAGAACAAATCACAATCATCATCAGAGCAAATTGTAAAGGCCATTTATGCAGATGTCAATATGATGGATCCGCGCAAACAAAATGTTGATACGAAGATAGAACATATAGATGTGGAAGAGCATCAGAAAGAGCATGAGGAAGAGGAGCAGGATGAGGAGCAGGATGAGGAGCAGGAAGAAGGGGAAGAAGAGGAAGAAGAGGAAGAAGAGGAAGAAGAGGAAGAAGAGGAAGAAGAGGAAGAAGAGGAAGAAGAGGAAGAAGAGGAAGAAG
>PAAB01000002.1 GCA_002591705.1 Phycisphaerae bacterium
CTCGTGGCGGGCGTGGGAAACATCTACGCCTGCGAAGCGCTGCACCGGGCCCGCATTTCACCCCGCGTCCTCGCGAGGTCGTTGGCCACCCGGGCCGGACGTCCCACGCCGCGTTGCCGTCGACTCGCACCGGCGATCAAGATGATCCTCGAGCGGGCCATTGCGGCGGGGGGCTCGACGCTGCGCGACTTCGCCGCTCCGGACGGGGCAGCCGGGGCGTATCCGAGTTCGTTCCGGGTGTACGGACGCGACGGACTTCGGTGTCGCCGGCGCGGATGCGACGGCGTGATCCGGGTGTTCACGCAGCAGGGCCGCAGCACCTTCTCGTGTCCGCGCTGTCAACGATCCTGACGTTCAGGGACAGGTGGCGTTCCAGTTGCCGATGACGATGAGCAGGTCGTCCACGTTGGTGGTGCCGTTGCCGTCGGTGTCGCCGTCGGGCGATCCCCAGCCGGCGATCACGCCCAGTAGATCATCGACTCCGACCACGGTGTCACCCGTGACGTCTCCGGGGCAGTCCGCATCGTTGCAGCCGGGCACGCCGTCCAGTTCGTGCTGGGATACGAAATCCCAGATCACGCCGGCCGCAAAGCCGGGAACGTCGTGTCCACCACCCTGGCGACGGAAATGCTGGTAAGCGGCTTCACAGTTCTCCCCGGCAGCCCAGGTGTATCGAGTGACGCCACCACCAAGGCTGACCGTCTCGGGAGATGTCTCGGCCCCGTTCTTGGCGACCCAGTACACCCACTGCGCCTGAGCGGAGGGGACCCACCCACCGTTGTACGGCGCGTAGAAGTCGTTGGTACCGAGAATGTGGCAGACACCGATCGGTGCCGCCGAATCACAGGCATCGAACGTCCAGGGATAGCAGCTGGCCGCCACGGGGGCGATCGCGGCGATCTCATCGCTCATGACGCAGGCGAGGTCCCAGACGTAGCTGCCGCCCATCGAGTAGCCGCCGGCGTAGATGCGTCGCCGATCGGCGTTGTAGGTGGCGACCAGATCATCGATGACTGCCCTGGTGTAGGCAAGATCGATGTCGTAGTTGCCGTTGGAATATCCACCGGGCTCCTCGTATCCCCAGCAGGTGCACGACTCGAGTACGTCCGGATAGGCCTGGGCGTACACCGTGATGAATCGCTCCTGATCGGCAAGCGAGCGGAAGTCCGCTTCGAACACGCCCTCCTGGGCTGTTCCGCCACCCGCGTGGTGCCACATCATGACGGGCATGTTCTCGTCGGCCGAGAAGCCGGCGGGAAGGTAGATCAGATACTGGCGATTGAGTCCATCGACGTTGATTGATCGGGTGAACTGCTGCTGGGCGGCAGCCGGTGCGGTGATCATCAACATGAGGGCGGTCAGAACGAGATGCTTCATGGGGGGTGTTCTCCTGTGAACGATCAAATTAAACACCAAGGGTCGCCGAATTCAAGTTTCAATCGGGTGCTTTTCCCATCGAGCGACTCTTCAGGGGCGATCGAAGGTGGTGTTCCCCCGAAGGCGTGGATGGGAGGCATCTTTCCGGGACGCAGGGAACATGGTCCGGTGTGGAACGTCGTACCGCACGAGACACAACGAAATCCCGACCCCCGGAAGGAGTCCGACGACATGCGAATTTCTGCTGCAGCGTTGATGCTGTCCACATTGGCGATGATGCCCACCACCGATGCGTCGGCGGCCCCGTCGCCCGGCCCGATCGAGATCGATTCGAGGCCCACGAAGGTGACGGCCTACCAGGGACGGGCATGGGTGGAGCGTACGGTGTCGATCGATCTGGAGTCCGGCCTCCATCGGCTCGTGTTCAGGGATCTCCCGCATCGTTGGCAGTCCGAATCGGTGCAGGGGCGAGTGTCCGGAAATGCAAAGGTCGTCGGCATCGACACCATGAGCAATCAGATCTCCAACGCGCCGAAGAACATGACCGAACTCATCGAGGCGGTGAGGCAGGCGGCCGGTGCGGTGCAGCACGCCAAGGACAGCCTGGCGGTCACCGACGCGTCCATCGACTATCTGCAGAGCATGATGAGCAAGGCGTCCTCGGGCGAGCAGCGGAACGCCGGAACCGCATCGCTGGACATCGCATCGGTGCAGCAGCAGATGGAGTTCTTCTCGCAGCAGCTGCGTTCACTGCTGCAGACGAGAATGGACGAAGCCGGGGCCGTGGAGGACCGTCAGCGGGAGTTGGAGGTCGCCGAATCGAAGCTTTCCCGGGCGGGGGGATCCTCGCGCACGGAACGCACCGCCGAGGTCGAACTCGTGGTGTCCGAGTCCGGCGTCGTGGAGGTCACGCTCGGCTATCTGGTGACGAAGGCGAACTGGTCGCCCCGCTACGACGTGCGTGGAGACCTCGAAGGGGAATCCGTCAGGATCGAATACGGCGCCGAGGTCCAGCAGCAGAGTGGTGAGGACTGGACGGATGTCACGCTCGTCCTGTCGACGGCCCAACCGTCCCGCGCCGCCAATCCGCCAACGCTGGAACCCGTCTACGTCAACGTCCTCGATCCGTCGCACGGCATGGAGCATGATTCGCTCGTGATCGGAAATGGCATGGTGCCGCCGCCCGCCGCGATGGGTGCGGGTCGGGGAGGAGGGGAGAGATCGCTGGCCAAGGACATGGAATACGCGAGCGACGCCGAAATCCGCAGCGGCGGATCGTCCGTCACCTTCACCTTGCCCCGGCGCATGACGGTTAAGACGAATTCGAAGTCCGCGCAACGGACCCGCATCGCCGAGTTCGAATCCGACGTCGACTTCACCTTCGTCGCCATGCCGGTGCTCACCGAGCAGGTCTACCTTCGGGGCCGCTTCACCAATGCCAGCGATTACCAGTTGCTGCCGGGGCGGGGGGGCATCTTCATGGGCGGCGACTACGTCGGTCCCACCGATCTGGCCTCGACGGCTCCCGGTGCCGACATGGAGCTCTACTTCGGTGCCGACCCCGCTCTGACCGCCAGCGAGACCATGCTGAAGCGAAACACTGGAAGTGCCGGTGTCTTCGGCGGCTGGATCCGGACGGACTCCAGCTACGTCATCAAGGTCGACAACGGATCCGGTCGTCCGGTGAAAGTGGAGCTCTGGGATCGCCGGCCCGTGTCCCGTTCGGACGAAATCGACGTCGCGGTCGTCGGAATCGATCCCGCGCTCTCGACGGACGCGGTCTACCTCGCCGACGATGCGCCCCGCGGTCTGATGCGGTGGGACATCACCGTGCCGGCCGGTCGGACGGGTGAGGATGCATTCACGCTGAGCTACGACCTGCGTCTCGAGCACAAGGAGGGCGTCGTGATCACTCCGTGGCCGGAATAGATCCGCTTTCCGGATGCACACGGGAAACCGTCCCGTTCCCGGTCTAGGCTTGGGGCATGGGAAGCAAGAAGCCGCTGCCGACCAAGATCTGTCCCCGCTGCAACCGGTCGTTCACGTGGCGCAAGAAGTGGGCCCGGGACTGGGAGAACGTGGTGTACTGCTCGAAGGCGTGCCGGGACGGACGCTATCCGGCGGGTCCGGCCCAGGTGCGTCGGTAGGTTCCGTCGCGGTCGTAGCGTTCGGCCTGCCACGCCACGTCGAAGGTCCGATCCCGGGGATCGTTGCCCACCCCCGCGTTGTAGTTCCAGTTGCCGTAGTTGCTGTGCACGTCGTGGTCGACGAGCAGAGACTCGAAGTAGGCTGCGCCCCATCGCCAATCGATGCCCATGGTCTTCGACAGGTAGCTGGCCACGTTCTGGCGTCCCCGGTTGCTCATGAAGCCGGTGCAGCGGAGTTCGTTCATGTTGGCATCCACGAACGGCTCTCCGGTGCGACCCTGTGTCCAGCGTTCGAAGGCGTCGGTGTCGCGGCTCCATTCGTAGCTGCGACGACGAATGCCTCCCACCCTGAACAGGTTGGCCCCGTGCTTCAGCGACACGTACTTGAAGTAGTCGCGCCACAGGAGCTCGAAGACCATCCAGTACGTGGACTGGTTCGCACCGACGGTCCGTTCGTACTCCATCACCTCCCAGTAGATGCGTCGGGGCGAAAGGCAACCGATCGCAAGCCAGGGCGAGAACTTCGAGCTGTAGTCCTCTCCGAGGAGACCGTTGCGGGTGTTCTTGTAGTTCGACAGCGACCGGGTCCTCCAGAAGTAGTGATCGATGCGATCCTGTCCCGTCGAGGCGCCGCCCCGGAAGGGCACCACACTGCGCGGATCCGGCGCCTCGTCGGCAACGCCGAGCGCCTCGAGGGTGGGCAGCGGGGGCAGATCCGGTAGGCGGTTGCCGGTCGGCAGGGGGTCGGGCGTCGGAAGGCACGGGCGTACGGTGGACTCCTTCTCGCACGCCTTGCGGAACTGCGTGAACACCTCGGGAACCCGTTCGACCTCCATGGGGATGTCATCCGGGTGGAAGAGGAACTGGTCCCAGGCCCGGTGCACCCGGACGTGCTCGGGGATGCGGGATTCGTCGTACCGTTCATCTCGGGTCCATTCGTGCTGGAGGTATGCATCGGTGATTCCGTGTTCGCGACACAGGTCGCCGAGGGAGTCGTCGTCGTCGAATCCGACCACGAGCGAGATGTTGAGGCGGTCCAGCATCGTCCGCAGGTCCGCGATGCTCTCGAGCAGGAAGCGGATCCGAAACCGGTTCATCCGCGGAAAGCCCAGCGGTCCGGTGCGAAGCCACGAACGTGGAATGGCGGTGTAGCCGACGACCCGATCGTGGTTGCGGACGGCGTCGAGGATCGAGGACTGGTCGTCGACGCGCAGGTCGTTTCGAAACCAGATCAGGGCGGTGCGGTGATCGTTCATGCGGAACTCTATGCGGTTCCGCGACGCCGGACCGCACATTTGCCGATCCGCGGAGCCGGAATCGATCCGGTCGGGAGCGGGTGCAGCGTGTAGGATGGATCCACGATGGAAATACGCAACACCGCAAAACGACCCCTGAAGATCTCCCTGCCCGCGGGCAAACGCCTGTTCCTGGGCATCGGCGGCACGGGGCAGATCGTGCCCAAGGCCGCCGAGCATCCCCCGGTCAAGAAACTCATCGATGCCGGTGAGATCGAGATCGTCGACGCCGGACACGCCGGCGCCGCCAAGTCCACGGGCAACGGGCCCGGAACCAAGGCCTAGCGTCGGACCATCGCACCTACGGTCCGGGAGGGCCGAGGGTGACCGTCGCCCGGTAGCCGTAGCGCTGGTAGCTGGAGAAGGTGTCGGGGACGGATGCGATCACGAGGTACACCTCCTCGTCGTCCGTCGTGACGTCCACCCCGCCGGTTCCGTGCAGGGCGTCGTCCATGTCGATCGTCGAGTAGCGCGTCCCGTTGTCGCCGGCGACCACGATGCGGCCGAGGAACGTGGAGGCTGCGCCCTGCGTTCCCTGGGGATCGCCCTCCAGGGTGAACGTGATCCGTCCCTGGTGGGTGTTGTCGAGGCGAATCACGTTGTACGCCCAGCCACGAGGCTCCTGGCAGTCCGGATCCGGGGCGTCGGGGCTGGTGGGGCACGGTTCGAACGACCACGTGCCGTCGATGGCGTCGGTGGAGATCTCGGCCACGTACGGATGGGCGGTCTCGGGATCGCCCACCCATCCCGCTTCGGTGATCGCCCGTTGGACCTGCTCCAGCGTCAGGTAGTCGAGGCCGGCGGTGTTGCGGGCCGCCCAGTTCGCAAACTGTTCACGAAAGGCCGTCAGGCCGATCTGCTGGGCGAGGTACTCCTGGGGACTCAGTTCGAGCTCGGCGTAGAACCCGTTGGTGATGATGGCCGGATCGACCTGCTCCTCCTGCACGAGGTAGTGGAGGAAGGTGTGCATGCCGTACTGGCGGACCTGGTAGTACCAGTCGGTGGGGTCTCCCGGCGCTTCGTTGCTGAAACTGTGCCACAACGCGAGCTGCGGATTCGCGGTGATCGCGGCCGCCTCCACGAAGGCGTTCACGTAGCCCGGCATGTTCGTGGCCATGTACCACTGGGCGGTGCTCTCGATGTACCACTGGCTGTCGCCCGCGTAGGCGAAGCCGGGTGAACTCGCCTGGTACTGGAAGATGTGGAATCCCTCGTGGTAGAGATTGGCCGGATCGGTGTTCAGTCCGGCCGGCAGCGTGAGGAACGGCATGCCGTTGGAGTCCGTGCCCTGGCCGTTCGCCCAGCCGTTGGGATACCCGTCGGCTGCCCCGTGGTGCACGTAGATGTTGTAGTAGAAGCAGGATTCCGGATTGGGTGGATCCCGCATGCCCAGATTGTTGATGCAGTCGTCCCGGATGGCGTCGAGCAGTTCGAACATCACCGGGGTGTCGTCGAAGTGGTCGAACTGGGAAGCCCACCAGACCGCGTAGATCCCGTCGGTGTCGACCTGGTGGGAGATGAGCGGGAAGGTGTTGTTGAAGAGGTAGTCGGAACTGCACGATCCCCAACGGGCGATGACCATGAGCAGATCGCCCAGCCCGACCGTACCGCTGCAGTCGATGTCCGAGCTGCCGCCGGAGGCGCTCCAGTCGGAGATGACCAGCAGCAGGTCGTCGGTGTTGACGGACCGGTCCGAATTGATGTCCGCGGGGCAGTTGCAGGGATCCTCCTGCGGCAGCATGCTGATGGTCAGCGATCCCGGGCCTCCTTCACCCTCGGAATATCCGCCGACGCGGATCAGGTACTCGGAGCCCGCCGAGGCGATGAAGTCGACTTCGGAATGGTAGACCTGGCACGCGGCATCGGCGGTGGCGTCGCCGTTGCAGGCGATGTACTCGAGGTCGCTGCAGGAGCCGCAGTCGGCCTCGTAGATCATGATGCTGGTGTCGAAGGAGTTCGGATCGCAGGTGGATGCGGTCACGACACCGTCGGTGGACGGCGCAAAGGAATACCAGATGTCCCGGCTCATGGCCCCCATGTAGGCACAGGAGCCGAGCACGGGGAGTCCGCTGTCCACGCATGCCGTCGTGTCGAACGCCCGCGTGCCCTCCTGAATCGGCAGGGCGTTCTCGCAATCGTCGCCCGGAACGGCCGCGACGACTGGGGTCACGAGGCAGGACGGAATCACGATCGGCAGGAGGCGTCGAAGCATGTCCCGATCATACCGGTGGGTTCCGGTGAAACCACCGTCCCCATTCGAATCGGCGCCCATGGGGTCGTATGCTAGGCTTCACGACTCTCTGGGAAAGGCCTCAGCAGCAAATGGCAGCACGACACTCCACGCGTGGAACCCGAATCTGGTTGACCGGTGCCAGCTACGGGATCGGTCGATCGCTGGCTCTCGAACTCGCGGCGCACGGAGCCGTTCTCGGTCTGACCGCGCGAAGCGGGGACAAGCTGGAACGGCTTCGGGAGGAGATCGAGGCGGCCGGCGGTACGGCGCTGGTCCTGCCCGGCGACGTCACGGACCGCGATGCCATGATCGGCATCGCCGGGGTGATGCGCGATGCATGGGGAGGCATCGATGTATTGATCGCCAATGCGGGCACCCACGTTCCCACCAGCATCGACGCCTTCGACGTCGACGAGTACATGGGGCTGATGCAGCTGAACTACGCCGGTGCGCTGAACTGCATCGAGGCCGTCCTGCCGGAGATGCTCGAGGCGCGATCGGGGCACATCGTCGGGGTGTCGAGTCTCGCCGGCTACCGCGGCGTGCCCGGGGCGGCGGCCTACGGGGCCACGAAGTCCGCCCTCATCCATTTCCTGGAGTCGATGCGGTTCGATCTGTCGGGACGCGGCGTCGATGTCACGATCGTGAATCCCGGCTTCGTCCGGACCCCGCTGACCGACCGGAACGACTTCGACATGCCGTTCCTCGTGGAACCGGATCGCGCGGCACGGATCATCCGGCGGGGCATCGAGCGTCGACGGCGGGAAGTGACCTTTCCGTTCCCGTTCGACTGGTTCATCAAGTTCCTGCGGGTCATTCCGATGCCGCTCTACATGCTGATCATGGGGATGACATGGAAGCGCATGAAGCGAGACTGAAGATCGCCGTCGTCGGGGGCGGCATCGCGGGAATCGCCTCGGCCTGGATGCTGAGTCGGAAGCACGATGTCACCCTGATCGAGGCGGCCGATCGCCTCGGTGGACATACCAACACGATTCCCGTCGACGAGGACGGGGTGACGGTCCCGGTCGACACCGGGTTCATCGTCTGCAACGAACGCAACTACCCGGTCTTCTACGGGCTGCTCGACGAGTGGGGGGCGACCCTTCGCGACAGCGACATGTCGTTCGGTTTCTCCTGCGAGTCGTCGGGACTGGGCTACGTCGGCCCTTCGATGCGCGAGTTCACCCGGTACCGAAGCAACGTGCTGCGGCCCGTCTACTGGAAGCTGTTCTTCTCGCAGCGGCGTTTTGCACGGCACGCCCTGAANGCGCTGGACCGTGGTGATCTGGGGGATGCGACCCTGGGGACGTTCCTCGANCGCATCGGAATGGACGACTTCTTCGTGCACAACTATCTGATTCCGCTGGCGGCCTCGGTCTGGTCGAGTCCCGACACCGACATGCTGGATTTTCCCGCCGAGACCTTCCTGCGCTTCTTCCACAACCACGGGATGATCCAGGTCCGGGACATTCCCCGCTGGCAGACGGTGGTCGGCGGCAGTTGCGCCTACATCGACCGCTTCCGGGATCGGTTCACCGGGACGATCCGGACCGGCGCACCGGTGGAGGGCATTCGTCGCGAGGCCGGATCGGTCCGGGTCGCGGTGACGGGCGACGCTCCCGCGGCCTTCGATCACGTGGTGCTCGCCACGCATGCGGATCGCTCACTGGCCATGCTCTCGGATGCCACCGAGGAGGAGCGGTCGGCCCTGTCGCGGTGGACGTACCACCGCAGTGCCGTCGTCCTGCACACCGATGCCTCGGTCCTGCCGGCGGACCGGAGACTCTGGGCGTCGTGGAACTACCGGCGTCCCCCGGGAGCCGCGCCGGCCGACCCGGTTCCGATCACCTACTGGATGAATCGCCTGCAGGGACTGGAGTCCGATCGCGACTACCTCGTGTCCCTCAATCTCCGCCGTGCCATTCCGTCCGAGCATGTCATCTACGAGATCGAATACGAGCATCCGGCCTACGTGCCCGACTGCATCGCTGCCCAGCAGTCGATCCGTCGTCTGAGTGGGGCCGGCAACACGCATTTCTGCGGCAGCTACATGGGGTACGGATTCCACGAGGATGCGGCCGCGTCCGCTCATGTCGTCGCGCAACGGCTGGGTTGCGTCTGATGCGTTCCCGTGTGTTTCGAGGCAGCACGACGCATGTCNGGATCGAACCGGCTCGCCATGCCTTCACGTACCGAATTCGCTGGCTGGGGATCGAACTCGACGAACTCGAGGCGCTGGATCGGCGCATGATCGGCTTCGGATACGACCGGCGTCGGCCGGTGACCATCCGGGACCGCGACTACGGGGGACCCGGCGCCGGCACCCTGCGGGATCGGATCCTGGCCCTGCTTCGAACTCATGATGTCGATGCCGATTCGCTTCGCATCACGCTGATGACCATGCCCCGGATCATGGGCTACGTGTTCAATCCGGTGAACTTCTACGTCTGCCGGGGACACGACGGCGCCGTCGAAGCCCTCCTGGCGGAGGTCCGCAACACCTTCGGCGAGATGCATCACTACGTCGGTACGCCGGTCGGCGACACCCGCCCCGGCGCTCCCTGCAGGTTCCGGTTCGAGAAGAAGTTCTACGTCTCTCCGTTCATCGAGGTCCGTGGTACCTACGACGTCCGTCTGTGCTGCACCGANGACGAGTTCTCGGCCTCCATCAGCCTCGAGCAGGAGGGGCGCACCATGTTCACGGCGACCATGGAGGGTTCGGGATTCGAGCCGGGCGTCGGTTCGTCGTGCCTGTTGTTTCTGGCCATGCCCTGGTCGGTGATGTCGATCATGACCAAGATCCAGTGGCACGCGCTGATCCTCCGATTCGGCCGGGGGGTCCGGACCATCGTGAAGCCGCCGCCGAAGGCGCGCGGTACGGTTCCCTCCAGCACCTCCTCGATCTGGTACTGGATCCGGAATCGCTTCGTACGCTATGCTTCAAGACCTCCGAAGGATTCCCCTGATTCCACGTCGGATTCGCAGAAAAGCCCATGACCCAGACACTGCTCTCCAAGACAGATCCCGAACCACGGACCGAGCCGGTCCGTTCCGTTCCGTCGACGACGGACGGCCGTGATCCGATGCAGCTCCCCGAGGCCGTCCGGTCCGGTCTGATGGGGTTGGGGGAGGCGTACATGGCCGGGGCCTGGGATGCGGACCGCCTGGACGACTACCTCTACGANCTCTTCACGGCACCGCCGCAACCGCTTTCCATCGCGACGCGGGGCCGGATGCTCGCCGCGGCCCTGCTGCCGCGACTCATCGATCGCCAGGCGGGACTGGGCGCCTTCCGCATCGGTCGCGAGCACTACGATCTGGGCAACGATCTGTTCGAGGTGATGCTCGATCGGAGCATGACCTACACGAGCGGCTACTGGGCCCAGGCCGACGACTTGGACGACGCCCAGTCCGCCAAGCTCGAACTGCTCTGCCGCAAGCTCGAACTGAAACCCGGCATGCGGGTGCTCGACATCGGCTGCGGCTGGGGCAACTTCGCCCACCACGCCGCANCGCATCACGGCGTGCACGTGACCGGACTCACGGTGTCCAGCGAGCAGGCGGCCATCGCTGCGGAGCGATGTGCGGACCTGTCCGTGGACATCCGGGTGCAGGACTACCGCACGATGACCGATGCCTTCGACCGTGTGGCTTCGATCGAGATGATCGAGGCCGTCGGTCGTCGCAACATCCCCCGGTTCTTCCGATCCGTCGACCGGTGCCTGAAGGATGGAGGCATCTTCGGGTTGCAGGTCATTTCCGGCGACATGCTCAGCCGGACCTCCGACCGCCGGATGGACCAGTTCGTGCTCTGGCTCCTCAAGTACATCTTTCCCGACGGCTATCTTCCGCATCCCGCGGAACTGGCCGACCAGCGGGGGACCTCGCTGCGGGTCGAAGACTGGCATCGATTCTCGGCGGACTACGACCGCACCCTGCTGGCATGGTCCCGGCGGTTCAACGCCGGTTGGGAGACCATCTCCGAGCAGTACGGTGAGCGATTCCGCCGCAAATGGAACTACTACCTGCATGGCTGTGCCGCCGCGTTCCGCGCCGGCCACATCGACGTGCAGCAGATCGTCTACGTCAAGGGCGACCGCCACGAGCGGTACCAGCCGAAACGCTGATTACACGGAGCAACTCCATGCAACGATGCATGCAGGTCCTTCTCATCGGGGCCGTGATCATGNCCGCCGCCATCCTCTACGCCTTCGTGGCGGGCGACTTCTTCGCGGAGGCGGAGACGATGTTCCCGCTGCCCTGGTTCCAGCTCGCCATGGTCGATCTGTACGTCGGCTTCCTCCTCTTCGGAGGCTGGATCCTGTTTCGCGAATCCTCGCGGCCGAAGGCGATCGGCTGGATCCTGCTCGTGTGCGTCCTGGGCAATCTTGCGTCCTGCATCTACGCAGTCCGCGCGATCGTGCAGTGCGGCGGCGACTGGCGCCGCTTCTGGATGGGGCATCAGGCCTGATCCGCCGATCCGAAGTCGAGCCAGGTTCCGGTCGTCGTACGATCGGACGTCTCCCCGTCACCGGTGTTGATCAGCCCGGCCGGTTCGAACAGCAGCACGGCACACTCCTCGTCCGCGACCGGTCGGTGTTCGACGCCGCGCGGGACCACGATCAGCTGTCCAGCTTNGAGATCGACGGTCCGATCCCTGAACTCCATGCGGAAGCGCCCGTCGAGGACCAGGAANAGTTCNTCCTCGTCCGNGTGGGCGTGCCAGTCGAAGGCCCCNCGGAANTTGGCNAGCTTGACCTCCTGCCCGTTGAGGGCGGCGATGATCCTCGGTGACCAGTGGTCGTCGAAACGGGACAGCGCGTGCTNGAGATCGATTCGTTCCATGCTCCGACGGTATCGGTCGCCTTCCGGTCGGGCAACCCCCGTCAGGGACAGGTGCCCCAGCGGTCGATGAGTTCCAGCAGATCGAAGACATCGATCGTTCCGTCGCGGTCGATGTCGGCGGTGCAGGTTCCAAGCATGGACTCCAGCAGTTCGAGATCCGCGTCGTCGACCGTGCCGTCCCCGTTCACGTCGCCCAGATGGGTGGACAGGGTCGGAATGCATGCGGTGGGGTCGTTGCAGGGCCCCGCCGGCTGGCAGGCGCCGCCGCCCGTGGGCTGGAGTCCATCGCGGAAGCAGCTGAACCACTGGTAGCTGTGCATGATGTAGGCGCCGTGCGGATGGAATTTCGACTGTTCGGCCGGAGTCATCAGATTCCAGCCCTGCTGCATGGCCGTGCGGAGGAAGCCGGTCCGGTAGGCCGTCGGATCCGATGATCCGGGGTGGTCGTAGATTCCCGTGGTGCCGAACGAGATCTTGTTGCAGCTGCCCACGTCGAGTCCGAGCTCCAGCGCGATGGCGCAGTGCTTGCCGGCGGGGGTGGCGGCGGCGAGCGTGGAGCCGGCCAGAGCNAATCCGTCGGCGCAGGGCATCGAATCCGTACCGGTGCACTGGGCGGTGAAGCACGGAAGATTGCGGTACGCCATCACGATCAGGGAGTCGAACTGCTGCCAGGCCTGCGGCAGCAGGTTCCCGGTGTCGAGTTCGTCCAGCAGATTCGTGTTGATGAAGCCGGACAGGGTGGCATGCACGTTCGGAGATGATGCATTGTGCGTCGTGATCAGACCGCGGACGGCGGTGGCCATCGCCACCCAGTCCGAGGCCGTCGCGGCGCCCTTGGGCTCCACATCGAGGTTGATGTCGATGGTCGGCGTTCCGCCCGATCCGATGTTCGTCGACAACGTCACCGGGCACTGGGTCAGGTAGGCCAGCAGATTCTGGACGTTGTCGGAGACCGAGGCGGTGTCGTGGCCGGACGCAGTGGTCCAGTCGTCGTCTCCGTAGTTCAGGGAGACATGCAGTCCCGCGCCGTCGACTGCGGTCAGATAGGCGTCGAGGTCGGTGTAGAGGGCCGAGCCCTGCACGACCCCCGCGGCCTCCTGGATGATCCAGCCGCCGGCCACGGTGGGGAGCGACGAACTCGTGCAGCATTGGATGAAGGCGGCCCGATCCACGCTGCTCGTGATCGGCTGCTCGAGCCAGTTCATCATGCCGACGGAGTAGGGGGAAGGGGGTGCGGCGCACGCGGCCCCCGATGCGATGGCTGCGCACACGCTGACAAGCAGATGGGTCATCNCGGATCCTCCCCTCCCTCCGATTAGAGTGGGGAAACCGCATCCGGTCAACGACTCATTCGCAGAAACGGCCTCCGCCGCGTCCGCAACCGTGTTCAAAAGTCATTTGGAGGACAGGTGCAGCACCAGTTCGCCGTCACCGTCGATGACTTCGGCCCAGTGCAGGCCCAGGGCATCGAGCTGCCGGTGTTCGCCGATCTGTTCCAGTGCCCTGGCCGCGGCCGCACGGTCGCCCTTCGCGATGGCCCGCTGCAATTCGAGGGCGGCATCGATCGCCGCCTGCGGCATCTCGTCGTCGACGACCGCATGCAGTTCGGTGGGCGTGGTCCGCCCGACCACCACCACCGGACCGATCGGCAGCGAACGCACGGCGTCGCCGGCCTGGCGTAGGGTCTCCCCGTCGACGAGGATGCGGGTTCCGAAGGCCTTGTTCGCTCCTTCGAGACGCGAGGCCAGATTCACGGTGTCGCCGATGGCGGTGTAGTCGTTCAGGTCGGGCGGTGCGCCGCAGTCGCCCACGATCGCTTCGCCGGTTGCGATGCCCAGGCGGATGTCCAATCCGACCTCCGGCATGGAGCGNATGGCTTCGGCGCAGGCTGCGGCCGCGGCGCACGCGCGGGCGGCCTGATCCGGCTGCTCGTCGAATGCGGACCAGAAGGCCATCAGTCCGTCCCCGAGGAACTTGTTCACGTAGCCGTCCTGCTCGACCACCTGCTGGGCAAGGATTGAAAGGGCACGGTTCGCCAGGGCAACGGCCTCGGCGCTGTCCAGACGTTCGCTCGTCGTCGTGAAGCCGGCCAGATCGGCGAAGAGGACGCTGATCTCGCGTCGGACGCCGGCCACGCTCAAGGCGGATGGATGCTCGATCAGCGTATCGACGAGCCGATCCGAGACCCGGGCCTTGAATTGGCGGGNGATGCGCTTCTTGTCGCGCTGGATGAGGATGGCNCTNGTGCTTGTGCAGGCGATCCAAGCGCCGAGTCCACCGGTGGCCGGAGCGATGATCGGAACGAACTGGCCCCACCACCCGAAGACAAACATCGATGCGATGCCGATGTATCCCGCGATCAGCAGCAGGCTGCCGGTCGTTCCGATCCACGGCGTCGTCGAGCTCATGAGCAGGATCACGGCGAGTCCCAGCAGCAGGGTGATGATCGAACTCCANCCGTCCGCGTGTCCGTAGGAATGACCGGTCAGCACCATGTTCGCCACCGCGGCGTGCACCACCACGCCGGGGGTGCGTGGGCCGGCCACGGTGGGAACGAAGTCGGCGATGGATCCGGTCGCCGTCCAGCCCACGAAGACCAGGCGGTCCGCGAGCTGCGAATGCAGCGCAGCCTCGAGCTCGCCGATCTCGGCTGCACCGGACTCGGTCGCGTCGGCGAGTTGCTTCCACGTGTGCAGGGATTCGGCATGGGCAAGACTGTCGTCGTCGGTGAAGACGGANNCGAGTTCGGTGGTGGGTTCGAGCTCGCCGAGGGTGAACTCGTATTCATCGGCGAGCTCGGCCTGAGCNGCATCCGACAGCGGATCATCGGGATCGAAGGATGCATCCTGCCGCAGGACGCGAAGCAGTTCGACCGAGAGTGCCGACATCGTCTCCTGGTTCTCCGAGTGCAGACCTCTGGCCCGCACGAGTTCGGCGATCGTCCCGATCGACAGATGCCCGGCGCCCACCGGATCGTCCAGGTCCCGCCGAAGCAGATGCATCCAGCCCGTGCCGTACCCGGTGTAGGGCCAGGCGATGGGGTAGTTGAACCCACGCCTNGGCAGATCGGCCTTCAGGTGCGAGGTGTCTCCGTCCAGATGCACCATCGCCGCTGCGACCCCGAGTGCGTCGGCGCTCCCGGCCCGGCCNGACTGGTACGGAGCGAACGAACGGACCTGTCCGTCGCCGTCACGCTTCGAGATGTGCACGTAGCCGAGTCCGCCGGCACGCTCGACCAGTTCGGGCAGGGGCATGCGGTCCATGGGGGATCCGTTCGCCGTGATTGTTCCGAAACCGTGCAGATTCCTGTCGCGGGCACGTCGGCGTGCGATCGCTTCGCTGCGTGCNTGACGCCGGTACGCGGCCTGCAGGGCCCGTTCGGCGATTCCGTNGGCTTCCAGTTCGGGATCCGACCACAGTGCATGACGCTTGAGGGCNAGCGTATTGGCGGCGAAAGCCGCCCGGTCGACGGCCGACAGTGACGTCGCGGCGTCGGGCTCCAGATCGATGTCGCTGCGAAGCAGCTGCACCGTTCGTTCGAGTCCGGCCGGCGATCCGCCGGCGTCCCGCCACCGTGCTTCGAGTTCATCATCCTGATGAAAGAGTCCCAGTACGGTGTCGGCATCGATTGCGGCCACCAACGCCGCATCGTCCGCGGGATCCTGTCCGGCTTCGGTGAAGTCGAGGTCGAGGACGATCGTGCGTGCCCCGGCCCGGCGGATCTCCTCGATGCAGCCGGCCAGCAGCGTGCGCGTCCACGGCCAGCGGCCGATTCGCTGGAGTGCACCGTCGTCGATGTCGACGTGCACGATGTCCGGGGACATCGGAACGGGGCGTCGTGGGACGTACTGCTGCTGCAGGTCGCGCGTGCGGGCATCCGGGGAGTCGAATGCCCCCAGGCCATCGAGCAGCACCACCACGAAGAGCACGATGAGTCCGACCTGCTGTACGCGACCGCTGTACTTCATGCCATCAGTCTACGCCGTGATGGAGCACGCACGCGGTTTCGTCCGGTCCGGGGCCGGTCACGGCGGTGAAATCTGGCCGTTGCCGTCGAATTCGATGCCCTCGTACTGCCCGTCATGTTCCATGTTCTCGCTCAGGTACTCGAGGTACGAGTTCGGTGTGAGCGGTGCATCGAAGAACGCTTCGTACATGGCCTGGCTGTAGCAGTCGCGGCAGATCTGGATCTTGACCTCGTTGCCCGCAAAGGTTTGACGACAGAAGTTGTCGACGATGGCGAGGATCGCCCGCAGATGTTCGGGGCCGGGTACATCGTCGCTGCCGTTGCCCTGGGCGTCGCCGTAGGCCACGATCAGGCCCATGGTGTCGGCGACTGCGGCTTGATTCGAGTAGTCGAGCCGCTCGAGGAGCTTCTCCTGGAACAGGAGCGGAATCACGCCGGAGCCGGGATGGAAGACCTCGGGGTCGTTGAAGTCGGTGATGAGGTCGAAGTAGATCGCCGCGGCGAGTTCTCCCTGGAAGAGCTCGGGGATGGCGTTGAACTCCTCGAAGCCCGGGAGTGCGAGGATGTCGTTGATGAGATCCTGCTCCTGTTGGAGATCCTCGATTAGTTCCTCCTCGATGTACCTCGTGGCCTCCGCGGCGACTTCCTGCTGCTGGATGGCGAGATCGATCCGGATGGTCTGATTGATGGGGTTGGTGGAGGCCTGGGCTTCGCCGGCGGGCGTATCGGCGTCCGCGGCATCCTGCTGCTCGGCCTTGTTGGTCGAGGGAGGTGGTGCGGTTTCAAGCAAGGCGGCTAGAGTCGGGTTCTGCTGGTCGCTGCTGGAGATGGCCCCGCCGGAGAGGTAGTAGGCGAGCTTGCTGGCGTAGTACTGGACCTCGATGGCGTTCATCATGTTTTCACGCGAGCCGACGACCGAGGTCCCATAGGCATCGCTGCGAACCCCGAAGCCGGTTCCCTTGACGGCCAGGGCTCCGGTCGGCGTGACCACCGAGAAGTCGTTGGTCAGGCCGACCCGGTTGACCTTGATGTCGGCCTGTCCGCGTGCCACCTTCACCGCAGTCTCGAGCGTGTCGCCGTTGTGGAGCATGTTGGGAAGCGTGACGCGTGAGTTGCTGTCGATCAGAATCGTGGCGTTCAGGCCGACCCGCAGCGTCAACGCCGACTTCAGTCCGGTGCGAATCATGGCGCCCGACTGCAGCGAGTCGTCCACGGCGGCGGTTCGCCAATCGGCATCGACGCCGGATCGCCATTGCACTCTGCCGTGAGTGTGCATGACGATGGCATCCAGTTCCTTGGTTACACCTTCGCCGAGCGGTTCGACCGCCGCGAGCGCGGTCTCCTCCAGCGACTGCAGTCGCTGCCGAACGAATTCGGTGGTGGTGGCCGGTGGGTTCAGCATGGCGGGAGTCCCGGACGAGTCCGTCTGGTCCGCCGCCTGGGCCATCAACGGAACGATCGTCACCAGACACGCGAGGCATCCGATCACCATCGCCATGCGTGTTGCCGCGTTCGCGTTCGATCCTGTCATGATGGTCCCCTTCATTGCGTTTCGTCGCCGTCGTCCGTCGTCGAGGCGCTGGCCGCCTCCTGTCGTTTCCATGCCCGCTGCAGTCGGTCGCGTTCCTCGATGGAGTCGATGAACGAGATGAACTCCAGGCCGGTCAATGCCTCGTTGGGCGTCAGTCCCGGCAGGACACCCATGGCATTGAGTTCCCGGGTGCAGTAGCGGGGGGAGTCACCGAAGAGCTGCATGGTGAGTCCGCCCTTGATGTCCAGGATTCGGCATCCCGCGACGGAGAGAACCCCCACGGACACCGATTCATTCGGATCCAGTGGCTGATCGGTTCCGGCCAGCCAGCCTTTCTCACCGGCAAGGGCCATGCGACCCTCAAAATCGGCACTGGGATCCCGTCCATCCTCCATGAGGATCAATGCATGAAAGGCGTCGTCGTTGGACACCACGGGTTCCTCCGCCAGGCCGTCCCAGAAATCGAAGTCGTCGAGTTCGGATGGGTGGCGCTCCAGCATCGTCTGCTCGACCGTGGTCCGGTTGCAGCCCGCGAGGGTCAGCAGCGCGGCGAGCACTCCGAGGAGCAGCATGGATCGAAGCATCGGATCAGAAGGCATAGCTGAGACCTCCGTAGACGAAGTGACGGATGTCATCGAACCCGTTCGGCATGGCCGAGCCGGGGAAGAAGACCCCGTAGCGGAAGTTGAAGTTCACATCCGTCATGATGCGCCAGTCGATCTTCCAGTCCATCTCCCATCCGATCCATCGATCGTCCGTGGTGGCGACGGTCACCGGGCTGTCGGTGTCGGTCTTGCCGAAGAAGAAGAAGTCGGCGCCGATGCGAAGGGCATCGGGTCGCTTGGCGTCCAGCGGGACCGCGGTGCTGGCGCCGACGCGGAGCATCGTGAGATTCGCGATCTGCGGTGCGAGGGCCAGACCGGTGTTGATGTACCCCAGGCTGTTGAAGGAGCGGTCCGTGGTGTTGGGACGGTTGCCCGCGATCGTACCGGCCGCGATGAACCGGTCGTCGTCGCCGGTGCCGGCGGCCAGACTCATCTCGAGTCTGGCATTGGTGTCGTTCCGGAAGGCGTAGGACAGGTTGAGGACTCCGGCCCAGGCGTCGATCGGATCGGATGTCTGGGGGGCGGGAAACGGACTGCTCAATGTGGTGCCCGACTCGTGCACGAGCTCGAGGGTGTAGGTCAGCTGCGGCCCCAGCGTTCCCGACGCGCCGAACGACAGGTATTCGGAGTCGTACTTGAAGTCGACCGGCCCGAAGAGGATGGTGTTGAGCGTTTCGTCGTCGTTGTGGTCGCGCTGCACGAGGTAGCTGACAAAGGGACTGAACTCGGGAGCGAGTTCGGCTTCCAGCTTCACTCCCCAGTAGATCCGGTCGGTGTTCGAATCGTATTCCGGACGGGTGGGATCGAAGTCGTACAGGCCGCTTCTGGCCGTCTGTCCGAACAGGCCCGTGAGGGCCAGCTGGTTCCACGTCGCCGTTCCCCGCACCGCGTACATGTCGTTGCTGAACGCCAGTCCGGAGTTCCAGTTGATGAACTGGCGACCGACCCGGACATTGAAGTTCAGGTCGCCGGGCGTGCCGGTCTGGTGCATGTTGAGGGCCCGGGTATCCAGTTCGTACCAGTACCGGTTGCCGTACGGATAGAGCCAGCCGTCGTTGTCGGGGGAGTCACCGGTGTTCCAGTCGTTGTAGAGGAACCGGAGGTTGCCGAAGAAGGTGTGTCCGGCATCGAACTTCGTGACCACGTAGAGGTTCGCCTCGTACTGCCGGAGCGTTCTGGAGCTGCCCACTGCATTGTCGATGCTGGCGAGACCAAACCGCAGGGACGCACCGTAGTCGAGGGTCAATCGCTCGGTCACGGATTGCGCTGAACTCATGGCCTGTCGGTAGGCCATTTCCTGGTCCTGCAACTCCATTTCAAGACGGTTTACAACTTCCTGCTGACGGCCGATGGTGCCCGCCACCTGGGCGTGCGAGGTCGCTGTCAGTGCCGTGGGCAGCGTGAGCAGAATCGCCAGCAGGGATTGTTCGATGATTCGTGTCACGTGCAGGCTCCTCGTGGTTGCAACGAGTTCCGTGATCGGCTGGTCGAAGTGTACCAAGGGAATGCTGCGGAAGCCGGACAATCATGTCGCCATGACGTGGCATCTGCAGAGGTGCCAGAGCGACGCCCTTCCTTCGTTCGACGGCCCGGAGACGTGGCGGTCTTCGATCGATCATGGCATGATGGGTGCATGGATCTACTCGTAACCGGTATCGGCGATGCATTCTCATCACGCTCCCACGGGTCATCGGGCCTCGTGCGGTGCAATGGAGGGTGGGTCGCGATCGATTGCCCGGGCATGGTCCTGGCGATGTGGCGGAAGGCCGCCGAATGCGCCGGAGTGTCCTGCCCCCCCGAAGCAGTCATGGATCTGGTGATCACCCATCTGCACGGTGATCACTGCGGTGGTCTGGAGACCATCGGGTTCCTGCACCGGTACATCGTCCGGGGTGACGGGGGACGACCCCGGTTGCACGCTCTTCCCGAGGTTCTGGATCGGGTCTGGGAGCGTCTGGCGCCGGCCATGGACGGCAGCGGTTCCGGAATCGAGGACTACTTCGAACCGTGTCCGCTGCAGCCCGGCGGCGCGGTGGAGATTGCGGGATGCCGGATCGAATGCCGCCGCACCAGGCACTCCGTGCCCACCGCCGGTCTGCTCCTCACGGATGCCTCGGGCAGCCTCGGGTGGTCCTCCGACACCGAGTTCGATCCCGACCACATCGCGTGGCTGGACCGGGCGGATTGCATCGTGCACGAATGCGGGAACGGCGGCACCCACACCACCTACGAGCAGCTTCGTTCGCTGCCGGATTCGGTGCAGGCCAAGATCAGATTGATCCACATGCCGGACGATTTCGTGCCCGGGGATTCCCGGCTGTCGCCCCTCACGGAAGGNGAGCTGGTCGAGATCCGAACCCGGGGCGATTCCGCAGGGTGATCTTGCCGGAGATCGTTGCCCCGTGCACCGCGGGCGAATACGATGTGGGACCATGAATGATCACGCTCCCACCCACGATGTGCCTGAGTCCGTGCCCGCCACGGCCGGTTCGATCTTCGAACCATCCGACACCTTCATCCACCGTCATATCGGTCCCGATGGCCTCGAGATCGATCAGATGCTGGGTCGCATCGGCGTCGAATCGCTCGATGCCCTCGTCGATCAGGCGATGCCATCGTCGATCCGTAGCCCGCAGGAGTTCGGCATCGGCACGCCGCGCAGCGAGCAGGCCATGCAGGAGGAGCTCCACACGCTTGCTGCACGCAACCGGGTTCTGCGTTCGTGCATCGGAATGGGGTACCACGGCACGATCGTTCCGCCGGTGATCCAGCGGAACGTGCTCGAAAGCCCCGGCTGGTACACCCAGTACACCCCGTACCAGGCGGAGATCTCACAGGGACGTCTTCAGGCGCTGCTGAACTACCAGACCATGATCAGCGATCTCACCGGATTGCCGATCGCCAATGCGTCGCTGCTCGACGAAGGTACGGCCGCCGCGGAAGCGATGCTGATGTGCCGTTCCATCACNAGCATGAACGANGGNGTNTTCTTCGTCGACGAGCAGTGCCATCCGCAGACNATCGCCGTGCTNCAGGGNCGGGCACGNCAGCAGGGCATCAAGCTGGTGGTCGCCGATCCCACGACNTGCGATCCGTCCGAGNTGTCNTGCTTCGGCGTGCTGCTGCAGTANCCCGACACNCGGGGGCGGATTCACGATCACGTNGGTCTGATCGAACGNGTNCANGATCACGGTGGACTCGTGGTGATGGCNGCCGATCTNCTNTCCCTGGTGCTNATCAAGGCGCCCGGNGACCTGGGGGCGGACATCGCNGTCGGATCCGCNCAGCGNTTCGGTGTTCCNATGGGCTACGGCGGTCCCCACGCCGCCTNCATGGCGACCCGGGAATCGTACGTCCGCAAGATGCCCGGTCGACTGATCGGCGTGTCCGTCGACGCGACGGGGGCCCCCGCGTTGCGGATGTCCATCCAGACCCGTGAACAGCACATCAAGCGGGATCGCGCCACCAGCAACATCTGCACCGCGCAGGTGCTCCTGGCGATCATGTCCGGCTTCTATGCGGTGTACCACGGTCCGCACGGTCTCATCCGGATCGCGACGCGGGTGCACAGCCTGACCTCGGCCCTGGCGGCGGGACTTCGTCGGATGGGCCTGGAATGCGGCGGTCATTCCTTCTTCGACACGCTGTGCGTCGAGGTCGACCCGGCACGGGTGGAGGCGATCCATGCCGCCGCGGTGGCCCGGGGCTACAACCTCCGGCGATTCGAGGGCGAAGGATGCATCGGCGTGACCCTCGACGAGACGACGACGACCGGCGACGTCCTGGACATCCTCGCGGCATTCAACGACGGGGCGGACATCGAATTCGATCCCTTCGAATCCGCCGGCACCGCCACCGACGAACTTCCGGTCGAGATCGCACGTCGCAGTGCCTTCCTCGAACACGAGGTGTTCAACACGCATCACTCCGAAACGGAGATGCTCCGCTACATCACCTGGCTCCAAGGGCGGGATCTCTCCCTGGCCCAGTCCATGATTCCGCTCGGCTCGTGCACCATGAAGCTCAACGGCACCACCGAGATGCTCGGTGTCACCTGGCCCCAGTTCGGGGGCATGCACCCGTTTGCCCCGTTGGATCAGGCCGAAGGGTACCTCGGTCTCATGGATCAGCTCGAGGAGTGGCTGGCCGATCTCACCGGTTTCGATGCCGTCTCGCTGCAGCCGAATGCCGGCTCCCAGGGCGAGTACGCGGGACTGGTCGTCATCCGTGCCTACCACGAACAGCGGGGTGATTCCCAACGCAACGTGTGCCTGATCCCGAGTTCGGCACACGGCACCAACCCCGCCAGCGCCGTCATGGCCGGATTCGAGGTCGTGCCCGTCGACTGCGACAGCGGCGACATCAATCTCGAGGATCTTCGCGCGAAGGTTGCCGCCTACGCCGATCGCCTCGGTGCGATCATGGTCACGTACCCCTCGACCCACGGGGTCTTCGAGGACAGCATCCACGAGATCTGCTCGCTGGTGCACGAACACGGCGGCATGGTGTACCTCGACGGTGCCAACATGAACGCCATGGTGGGACTCAGTCGTCCCGCGGACCTCGGGGCCGACGTCTGCCATCTCAATCTGCACAAGACCTTCTGCATTCCCCACGGGGGAGGTGGTCCGGGAATGGGCCCCATTGCCGTGCGTTCGTGCCTCGCACCGTTCCTGCCCGGGCATCCCGTGGTGACGCCTCCGGGCACCGGTCCGGATGCGGTGGAGCCGATCTCGGCGGCGCCGTGGGGCAGTCCCAGCATTCTTCCCATCTCCTGGATGTACATCGCACTCATGGGCGATTCGGGGCTCCGGCGTGCGACCCAGGGCGCGATTCTCAATGCAAACTACATGAAGCACCGGTTGCAGGATCACTACGACATCCTGTTCACGAACGAAGCCGGGTTCTGCGCCCACGAGTTCATCATCGACTGCCGATCGTTCGAGAAGAGCGCCGGACTGCGGATCGACGACATCGCCAAGCGGTTGATGGACTACGGGTTCCATGCCCCGACCATGGCCTGGCCCATTCCCGGCACGCTCATGATCGAGCCCACCGAGAGCGAGTCGCGTGACGAACTCGACCGGTTCTGCGACGCCCTGATCGCCATTCGCAACGAGATCCGCGACATCGAGGACGGCAAGACCGACAAGGACGACAACGTCCTCCGCAACGCCCCGCACACGATGGACATGATCGGAAGCGACGACTGGTCGCATCCGTACACGCGTGAAGACGCGGCCTGGCCGCTTCCGTGGTTGCGTGGTCACAAGTTCTGGACTTCCGTGGCCCGCGTCGACAACCCGCACGGGGACCGGAATCTGGTCTGCACCTGCCTCCCCATGGATGCCTACGGCAAGGGCTGAGCACGAATCGTCGAGGAGCTTTGCCATGTGGAAACGCATCGCCGCCGCGGCCTGCGCCATGCTGATCGCTCCGTCCCACGTGCTGGCGACGCTGAAACTTCCGTCCGTCTTCTCCGACCACATGGTGCTTCAGCAGGGGCAGGAGGTGCCGGTCTGGGGGTGGGCACTGCCGGGGGAACAGGTCCGGGTCTCCATCGAGGGAGTCGACGGAGCAATGGTCCGGACCCGTACCGATGCCTCCGGACGCTGGATGGTCCGACTGCCGGCGATGCCGGCGTCGCAGATCCCGCGTGATCTCCTGGTGAGGACGATGCCGGTCTCCCGCAATCTCGAGCCCCGGGAGTTGATCGTCTCCGACGTCCTCGTGGGTGAAGTCTGGGTCTGTTCCGGTCAGTCCAACATGCAGTGGACACTCGACTGGTGCGGCCTGTCGGACCTCGATCTGTCGAAGGCCGATCACCAGCAGCTCCGAATGTTCACCGCCACCATGACCAGTGTGCCCGAGCCTCGGGACGACGTCGAGGGAACGTGGGTCGTCTGCAACCAGGCGTCGGCCCCCAATCTCTCCGCCGTGGCATACTTCTTCGGCTGCGCACTGCAGCGGGCACTCGACGTGCCGGTCGGACTGATCCATGCATCCTGGGGGGGATCGACCGCCGAAGCCTGGACGACCCGACCGACCCTCGAGTCGATCCCGGAGACGGTCCCCATCCTGAAGCGATTCGACCGCATGAGCGTGCCGGATCCCGACACCGAGGACTTCACATCCATCCTGCTCGATGATGCCCGATGGGAGACGGTGGCCGTTCCGTCCATGTTCGCGGAACAGGGGCACGACATCGACGGCACCATCTGGTACCGACTGCACCTCGACGTACCCGGGAACTGGGAAGGTCGCGACTTGGAACTGACCCTGGGTCAGATCGACGACGCCGACATCGTGTGGCTGAACGGATTCCGGATCGGTGAAACGGTGCACCCCGGAACCGACCGCCGGTATCGCATTCCCGCGGCGCTGGTCCGTTCCGGTCCCGGTCTGCTGACGGTTCGGGTGTCCGACTTCGGTGGTCCCGGTGGATTCTCCGGACCCCCCGAGAAGCTGCGTGTGGGGCCGCTGGATGAGCCCGGCGATCGACGTTCGTTGTCCGGTCCGTGGTTGATGAAGGTCTCGGAGCGCCCGTTCGTCCGCCCGATGCACATGAACCATCGCCCGGCCCATCTGTACAACGGAATGATCCGTCCGTTGATTCCCTACGGCATCCGGGGAGTGATCTGGTACCAGGGGGAGTCGAACGTCGGACGGGCCGGCCAGTATTCAAAGCTGTTTCCGGCCATGATCGACGACTGGCGCGATGCATGGAATGAAGGAGACTTCCCGTTCTACTTCGTGCAGATCGCTCCGTACGACTACGGACGTCCCCTCGAGTGCGCCGAACTTCGCGAGGCACAGGGGGCCGCCCTCCAGCTCCCGGCGACGGGGATGGTCATCACCATGGACGTGGGCGATCCCAAGGACATCCATTCCCGTGGCCAAGGAGCCGGTCGGGGATCGACTGGCCCTGCTGGCCCTCNAGGATGTCTACGGGCACGACGTNGTGGCCCGTGCGCCGGTCGTCCNGGNCGNCGTGACCGAGGGGGCCGCCCTGGTCCTGCGGTTCCGCGGAGCGTGCCTGCCGCTGGAGACGTTCGACGGTTCGGATCCGACGCACTTCGAACTCGCCGGGGAGGACCGGATCTACCATCCCGCGACCGCGGTCGTCGATGGGGATTCGATCCGGCTGAGCAGCGAGGCNGTCCCGGTTCCCGTTGCCGNCCGGTACGCNTGGGACGACGACGCGGAACCGAATCTCGCCGGGGCCTGCGGGTTGCCCGTCGGTCCCTTCCGGACCGACGGATGGCCGCGGAGCACCGAGGACGGACCACGCTGATCAGTCCGGGCGGAGTACGCGCATCCGGATCGTCTCGTCGAGCGATTCGAGCCGCTGCAGTGCNTCNGTGCCCTTGAGTCGGCCGCAGTCCATGATNACGTANCTGAGTCCGCCGGTCGTCCGCAGGTATTCCGCNGTGATGTTCACNTCGTGTTCNGCGATGATCGCGTGCATCTTGCTGAGCACNCCGGGGACATTGCGGTGGAAGTGCAGGATGCGGACCTGGTCGGGCGGTCGCACCGGAAGCTCGACTTCGGGGATGTTGACCGACGACGTGGTCGTGCCGGTGGCATCGAACCGTGCGATCTTCACGGCGACCTCGGCGGCGATCTGCTCCTGAGCCTCTTCGGTGCTGCCGCCGATGTGCGGGGTGAGGATCACGTTGTCGAGGCCCGCCAGTGGACAGTCGAAGTCGACGGTGTTGGACCTGGGTTCCTCGGGATAGACGTCGATGGCCGCGCCCGCAATGGTTCCGGCTTCGATGGCCGCGCGGAGGGCATGCAGGTCGACCACGCTGCCGCGGGCATTGTTGATCAGGGCGGCGCTGGGTTTCATGCGATCCAGCTCGNCCNCGCCGATCAGGTGTCGGGTGCCTTCCGTCTCGGGAACGTGCAGGGTGACGATGTCGGAGCGTTCGAGNAGTTCACCGAGATCCCTGCAGGCTCTGGCGTTGCCCATCGGCATGACGGGAAGGATGTCGTGGTAGAGCACCCGCATGCCCAGGGATTCCGCGAGCACGGAGATCTGCGATCCGATGTGGCCGTAGCCGACGATGCCGAGGGTTCGTCCNCGCACTTCGTGGGCGGCGGTGGCCGATTTGTCCCAGTGTCCCTGGTGCAGTCGCATGCTGCGATCGAAGAGCCGCCGGTGCAGNGCGATGATCTCCGCGAGCGTCATCTCCGCCACCGATCGGGTGTTCGAGAANGGNGAGTTGAAGACGGTGATCCCGTGCTCCGCCGCCGCCTCCAGATCGACCTGGTTGGTTCCGATGCAGAAGCAGCCGATGCATTGCAGATGCGAGGCCTGCTGGAGGACCTCGCGGGTCAGTCGGGTCTTGGAGCGGATGCCGACCATGCGCGTGGAGGCCAGTCGGGACACCAGTTCCTCGCCTTCGAGCGATCCGTCGGCCCGGGCGATCCGCAGTCCGTCGTCGGCCAGGACACCGTCGGCGCCGGGGTGGATCGATTCCAGAAGCAGGATGTCGCTTTCGTAGTTCGGCATGGAGGCTCGGATCAGGTCGCCATCAGGTCGAGGGCGGCTTCGACGTCCTTGATCATCGGCTCGACGCTGATCGGTGATCCAACCGCAGTTCGAGTCCACAGATCCGGGGTCAGTCGCCCGATGCTGCAGATGCGACGGGTCTCCGCCGCGAGATCCCGATTCCGCATGTGGGCGCTGATCTGCTGGCTCTGGACGTGTCCNATCACGTAGTCGGGNAGGTAGAGCGCGTGGGCCACCATGTGCTGGTACGCCGCGAGGATGTGGTAGGGGTCCNCTCCGAAGTCCTCGGCGTAGAAGCGATCCCAGAGTTCTCCGGCGATNCGNATCACCGCATCGCGGAAGGTGTCGGGAGTGCAGTCGGGATTGTCGTAGAGCCATCGCCAGGCGTGGAGATCGACCAGCGCCGGACCCGCGATCTGGCAGGCGGCCAGCATGGTCTGGATCGAATCGATCGCCCACGCGGGNGGCGCGTCCGCTTCCGGTTCGAGTCCCAGGACGTCGGCGGCCTTGGACTGGTAGAGGAACGCGAACGCCTCGGTGCACGCNGTGTTGGGGACGTTCCGCAGTGCGGGACGCGGAACCCAGTGGGTGGAGATGAGCTGTTCGAGGTTGTGTCCGAGTTCGTGCATCGCGGTATCGAAACCATCCCACCCCAGTTCGTCGGGCAGGCTGTTGGTGCGGAGCCAGGCCGAATACTCCGGCATCGCGGGCCGCATGGCGTGNCCGGATCCCCGCGCGATCTCCACCTGCACCCGACGGCCGAGGAANTCGGCGTCGTCGTCGGGGAACCCGAGTCCGCGCAGGATGTCGGGAAGCTTCTCCTGCATGCCTTCGTGATCACCGATTCGTTCCCGAACCAGCCGGTTCAGTTCCTCGGCCGATCGACCGGAGGTGATCTCATCGAAGTAGATGTCGTGGGCCTCCAGCGGTCGTCCGAGGATGGACCGCAGCAGTTCNGCGAGCCGCCGGCGGACCGGAGCGTCCAGGAGGGAGACCATCAGCGCNTCGACCTCCTCCTCGGGCATTTCCCGGGCCAGTTCGAACTTGCGGGCAATGGCGGTGGGATGCTCCGGATGNTGCNGGTCGTAGGCCTNGGCGATCCGGAAGTTGTCGAGCCATCGTTCGTAGCGGACCGGGCCCAGCAGCGGACCGGGGTCGTTGCCGTCCAACGTGTTGGCACGGGGATCCCAGGATGCGGTGGAACCCTCCATGACGGCGGTCGGGATCGTGCCGTCGATCTGCCGTTTCATCACCCACATCAGAGCCCGTTGGCAGGGCAGGCCGCCGTCGGCATTGAATCCGGCGCGGACCTCTTCGCGGATGAGCCAGTGNGCAAGCAGTCGTCGATCCTCGGCGAACCATTTCTTGCCGTGCTCGTCCACCATGTGGCCCACCGGCACGTGGAAGTTGGCCACCCACTGGTTGGCCCGGTGTCCGAGCTCGCGGGCCATGTCGTTCACATCCGCGGGAATCCGGGGGCCGAAGGCCTTGCCGATCCGGACGGCGGCCCATTCGTCGACCGACCAGTCGGCACCGTCGGCGATCATGGTGGCGAGATCCGGNCGCGGGAAGTTCAGCAGGGCGACGAAGGCGAGCTGCTGNCGGTAGAGCTGATCGGAGAGATCCGGGGCCGGGTCGAAGGTGGCCATGAGGTCGTCGAGTCCTTCGAATCGTTCGCCGCGAAGGTCGCTCCAGCGGCGCAGGTCCCGTCGGATCTCGCCCAGATGGCCTCCCACCGATCCGAGGAAGGTCTCGAACCGATCCAGCAACCGGATTCGATCCTGTTCACCCGCGACGAACCACCGGGTGCAGAACGCCTCGAACGCCTCCTGATTCCCGTCCTCGGCGGTCCAGCGNNGGGCGACGCGGTCGACGCCGGATCGGATGCGCTGCTCTTCGGCTGCGCCGTGCCGTTCGATCAGCCGTGCAACGATGGAATCGGTCTTGATGGTGGAGGGTGCGATGGTCGACGTGGTCATGGTTCCGGACTCCCGAGATGGTCTGATGGCCTGGATCGCCATGATAGGCCAACGGGGAGTCAGGACGTGGAGGTGGGATTCTGGCTGGCCTTGATCGACTCGAGTGGAACGCCGGCCAGTCGTCCGACCAGCCGCTCGCAGCTCATCAGCACGGACCGGATCAGGCCGGACCACAGCAGGGTGAGGAGCCCGAGGAAGACCAGTCCCAGGGATCCTGGTGGAAAGACGAACATCAGTCCGAACGCCAGAATCGCCTCGAAGACCAGCAGGGTCATCATCACGTAGGGAAACGCTTCCCGGGCGGCTCGGATGAGCTGGTAGATCCACATGGTGTCCATTGTAGGAAGCNGGCTCGTCCCAGCGGGCGGATGATGGGACTATCTAGTAGGATCGGACCGGTTCGAGTCAGGAGATCCTCATGGCACTCAGTCGAGATCCATCCTCACGCATGATTGCTGGCGTCTGCAGCGGTATTTCCCGCGAGTACGGCTGGGATCCCACCGTGATTCGACTTCTCACCGTGATTCTGGCCCTGGTCACGGCCGTGCTGCCGTTCATCGTGGTGTACGTGATCCTCTGGATCATCATGCCCGAAGCGTCCTGAATTCCTCGAATGCGGTCTTCCGGTCGGTCCGTTCGCACGGACTGACGGATGTCCGATGCGCTGATTGATGCAGTTTTGAAATCAACGTGAATGGGAACGACCGGTTCGTTGATTGATCTCTGTGAGAGGCCGGTGCGGGCATGGACGCCTTCCGCCGGTCGGGCTCGTGGAGAGGGCCGCATCGCGGATCTCCGGAGCGAGAGACCGAGTGAGTTCTGTGGAAATGGCGAGGCCAACGGGCCTCCACGCGATCGAACCCCTCAGACTCCCGAAGGACAACCAGATGAACAGCATGAAGAACGGCGCCCATGTCGCCGCCGTGATCACTGTCGCCCTGCTCGGCGTCCCCGATGTCGCCAGCAGCGAGGTGACCCCCCAGCACGCGAACGTACACCCGGACAACACCATCGACATCCTCGACCTGCTCCAGATCGTCGGGTCCATGCACGAATACTGCGAATGCCCCGAGGATGTGAACGGTGACGGCCAGGTCAACGTGACCGACATCCGTCAGGTCATCATGTTCTGGGGCCAGACCGTCGATCCGATCGAGCCGGAGACGGATGACGGCGCATCGGAGATCCCCGACGTCGATCAGCATGCCGAAACCGTCTACGCAGGACCGGATCCCGTCCTGCTGGATGGAATCTACTACGACGCACTGTCCCGCAACCGGAACCGCGCGGAACTGGGCATCGAACTCGAGCAGGGGTGGCGGACCCGTGCGCACAATCGCGAATACGGCATCGACGTGCTTCCGTACGCCTATGGAGGCGGCGTGGACTACAACGCGGACATGACCTATTCGGCCACGGATCTTCAGCGTTTCGAAGACTGGCTCGACGAGCACGTACCCAACGGCTACACGGGACCCGTCGTGCTGGACATGGAGGGTGAATGGTGGGTTCGGATGTCGAACGCCACCGAGTCGGAGATGGCCGAGATCATCGACTTCTACATCCAGGGGCTCGAATACGCCGAGGCCCTGCGCCCGAACGCCAAGTTCGGCTACTGGGGGCTTCCCAAGAAGCACATGACCGTGGACCACTACACGGGGCCGTCGATGGCACGACTGCTGCAGGCTTCGGGTGCGATCTTTCCCGACACCTACGAGACGAATCCGGGGCGGGACGACAGCACGCGGCTGAAGAAGCACGTGGAACGCTGCATCGAGCTGGTGCGGGGCGAGGTTCCCGTCTACACGCAGATGTTTCCCCGCCACCGCAACGCCGAGACCCGCCAGTGGTGCTACTACTTCGATGACGACGAGTTCCTGCGGGACCAGGCCCGTGCATCGCTCGACGCCCGCTGGGTCGATGCCCGGGGCCGCACGCACCGGGTCGCAGGGATTGCCGTCTGGGACTACTACAACTACGTCCGTCTGTACCACGACGACTGGCACGATCTTTCGAACCGGGAGATCTCGGCGCTGTGGAACGAGATCGATGCCCGGCACGTCGAACTCTACGGGGCGCTTCGCCGTCTGGTCTCGGAATACGCAGTCGCAGGAGACGCCGTGGCCGATGGTGCCAAGCCGGCGGCCCGTGAGCTGCCCGCCCGACCCAAGCGCTTCGCCCAACGTCGGCCTGCGCAGAAGCTGCAGAAGGCGCAGTCTGTGAAGCGGACTGTCCGAACCACGTCCTCTTCGGGACGAGGAACGCGTGGCAAGACTCGCTAGAGCCGCCAACGTTTCCATGTCTTCGGACGGCCGGAAGTCAGTGGGGGCTTCCGGTCGTCCGGCACATGGTGGCCAACTGGCGATAGCGCTGGTGCGTCGCGGATGCGATGTCGATCGAGAGGGTGAAGCCCTTCCAGCCGTCCAGCAGACCTCCCTTGAGCAGGAAGGATCGGACGAAGGCCCACGTTCCGCGGGCGACGGCGGTCGCCCGCGTGGCTCGTTTCCCCGCCGCAAAGGCCGATTCCGCCCCCAGGCGGGCGTAGCGTCGGGACTTGTCGTGCATCTCGGCTCGGGTCCGGACCGAGTAGTGCAGGATGCGCCCCCGCATCCGGCCGATCCGCCCGTCCACGTGGATCCGCTCGTGCACGGGGGCGTCATCGAATCGTCCGGCGTTGCGACGGAACAGTCGGAGCTTGCGCTCGCCGCTCCACTCCCCGAAGCGCATGAAGCGTCCGCAGTAGTTCGAACGGAAGGGCAGCAGGAAGGCATTGCATTCGGTCCCGACCAGCGTCTCGAGCATCTCCTGCTTCAGCGATTCGGAGACCCGCTCATCGCAGTCAAGGGACAGAATCCAGTCACCGGATGCGAGGTCGAGGGCGTGGTTCTTCTGCAGGCCGAACCCCTGCCAGGGAACCTCGTGCACCTGATCCGTCCAGCGGGCCGCGATCGCACGGGTGTCGTCGGTGCTGCCGGAGTCGACCACAATGATTTCATCCGCCCAGGACACGCTGCGAAGGCAGTCCTCGATGTCTTCAGCCTCGTCCCGGCTGATGATGATGACGCTGATGGATGGCTTGGTCATGTTCGCATCCAATTGTCGGTCGCCGGGAGGCCGGTGTCAAAGGCCCCGAGCTGCCGTATGATGGATGCTCTCGAAGGGAGTGCTCCATGCATCGATCGATCTCAACCGTATTCATCGCCATCGGTCTGATGGCCTTCGCCGGCGCCTGCCAGTCCGGCTCGCATGGTTCGCAATCCACTTCACAGGTGGGACGCGACACCGTGACGGTCACCATGAGCCAGAACGGTGGACGGATTCGCTTGCAGCAGGGGCAGACCCTTCTCGTCCAGCTTCCCGAGTCGGCGGCGAGGGGACTGACGTGGGAGATGGAAGCCATGCCGGATCAGAGTGTCCTGATGCCGAACGGGCAGCGCCATCTGCGCAGTCAGGAACAGGCCGAGTACGGCAGTCTGCTGACCGATCAGGAACTCCGGTTCCAGGCGGTGGGCCCGGGGACCACCACGGTCTCGCTGGCCTACGACCGTCCCGGGGGCGGCGAGGCAACCGTGCAATCCAGATTCTCGGTCAGCGTCGTAGTCGACTGATCAGTCCGCAACCACGACGGTGATTCGGTACCGATCGTCTTCGGGGCCCGGACTGCGTCCCGGGGGAACGAGGCCGAACTGCAGCGTGCACTCGCCGATGTGATCGGCGCGGTACCGCCAGATGCGTGTTCCGCCCGCTCCGACGATGCCCGACGCTGCGGCGTCGCCGATGTAGGTGCTGCCCATTTCGGTGAGCAGTGCCGGCCTGAAATCATCCGTGGGAAGCCACCGGTAGCCCGTGCTGGGATTTTCGGGCAGCTTCAACTCGATCACGTCCCCGGAATGCACGGTGATCCGTTTTCCGTCCATCGCTTCATCGGCGATCACGGTTCGATCACCAGCGGAATGACAGCCGGTCAGGGCAACGGCAAGCAGGACCGCCAGCGTCAAGAGGCATCGCATGATCATGGCTCCGGGTTCGTGGCTCAGGGGTTCTGGAGATCAAGCACCCAGTCGGGCTTCCACGCCTGGTTGGTCCACAGTCGCATGTCGGCGAGTTCCTGCATGGATCGCAGGGCGGTGCTTCCGTCGAGCATTGAGGTGGCGGACTTGCCGCGGATTCGCAGGGACAGGTATCCGCTCTTGGATGGAGCAAGCGGCTCCTCGTACAGGGGACCGCCGTCCTCGTCCTCGGCCCAACGCCATCCGGTGGTGAGGTAGTAGGGGCTCTGGATGAAGAAGAAGCCTTCGACGTCGCTGTCGCCCTGTGGGCCTCCACCGCGGGAGGAGCCGAACAGCAACTGGTCGGCGGGACGCTGCACCTCGGCCAAACGTTGCGCGTAGTAGCACTGGCCGGTGAATCGACCCAGGGTGTGCAGGTCGCCGTAGATGGAACCCTGCATGCCACCGATCCATTCACCATTGAGTCCGAAGGATGGGAACACGCTCGTCAGGTAGGCGAAACCGTCCGTACCCCGGCGTTGATCGATGTACTGGCGAGCTTCGTTGACGAACAGCGAATCGACCGCGTCATCGAGGTAGGGAAGGATGCGCCAGGTCCAGCGGCGTTTGGCGGGCCCTCCCAGCAGGTTGCCGTCGGGACCCTGGACGTCGTAATTCCCTTCGTAGTGCTCATCACCGGGGGACTGGGAGAGGTAGCCGGGCATGAGTTCCCCGTTGGTATCCGTGGCGTAGCCCACGTAGCCCTGGGAGAGCTGCCGGGCGGCGGCCAGCTCGGTGGCTCCTGCGGCCTGATCGGAAAGGGACTTCAGCGAGGGGATAATGATGGCCAGAAGGACACCGACCACGGCAATCACGGTCATGACCTCGGTCAGGGTAAAACCACGCTGCAAGGACCTTAGAAGGGTATTTTGGTGGATCCGAGACTCGTCTTTGGGAGTACTGCAAATCATGGGGCGGCCAGAAAGTACATCAATTTTGCGTATCAGTCGTTGAAATTGGGTCTCAATTACAATAAAAGGACCTTTATGAGAGCAACACCACTGAAGTATACGTGCTTCCTCGCGGCGGCGATCCCGGTTCTTCATTTGGGATCACAAGTCGTTGCGCAGCAGAACGTTGAGGTATCCATTACCGCGCCGACATGGGATCGGTGGATGTATCCCTACAACTTCCAGCCCGGTGAGCGGGTTGCTGGCCCGACCTTCGGCGCCTACGGATCCACCTACTACGACGACCGTGCCGGACAGAATCTCATCAGCTTCGATACCCGTGAGAGCATCACTGATGGCCTCGGTGCCGGAAGCTACGACATCATCTCCGGGCGCATGACCATCATGGTGCTCGACAACAACACCTTCTACGATCCCACGCCCGACTCCTGGCAGACCTGGCTCGGCGCCGAAGACGACGACCTCGGTCGCGCCTGCATCATCTCCGGTGCGGGATTCCGCGGCGGTTACGACGGGTGGAGCTTCGGTGACGACGGCGACTGGGGAGTCGTGGAGCACTACGGCCGCAACGTGTACCCGATCGGCTTCGTCGACGGTGACCCGGTCGACATCTCCCGAAANCTCGCCGAGGGATGGGATCCCAAGCCCTTCGGCGTCGGTGAGACCGACGAGGTCAGCATCGGCGAACCCATGCCCGATCTGACGACGCTGACGTTCGAGCTCGACACGTCGGATCCCGACATTCAATGCTACCTCCGCAACGCACTCGACGATGGACTGCTCAGTCTGGTCCTCAGTTCGCTGCATTACGGAAGTCACGACGGCGGTTCCTATCCGCAGTTCATCATGCAGGAGAATTCGCTGGTCTTCGCGGGTCTGGCCAACGGGTCCGGACTCGAACTCGAAGTGGTNGTCACCCAGCCGTCCTCGGTCGCGGGTGACATCAACAACGACGGTGGAGTCGATGTGAGCGACCTGCTTCGGGTNATCAACGAGTGGGGATGCTCCTGCTGCATTTCGGACATCAACAGTGATGGCCGCACCGATGTGTCCGATCTCCTCGCGGTCATAAACAACTGGGGCGGTTAAAAGAGTTTCATGCATGAAGTGCGGGCAGCGTCGCCTGCACACCATTAAGTTAAGGAAGGGAAGAGAATGAAAGTTCAACTCGCAATTGCGTCCATGGCCGTCGGGCTGTGCGCAACGACGTCGTTGGCCGGTTTCACNANTGANAACCTGGCCTCCTGGCACGGNGANGCNGGTACTTCGTACCACATGTTCGANAGTTTCAGTGACCCCGCAGGTGGCGCGAATCTGGCACTCTTCGGCAACGGCAACTTCGTCGAGGACAACGCAGATGGCGGCCACTCGGTCGCTNTGTTCAACTTCGGACCGGGTGCAATCATCGCATCTTCCGGCAACCTCTACGGTGCTGGCGGAGCCCTGAACACCCACACCTACGGATACACCGACACGGACACCACCGGTGTTCACGTCAACGTGTCCACCATGGGCAACCCCTACGATCCCAACTCCATCAGCCTCGTATACGAGACGGCTGAAGGCGGCAGCGGATTCATGGGCGGCTTCATGGCTGATTTCTCCATGAACTACGATGCGACCAGCCCCTGGGGCGGCGCTTCGCAGAACTTCAGCTACAGCTTCGATCTGTCCAGCATCGAAGGTACTGTGACTTCGTTCGGATTCTTCATGGAAGCTAGCGCATCCAACATGAGTCTCGATGCTCTGTCCATCGATATTCAGTCCGCAGTCGTGCCCGCTCCGGCNGCCCTGGCCCTCCTGGGTCTCGCCGGCGTTGCTGGCCGTCGTCGTCGTCGTAACTGACCGACGGCATCGGGGCCTCGCCCCGAATACGTATGCGTACCTCTCGACGCCTCGGTCACCCTTGGGTGGCCGGGGCGTCGCCCTGCGCGGGGGAAGGCGTGACGGGCTCGCCCGCCAGCGCGGTGCCGAGCAGGACGCATGCGATCAGGGCGACCACGACGATCACGACGGCGGCCACGACGGCGGCGGGGTGCCGGGCGGCCAGCGCCCGCGTGTCGGTCATCAGATCGGGAGTCCGGGCGTCGACCGGTTCGCCGGCCCGGGCTCTCATCAGATTCCGCTTGAACTCCAGAGTGGACGCGTAGCGGCGCTCCGGATCGATCTGGATGGCCTTCAGGAGGACGGAGTCCATGTCTGCGCCCAGTTCGGAGTCCGATGGTGGACGGGGGGGTGATTCCATCATCGCCCTTCTGGCGGATTCTGGGGTGTCCTCATCGCAGGTCCAGGGCAGGCGTCCCCACAGCAGCAGGGATGCGATCATTCCCAGCGAGAACACGTCGCTGCGCGTGTCGAAGTGCCGGGCCTCCCTGTCGATGGCCGGATCCTTGAACATCGAAGCTGCGAAGGCCTGCGTGCCCCCGGNGGTTCCCGTGATGCTTCTGGGAAGGCCGATCGTGCGGGCAACACCGAAGTCGAGGATGCGGGGCTCGCCGGAAGTGTCGATCAGGACGGTACCGGGGCGAAGGTCGCCGTGGACCACACCGCGTCGGTGGGCGTGGGAGATGATGTCCGCAACCGCGACGATCAGTTCGATCTTCTCCTCCATGCTGCGTGGGGTCCGCCGCAGCGACTCCAGCAGCGGTGTCCCCTCCACGTACTCCGCGACGACGAAGTGCTGCATCCCCTTGCCGGTATGGGCCGTACCGGTCTCGACCAGCTGGACCACGCCCGGGTGTTCGAGGACCGCGATGCGATCCCGCAGGTGCCGGAACCGCTGGCTGCGTTCATCACTTCGGCTGGTGGGAGCGTAGATGTCCAGGCACAGGCGTCGGGGCGGTTCGTCCTGCTGGACGAGGTAGATGGCTCCGTGGTCGGATTCCTGGATCGACTGGAGGATCCGGTAGGAACCGATGAGGGTTCCGGGGCCTTCGCTGGCGATCGAAAGGTTCAGGGAGTCGTCGGGGCCGGTCGTGATCTCGTGGGTTCCCGACAGCGGCTGATTGAGCATGCCCTCGGCGGTTTCGTAATGCACGATGAGGGCATCGACCTCCTCGCGAAGCTCGTCGTCCCCCCGGCAGGCTTCCTCGAGGTACACGCCCCGAGCNGGCTCGGGGCGCTCGATCGCCTCGTTGAAGATCAGCTCGGCCTGTTGATGCAGATCGCCGCTCATGTGAATGCCCACGTTCCTTCCTTCGGCGATGATCCCGGCCCGGCTCGAAGGAGTCAAGGAACAAGGTGACGAATGGGGCTCAGCCCCTCGACCCAGTCGTCAGTAGGGAAGGGGGGGCGGAACCCGATTGGCCAAGGTCCAGATGACCGCGGTCAGACAGCATCCGGCGGCGATTGCGATCGCGATCACACTGTGGCGACGCTGACGCAGATCCGAGAACATCGCGCTGGTGCACGCGGCCGCGGGCAGTGCGACCACGGGCAGGCACCAGCATGCCGTTGCGACGGCATCTCCGCCGTCGTAGGCCTGGCCGCACGCCGCCAACGCGACGGCCAGGAATCCCATGACGTTCGAACTGCCGGCACTGAGCGTGGCGGGCCTGCGGATCAGAACGGAGACGCCGATGGCGGCGGCGATCATGGACGCCGCTCCGGCGATGATGGTCAGTTTCGCGAAGTAGACCTGGAGGATCAGGATGGCCAGGGTGGCGTAGATCATCCAGGTGATGATCGGAAGCACCCACGGTGGACGACGAAGCAGGTAGGTCCGTCCCGCCATGGTGGCCAGCAGGGTGCCGATACCGATCACGAGTTTGGCTTCGATGGTGTCCTGGCCCGGAAAGTTCAACGCGAACGCGGCGATGAACGCCGTGGCCAGTTCCGGAACGAACCGAATGCCGCGCCGTCGCGGGAACACCCGGTGCGTCGTTCCGATCACGGTGACCGCGAACAGGGTCGGCAGCAACCAGTGCCACTTCTGGGACAGGGGGACCGACGGCATGCCCTCCTGGATCACGAAGGCCAGCATCACGCCCAGGCCGAGGGCGGCGGCCGGGGTCCAGTAGGGGGGCTTGGCGTGACGGGGCCTCTTCCACAGCTTCCAACCGAATGTCATGACCGCCACTGCCAGCAGCAGCGGCGGCCCGAAGCTCATGATGGCCATCCCCAGATCCATGCCGCGNCTACTGCGCCGTCGCCTCGAGGCTCACGATGATGCGGGTCTCGTCTCCGAGGCTGCCGCTGGCGACGCCGTAGGACATCCCGTATTCGCTGCGCTTGACCGAGAAGATGCACTCCAGTCCGATCTTCTCTCCCCGCTTGCCGATGCTGTGGCCCACCAGAACGGCCTCGACCTTGATCCGCTTGGTGACTCCGTGCATCGTGAGATCGCCTTCNACGTCGAAGACGTCCCCGTCGGGGTGCTNCTTGGCGGGGGCGTGCTTCGCACTGGTGCTCTTGAACGTCATGTTCGGGAACTCGACCGCGTTGAAGAAGTCGGGGTTCTTCAGATGTCCGTCGAGCCCGGGATGTCCGGAGTCGACGCTGTCGATGCTCACGGCGATGTCGAAGACCAGTCCGCGGTTGGACTCGGGATCGAACTCGATCGTGCCCGTGACGTCATTGAACCGTCCGTAGAACATGCCGGCACCGAGGTGCTGCACGCGGAAGATGGTCGCGGAGTGGACGGGATCGACCTCGAAGGTCTTGACTTCGGAGTCCGCGGCACCCGGTTCCGTCGACGCCTGGGACGCCGCAAGGGACAGGACGCCGGCGATGATCATCAGGATGGTGATGGTGATCGTATGCAGTGATTTCATGGTGTGCTCCTTGGTTCAATATTCGTCGAGGGGGAGGCCCATTCCACTTCGGTCCGGGTCTGCAGGTCGGACCGCGGGTACGAACGGTCGTTCTTCGATGGCCTTCAGCATCTCGGAGATGGCCACGTCGAGCTGTGGATCGCCACCGCCGACCATCAGGGAGGGATCGGCGACGACTTCGATGTCCGGATCGACACCGTGGCCTTCGACACCCCAGGTCCCGTCGTTCTCGTAGAAGCCGAACCGGGGAACCCGGATGTACCCGCCGTCGATGGGGCTGGGATTGCCGGAGATTCCGACCAGGCCGCCCCAGGTCCGCGTGCCGATCAGTGGNCCCAGGNCCGCCTGTCGGAACAGCCAGGGGAACATGTCNCCGCCGGAGCCNGCNCGNCCGTTGATCAGCATGCACTTGGGGCCGGAGTGGCTCGCCTGCGGCACCTTCCAGTCCTTTCCGTCGCGCAGTGCGAACCAGTTGGTCACGGGTCGGTTCAGCAGTTCGATGAAGCGATTGGGCAGCTGACCGCCGCCGTTCCATCGCTCGTCGATGATCAGGGCGTCCTTTCCGCTCTGGCCGTAGAACTGGCGGTAGAGGTCGTTCTGTCCGTTCACTCCCGTGTCGGGGACGTAGATGTATCCCACACGACCGTCGGTCGCCTTGTCGACGTAGGCGCGATTGCGTTCGATCCAGGCTCGATACCGGATTCGACCGTCATTTCGCATCGGCTTGACGATGACATGCCGCGCTTCGTCGTCCAGTTCGGGGTTCGCACTCACCGTCAGTTCGGTGTGCTGCCCGGCCGTACCGATGAAGGCGTGGTGCGGATCCATCGCGGTGTCGACGGGAATGCCGTTCACCGCCAGCAGGTAGTCGCCTTCGTGGACGTCCACGCCCGGCATGCTCAGAGGGCCGCGGGCATCCGCATCCCACGGTCCGCCGGTGTGGATGGTCTTGAAGCGATAGGCACCGTCGGCGAGCTCGAAGTCGGCCGCCAGCAGGCCGACGGGCACATTGCCGCCTCCGGGTTCCATGTCGCCTCCACCGCGGTAGGCGTGTCCCACGTTGAGTTCGGCGATCATCTCGCCGATGACGTGGTTCAGGTCCTCCCGGCTCATCACGTCGGGAAGCATCGCGGCGTACTGGACGCGGATCGCATCCCAGTCCACACCGTGCATGTTCTCGACGTAGAAGTAGTCGCGGAACGTCCGCCAGACATCGTTGAAGATCTGATTCCACTCCTCGCGGGGATCGATGACCACGACCATGCCGCGGGTCCTGGCGGTCTTGGCGCTGCCCCCGGATCCCGCATTGCGGATCGCGACCGATCCGCCGCGTCGGTGGGCGATCTTCTTGCCGTCCGCGGACATCTCGAATGATCCCATGGACGCGTTGGCCGAGGATCCCTTGTCGTCGTTGTCGGTGATGTCGTAGGTGTGCAGTGCACCGTTCTTGAGGAACAGCAGCTTGTTGGAGCTGTTGACCGCGAGATTCGAGTACGACCCCACACCGGTGGGCAGGAGGATGGCTCGGGACTCGATGCCGTCGAAGTCGATCGTCATCGTGTCCTCCTCGTCCTCCTCCGGCTGGTCATCCTCTTCCCCGTCATCGCCGCTGCTCTCGGTGTCTCCGCCTCCGGCCCGCGTGGCGGTCATGATCATCGTCATGCCTTCCGCGCTGCGTTCTCCGACCATGGTGTCGCCTTCCAGCGTGAAGGTGGTCGACTCGTCGTCGTCCTCGGAACTCATGACCAGTTGGCCGGCATCGGGGTTCCAGGTGCCTTCGACGTCCATCTCCTCACCCATCATGTCGATCGATACCGTACCGGTCACGGAGTAGTCCTTGGCCATCTTGAGCTCCATGGTGAAGCTGATGGGAGGAACTTCGCCCGGTGCGCCGACGACCTCGACGCTGCCGTTCCAGGTGCCGCTGATGGGGTCCTCGAACACGAGCAGCAGGACGTCGTGCTGGGAGGCGTTCCGCTCGATCGAACGTCGGGCCTCTTCCTGCTCCTTGTCGTCGTCCTCCCGGGGTGCGTCCTCTTCGTCCGCATCGCCCTCGCCGGATTCGTCCGATTCATCGGACTCCTCGGACTCATCGGACGCTCCATCACTGGAGTCCTCGGTCTCCTCTTCTTCTTCCTCCTCTTCCCACTCGACCTCGTCGAATTCGACCGTCCAGACCGGATCCATGTCGTTGCGAAGCGGGATGGCGTAGAGGTTCCCCGGTTCGGTGTAGATGAAGGTGCCGTCGACGGGGGAGTATTCGGGGCGGAAGGTCCGGCCGCTGGTGAAGTACAGATAGTCCCCTTCGCGGTCGAAGGCCGGATCCATGTCGTTGAACATGGGGCTGGTGATTCGATGGTGCTCGTCTGCTTCCGTGTCGTAGACCCAGATCGAGGACATGCCGTTCTCGTCCGTGCGGTCGTAGGCCAGCCACCTGGAATCGTGGGACCAGCTGGTGGATGGGCGCTGGGCATAGGTGTCGGACACCACGTGCCTCCGCTCTCCGGTCTCGACGTCGATCATGTGGACGTCGCCGGCCTTTCCGGTGTAGAGGAGCTTCTCGGAGTCGGGACTCCATTCGGTGGCGTGCTTGAAGGGGGTTCCGTCGAAGGTCAGCTGCCGGCGTTCCCCCTTGCCGTCCGATTGGATCATGTAGAGCTCGTACTCGTCGCTTTCATCGCTGAAGTACGTGATCCATCTTCCATCGGGACTCCACATCGGGTCCCGCTCCGCCACGCCGGCGGTGTTCGTCATGTTCCTGGCCACGCCGTGCTCGCTCGGCAGCGACCAGATCTCTCCACGGGCTTCGACCGCGACGCGCTTCCCCTTCGGGGAGACGGCGAAGTTGCGGATGGAGTCGTCGGTCTCGATCCGCCGGTGCCGCACCGAGGGGCGGTCTCCGGGAATGGTGACTTCCACGACCCGGGTCGATCCGGAGGGGATGTCCAGGACCATCAGATCCGTCCCGTGCTGGAAGATGATCTCGCCTCCGCCATCGAGTCCGGGACCGATCGAGGGCCAGAGCACGTCGAACTCCTCGAAGTCCGTCACCTGAACCCGGGTGTCGGTGGCGAGTTCGTACTTCCAGATGTTCATCCGGTGGTTCGCCCCGGCGTCCGACAGGTAGTACAGCGTGTCGCCGTGCCACATCGGTTGGGTATCGGTCCCTTCCCAATCCGTGATCTGCATCGCATTCAGTCCGTCCAGATCCATGATCCAGAGATCGGACGCCATGCCGCCCCGGTAGCGTTTCCACGTTCGACCGTCGCGGGAGTGGGGGGTGTAGGCAAGCAGGGCTCCGTCGCCGTGGATGGCGCCGGCGGCTCCGTACGGAATCGGCAGCTCGGTGGGCAGACCGCCGTCGGCACTGACGGTGTAGAGCTTCTGATCCTGGCCGAGCCCCTGGTAGTCGTAGCCTGCGAACAGGAGCAAGTCACCGGCCCAGTCGCAGAAGGCTTCGCGACTCGGGTGATGCGTGACGCGAACGGGCTGACCGCCTCCGGTCGGGATCACGTACAGATCCTGGCCACCGTCGTAGTTGCCGGTGAAGGCGATCCGGGTTCCGTCCGCATTGAAGCGGGGGCGGCCTTCGCGTCCCATCGGGCTGGCCAGCGGTCGTGCCGTGCCACCGTTGCGATCCACCGTCCAGAGGTCGTTGGCATAGGTGAAGACGATGTGGTCCTTCGAAATGTCCGGGTACCGAAGCATCCCTGCGTGCGGCTGCACGTCCGCGGAGGCCATGCCTCCCGGCAACAGGGCGAAGAAGAGGGCCAGCAGCAGTCGGCGGATCGTCATCGAATAATTCCTATGCTCAAAGGGGGGGCCGCGACCGGCCCGGATGAAGCAGGATAGGCCAGGTCCAGGCTTCCATGGGCGCGAAGTTCCGTCCAATCCGGCCACCTTTCGGCCGTTCTCGGACCGTTGCGGGTGTTCGGCCGCCCGTACAGCCCGCACACATCGGACAGGTGCCGGATTCCCGAGGTTTCTTTCGGTTCCCGTTCGACACGGGGCGCCCCCGTGGCACCCTTCGGATGCCCCACGGCGGGGTTCGGACCTCCTCCCGATGACCACACGTTCCAGATCAAGGCTGCACCATGCACTCGCTCTCCTGTTGATGGCGGGCTGTGGTCATACCGGTCTGGCCAAGGTCATCTCCGTTCCGAAGGACGTTCCGACCATCCAGGGGGCCGTCGATGCCGCGGAGCAGGGTGATGAAATACTGGTCGCTGCGGGCATCTGGCGGGAAACGATCGATTTGAAGGGGAAGGCCATCGTGCTGCGCGGCGCCGCGGGNTCGCAGGCGACGACGCTCGATGGTNGAGGATTGAAGGGAAGTGTGCTCCGCTGCACGGGGGGAGAGACGGCGGAGACGCGGATCGAGGGGTTCACGGTCACCGGGGGGAGCGGTGACGTGGACGCCCACGGTTCGCAGGCCACGGTCGGTGGCGGCCTGCTGGTGCTGGGAAGCAGTCCGGTTCTCGTCGACTGCGTGTTCCGGGACAACCGGGTGCTGCTGCACGGCGGTGCCGCCTACTGCGGGGTGAATGCCAATCCGTCCTTCGTAGGATGCATCTTCGAATCCAACGCGGCGGAGAAGGGGGGAGCGGTCTTCAACATCCGCAGCAATCCCCGATTCTCATCCTGCATCTTCGTTCGGAATCTCGCGGACTACGGCGGCGGTGCGGTCTACAACGATCGCAAGTGCTCGCCGAGCTTCATCGCCTGCCGCTTCGACGCCAACGAGGCCCTGTACAACGGCGGGGCCATCTACGACTNCGAAAGTCGGGGCAGCCTGTCCGGATGCATCTTCGCCCGCAACACGGCCGCCTTCAAGGGTGGTGCGGTCTACAGCGCCTACCGGAGCGACACCGTGATGGCCGACTGCAGGTTCCTGACTCAGACCGACGACGTGGCCGGACGTCGTGGAGTGACCCTGAGTGCAGCAACCATCCATGGTGCCTGCTGCATCGGCGGAGGCTGCATCGTGGCCACGCGTGCCGACTGTGACAATGCAGGCGGCGTGTTCAGTGGAGAGGGCAGCATCTGCGAGACCACGGTGACCAGCTGTCCCGTGGGCCTGCAGGGCGACCTGAACAACGACGGGTCCGTCGACCGTGTCGACATGGCCGTGCTGATGCTGCTCTGGAAGTAGATCAGCCCTGCAGCAGGCGGAGTGCGATGTCGTGCACATCCGTTGCCGCAATCGTCTCGGGCAGGTCATCCATCGATTCGCTGCACAGGAGCACCGGGGACCGGTCCGGTCCCAGATCCGTCCGTCCGTGGGAGCCCCGTACGAGCGTGGTGTCCAACGGGATCACATCCATGAGGGTCCGGAAGCCCAGCTTCTTGCGCAGCAGTCGCCAGGCGATCCCCGCGCGGACCAGACGCCGGTCCGGATCAAGGAAGAGTTCCCTCGGGTCGTAGCCCGGCTTGCGATGGATGTCCACGGTCCGAGCGAAGTCCNGNGCGCGTTCCGCGTCGAGCCAGTAGTCCCACGTGAACCATCGCCGCGGCCCGCTGACGCAGACCAGGTCGCCGGCACGTTCGTGCGCGAGTCCCCGGGAGGCGAGCTCTTCCCCGGCCAGCACCTCGTCGATGCCGTCGCTCGCTTCGAGCAGGGTCCGGANCGNNNCNGAATCGACGTCGTCNNCGAGGTAGACGTGGGCGATCTGNTGGTCNGNGANCGCGAANGCCTTCGACGCNCCGGNATCCAGCANCTCNCGNCCCNGNTCCTCNCGGATGGCCAGCAGTCCGGCCTCGCGGAGGATGCGATTGATCGCCACGGCGTCGTCGACGGGGCCGATCCCGTATTCACTCACGACCAGCACGCAGCAGTTGCGTCCCCGGTAGAAGTCGATCAGTTCGCCGACCAGGTCGTCGATCTCGCGAACGTGTCGTGCGATGGCGGGGTCTTCGGGACCCAGTTGCTGGAGCCCGTAGTCCAGGTGCGGAAGGTAGACGAGCTGGAGATCGGGAGAGGTCGCCTCGTGCACCAGACGACTCGCCTCCGCAATCCAGCGACTCGAACGGATGTCCGCGGCCGGTCCCCAGAAGTGGAACAATGGAAACGGCCCGAGTTCGCGCTGCAGGCGGTCACGCAGTTCGGGGGGATTGGTCCAGATGTCCGGCAGCTTGCGGCCATCGGCGGGATACATCGGCCGGGGGGTGACCGCGGTGTCCACGCTCGAATACATGTTGTACCACCAGAACATGTTGCTGCAGGTGAACCCCGGTTCACGCAGCCGGGCCGTATCCCAGATCTTGTCCGCCTTCACCAGACGATTCGACTGCTTCCAGAATCGCACTTCGCACGACGACCGGTCGTACCACCCGTTGCCGACGATCCCGTGGTCGGACGGTGGCCGACCGGTCAGCATGGACGACTGCGCGGTGCAGGTCACCGCGGGAAAGGCCGGGGCGATGGTCCGGTGCGTCCCCTCGGTCGCCAATGCTCGGAGCCGTGGTGCATGATCGCGCAGCAGTCCCTGATCAAGGCCGACCACATTCAGGATGACGGTGGGACGGGCCATGGCTCAGGTTCCGGAGATCGACTGCTGCAACAGCGACACCATGGCGAAGCAGGCGACGGCAAGCAGCGCTAGCACGACCCAGCCGATCATTGCGAGAAAGAACGCATCCAGCAGGGCGATGCCCGCAAGCAGTCCCATGACGCTGCTGCGCACGCGGGGCGGGTCGAGGGCCAGCAGGTTGAGACTGCAGCGAATCCGAATGCCCAGCATGACGGCGGTGATGAGGAAGGCCATCCAGGGGATGAAGCTCCAGTCCATCGGGTACGCGATCGCCAATGCGCACGCCGGACCCATGGCCCCGAGGCCGATCAGCACCGTGGTCCACGCTCCGGCCCGTCCGCCGTGGTCCTCGCCCCGCGCGATGCCCGTGACGCCGGTGGTGAAGAGTCCGATCCCGATGCACATGGGGATCAGAAGGACCGGGTCGGGGGTCGTCGTGATGGCAAAGGCAGCCACCACGTACACCAGGGCCCGACAGAGTCCCATGAGCACCAGGGCCGGAACGGTGGCGGCGTGCAGTTGCTGGTAGAGCAGGATCGAGACGAGCAGGCCCGTGGCGGCGATGCCGCCCGGCCAACCTCCGGCCAGGGTGCAGCCGATCCATCCGGCGAGCAGCAGGATGCATCCCACGATGCTGGCGGTACGCCGGTTGATCCGTCCCGAGGGGATCGGACGGTTCGGCGTGTCCACGGCGTCGCGGTCGGCATCCATGACATCGTTCAGGATCATTCCGCTGAGATAGAAGGCGCACACACCGCCCAGCACGAAGGAGAAGCGGACGGGTTCGATCCAGGGGCCCGGATCCTCGGAGGGGAGCGAGAGGATGCCGAGTCCACATCCCGTCATCACGTTCGTGATGCAGGTGGGCAGATTGGAGATCCGCATCAATTGAAACCAGGGGTGCAGCCACTTCATGGTGATTCCTCATCGGCCAGTCGGGCCCGTGTCCATTGCAGTTCGGCGGCAATCCCGTCGGCCAGCTCATCCGGTCGGATCGCATCGGGAAGAGCCGACCAGGCGTAGGTCTCCACCTCCCAGTCGAGCGCCTCGTTCCGGCCTCGCAGCAGCTCGATGGCGTCGATCAGCTGGGACTGGGTGGTTCCCAGCGATCCCACGGTCTTCAGGTGCACGGGGACGTGGAAGTGGATTCGCCAGTGTCCGCCCGGTTCGCACGCAAGGGCGTCATCGAGATCCTCATGGAACCGGTGTCCGTCGTCGTCGCGCACCACGACCTGATGCAGCCATCTCGGATCCCGAAACGACTCCAGCGCGGTCCGGGACGCAGCGGAACTCCCATCCATGTCGACGTCGATGGCGCTGGACACCTGCACCCGTCCGATGCGGATCGAGCGTTCGTCCAACGCTTCGATGCCCCGGGCGAAGTCCTCGAACATGACGGCGGCGTGACAGCAGTCGACGCAGGTGCGGAGATACCGGAGCACCCTGGCGTCGTCGGGGCCGCCCAGGAGATGACGCTCGAAGAAGGTTCCCACCGCCTCCAGTCGTTCGATGGCGCAGCCCGGCTCGGGTTCGATGTCGACGTGGATGCAGCGTCCGGTGCGCTCCTCGAGGCGTTCGAGCCGGATGCACAGGGCACGAAGCCGCTCGGCGCAGATCGCGAAGTCCTCCCGGCGCATCGAGGGGCCCCAGCCGAGGGGAACCGTGGAGACACCGCCGCTGCATCCGGGATCCAGCATCCCGGCGAGCAGTTCCGCAAGCCCGAAGGTGAAGTCGGTGCGGGCGTCCTCCGTCCAGTCGGGGCGGTACACCTCGTGCTTGACGACCTNCNCGTGGAAGTCGCCGTAGGGGAATCCGTTGAAAGCGAAGACCTGCAGCGCACGGTCCCGNAGCCAGTCTCGAAGTCGTTCCGCACCGAACCGCCTTGCATCCTCGAGGGCGTCGGCTCCCAGCCAGAGTCCCACCGGCAGGGGCGCGTCGCCACCGAGCCGTTGGTGCACCGCGACGGCATGCCGTTCGAGTCCGCGTTGGACCTGTTCGAGCGTGGTGCCCGCGTGGACGTTGCTGCAGTAGCCGAGCATCATTCGCCGGCGTCGAACTTCGGACTCTGGCCGAGGAACGACACGGGGTTGCCCCAGGTCACCTGTTCGATCGCGCTCGCATGGTGCCCGCGTCGTCGCATCTCGACGATCGCCTTGGGGACGGCCAGCGGATCGCTGTCCCCCCAGTCGCCCGCGGAATTCATCCACAGTCGTTCGGTTCCGTGCTGTTCGATGATGTCGGCCGCACGCTGGGGAGTGCACTTGGTATCCGGGTACAGCGTCATCCCCGCCCAGAATCCGCGGTCGAGCACCTCGCGCACGGTATGTTCCTCGACGTGATCGATCAGGACGCGCCCCGGATCCAGCGACGTGTTGGCCTCGATGGCATCCATGATCAGACGGGTGCCCTTGAGCTTGTCCTCGAGATGCGGGGTGTGGACCAGGACCAGTTGGCCGTGGGCTTCGGCGAGGGCCAGGTGCTCCTCGAGAATCGTCAGCTCGTTGCGACTGTTCTTGTTGAGTCCGATCTCGCCCACGCCGAGCACATTGTCCTTCTCGAGGAACTCGGGGATCAGCGACATCACCTCGCGGGCGAATCCGGCGTCCTCGGCCTCCTTGGGATTCACGCAGATCCAGCAGTGATGACGGATCCCGTACTGCGCGGCCCGTNNGGGTTCGGTGTCNGTGAGTTGCCGGTAGTAGTCGAGGAACCCCTGGGGNGAACTCCGATCNAATCCNGCCCAGAAGGCNGGNTCGGTGATGGCCACNCAGCCGGCGAGCGCCATGCGGCGGTAGTCGTCGGTGGTCCTGGAGACCATGTGGATGTGGGGATCGATGTACTTCATTGGNGNTCGGGGGGCGNNGTNCCGCAGGCTCCCTTCATGCCGGCCNGNTCGACGGGTTCGGTGCTGTGGTCGCTCATGCGTGCGAGGATCCGAGCGGTCCGGTCCGACTGCCCGTCGTCGAGCAGGGCGATGGCGTCCCGAAGCGCCGTGATGCGAAAGTCCTCTTCACCCGTGTCGTCCGGGGCCCGGTCGCAGCGATCNAGGAACGCGGCCACATCCAGCAGTCGTGCCCGGTGCTCCAGGAAGTACTGGTCGACGACCTGGGTGCGTGTCAGCGGACTGGGGTGCGTGGGGTCGGGCATGGTGTGGGTCCGGGGTGCGGCGTTGCGGAAGCCGCATCTTACCCGGCACGGCTTGCTTCGTTGATGCCCGCCTGCTGGATGGCTTCGATCGCACGCCGCATCACGACGAGATCGATCTCGTGCAGATCGACGGGCCGGCCCGCATCGCGTACCAGCGTGATGGTGAGTCGGCCGCCGAGATGCTCCCTGAACTCACGCAGTCCTTCCAGCAGGGTCTCGTGGTCCGAGAGGACCTCGTGGGAGAGTTCGAACCCCATCTCGCGAAGGCAGCGGCGGGTCCGACGGAGCACCTGCTCCGGAACGATGCCCATCATCGCGCCGTAGGCGAGATCGATCGTCAGGCCGATGGCGACGGCCTCCCCGTGGGCGATTTCGAAGTCCGACATCTGCTCCAGTTTGTGGGCCGACCAGTGCCCGAAGTCCAGGGGTCGTGCGACCTCGAGTTCAAAGGCATCACCGCCCTGCACGATGTGATCCATGTGCAGCGTCGCGGTGCGATGCACCACCTGTTCCATGANCCCGAGTTCCCGTTGGCGGATCCGAGTTGCGGTACTGCAGAGCATGTCGAAGAAGTCGGGATCCTTCAGCAGGGCGACCTTGATCGATTCGCTCAGGCCCGAACGCCAGTGGCGGTCGCACAGGCTGGTGAGCAGACTGGTGTCGTTGACGACCGCCCATGGCGGGCTGAACACGCCGAGGAAGTTCTTCTTGCCGTAGGCATTGATGCCGTTCTTCACGCCCACNCCCGCATCGGCCTGCCCCAGCGTCGTGGACGGCATGCGGATCAGGCGGACGCCCCGGTGGGCNCTGGCCGCCGCGTANCCGACCGCATCGAGGACCGCNCCGCCNCCGACGACCAGTACGAACGACTTTCGGCAGATGCCGCCGTCGTTGATCGCCCGGGTCGTCTGTTCGAAGACACCGAAATCCTGCTTGGATTGTTCTCCACCGTTCACGGTGAGCACGTCACCGACGAGTCGAACTTTGCTGGGATTCGACTCGGCCCAGTGTTCGATCTGGGCGGGCAGCTCCGGGCGAGCTTCGACCAGCCCGCGATCGATGACGGCNAGCAGGCGTGCGGGCCCGTCGTGATCCGGCAGCAGTTCCGTCAGCACGGGGTTNGACGGATCGAGGGCATCGCGGGTCGTCAGCAGCCGATGGATCCAGTCCACGCTGAATCGNCCCTCTTCGCCACCGGTGACCCGGGACGAATGAAGACCGAATCGATGGTGGTCTGGATTGCTGGGCATGGTCACGGAGTGGGCTCCAAGGGCCTTGGGGGACCCTTTAGAGTAGGACGGCACGGAGCCGGGTCAAGCACGGACCGGTCGGGGAAGAGTGATTCATGCCGGGGAGGATCCGGAATCGACGCTCAGCCGTCTGAGAATCATGACGGTGACGTCGTCGCTCCGGTCTTCGCCCTCGAAGTCGGCCACGAACGAGATGATCGAGCGGCACAGGGATTCGCTGGATTCCTCACGATGCTTCGCAAGCAATTCGACAAAGCCGTCCGTTTCCAGCATCGCTTCGTCGGCATTCCTGGCTTCCGTCACACCATCGGTGCAGAAGGCCAGGGCCTCGCCGGCACCGAGGGTCAGTTCGCCGACCGTCCACTCGGCCTCCGGAATGACGCCAAGTACGGTTCCCGTGGCTTCGGCGGTNGTCATGATCGGACCGGTGGCGGGAATGCGAACGGGAGGCAGGTGTCCGGCGTTGACGTAGCGNAGCCGTCCCGTNTCGANTTCGTACACCCCGTAGAANANNGTNACGAACATGGATCGNCGATTGCTNTCCATCAGCAGNTCGTTNACGTTCCGCATCATGACATGGGGTTNGAGNTTCAGCTTGTCCAGNTTNCGGATCATGGTGCGCGTGATGCCCATGAAGAANGCNGCCGGNACNCCCTTGCCGGATACGTCGGCGATNACGAACGCCANNGTCCGGTCGTCGCACATCCAGTAGTCGTAGAAGTCACCGGCGACCTGTCGGGCCGGCACGTTGATGGCGGCCAGGTCGAAGTCCTTCTGGTCGGGAATCGCATCCCGGTCGGGAAGCAGTGATGCCTGGATCTCACGAGCCATGTTGAGTTCGGCCTCGACCACGTCCCGCTGCGCGCGTTCGGATGCGAGGTCGTCGATGTTGGTCCGCAGGTTCGCGGACATCTCGTTGAAGCCGCGGGCGAGGTCGCCGAACTCGTCCCGGGAGTCGATCCCGTCGACGCGGGCGTCCAGCTCCCCCCGGGTCACGGCGGCCATGGCCGAGGACAAGCGACGGATGGGACGGGTGAAGAGCAGGGCGAGGACGAAGATGGCGATGAGATTGGCCGCCAATCCGATTCCGACGCCGATGACGTCCCGGTACAGATCCTCGTAGACCGGTGCCAGGACATCGTCGTTCGGAAAGGACGCGATCAGGGACCACTGGGTGGAGGGGATCGGGGCGAACGCGATCCAGTACGACTCGTCCGCGATCATCAGCGGATATTCACTTGAACCGATCTCATCCGAGCGGATCCGGGCGTGCAGTTCACGCATGGCGGTGGGATTGCCGTGCTGCTCGATGAGATCCTTGAGCTTGACCTCCATGATCATCCAGGGGGCCGGATGCGAGATGAACCGGTCCTCACGGCTGATGATCATGAATACGCCTTGATTCAGTTCGTCCAACTGCATGGCGTCCTGCAGCGCTTCCAGCGGAAGATCGACGGTGACGACCGCGATCGGTGCTCCGTCGCCGCTGCGGACCGGGGTGGCGTACGTGCACATCAGGATGTCGCCAGCGCCCTCGTCGAAGTACGGTTCGGTCCAGACGCCCGTACCGAGTTCGATGGGGAGTGTGAACCACTCGCTTTGACGGTAGTCGTAGGCTTCGCTTGCGATGTCGATGCGGCGGGTGCCGCCGTCCTGCGGCCGGAAGACGAAGGGGGATTCGGGTTCGGGGTGCTCCGCATCCGGGATCCACGCCAACGCGGAACCGTAGACGAGCCGATTCTGCGAGACGTTCTTCTCGAGGATGGTCCACGGGTCCCTGCGGCCGAGGTCCGGATCAATCGAGATGAATTCGGCCGCCGAGTCCGCGATCTGGGCGATGGTCTGCAGCTCCCCCTCGAACTGTTGGGCGTAGAGCGTCGCAAGCCGGGTGACCCGCTCGTTGATGTCCCGGATCGTCTGGGATCGAAGGGATCGGAACTCGAAGATGTTGACCACGAGATAGATGCCCAGCAGGGGCAGGGCGATCGTGAGGATCAGTTTCCAGAGAATGTTCAATCGCATCGTGTGTCCCGGACCGGTCATGGCCGAGTGCAAGGTACCGGATCCGCGTGGCGACCGGCGGTCGTGCGGGACATCGCCGCATCGGCCTCGTCCGGTGGCCGATGCGATCAGCGTCGGCTCCACTCCGCCAACGCCGCCTCCAACACCTGGATGCAGCGTCGCAGGGTGTCCTGTTCGAGCACGTACGCCATGCGAATCTCGTTTTGTCCGAGTCCCGGCGTGTGGTAGAAGCCCGCCAGAGGCGCCACGCACAGGGAATCTCCGTCGAGGTCGAAGTCCGACACCATCCACTGGGCGAAGGCGTCGGCATCGTCGACGGGGAGGGCGACCGCCAGGTAGAAGGCGCCCTGGGGTCGAGGGCACTCGATCCCGATCGCGTTGAGACCGTCGACGAGTACGTTGCGTCGGGCCGTGTACTCCTTGACCACATCATCGAAGTAGGACTGCGGTGTCCTGAGCGCGGCCATGGCTGCGTACTGGTCCACCGTTGCGGGCGACAGCCGGGCCTGGGCAAAGTGCAGGGCCGCCCGATACACATCATTGTTTCGGGTGACGAGGCATCCCACGCGTGCGCCGCAGGCGGAATACCGCTTCGAGACCGAGTCGATGACGATTCCCAGTTCCTCGGTTCCGGGGCGTGAGAGGATGGAGGGGGCCAGCGTGCCTGCGGGCACGTCGTAGACGAATTCCCGGTAGACCTCGTCGGAGATGTAGAAGACCCCCCGCCGTCGGCAGATGTCGGCCAGCCCGTCGAGCTGCTCCTCACTCAGCACCACACCGGTGGGGTTGCCGGGGGAGGGGATCACCATGGCTCGTGTCGTAGGGGTGATGGCGGCCTCGACCTTGGCCAGATCGAGGTGGTAGCCGTCGGCCGGGGTCGTGGTCACGGCGTCGACGCCGAGGCCGAGCATGTTCGCGTAGCCCGCGTAGTTGGTGTAGAAGGGTTCGACCACCAGGATGCTGTCACCCGGATCGGTGACGGCCGCGATGGCGAAGAGCAACGCCTCCGAGCCGCCGACCGTCACCAGGAACTGGTCCGCGTCGACCGAGTGGCCCGAATCGGCCAGCAGCCCGTTGTAGTAGGCAGCCAGTTGCTGGCGGTAGTCCCGGAACCCGTCGCTCGGCGCGTAGGCGAGTACATCCTCGTTCCAGTTGCGGTACGCCTCGATCATCTCGCGTGGGGTCTGGATGTCGGGCTGCCCGATGTTCATGAACATGACGTTCACACCGCGGTCGACGGCCCCCTGGGCCTTGGTGGCGAGGGCACGGATCGGCGATGCGGGGCTGTTGAGGCCGCGGCGGGCAAGGGTGAGCGTGGACATGACCTGGCTCCTGAAATGCGCCTTCTGTGGGTCCCAAACCCTTGAGTATAGCAGTGCCGAACGGTGGGGCCTCGGGATCGACCGGAACCGTGACGGGGGAAGGGCAGCGTCGCTATACTTGCCTTCCTTGCCCGATCATGGGCCTGTTCAGGATTTCGGAGAAGATCATCATGACCTCGTGCTTCAAGACGTTTGCCGCTCTGTCCATTCTCGCCCTTGCCAGCGGCGCTTCCGCTCAGTTCACCCAGAAGGTGTCCGTGTCCGGAGTCGCCTCATCGTCCGCGGTGCAGCCCGATGGCGGCGCCGCCACACCCGCCCAGACGCTTCGGGCCCTGCAGGACATGAATCAGGCCGCCGGAGACCATCTGTCGGCCTCGAAGCGACGCATCTCGCAGATGACCGAGTTCCTCAAGTCCAAGGGCATGCTTGAGGAGTACCAGGCGACCGACAATCCTCCCAAGATGCTGCCGCAGGCCATGAGTTTCGAGGATGCCCTCGACGTCGCGATCCAGCACGAGGCCGCCAACGGATCGGTCGCTCCCTCCGCCTCCTCGGACCCCGAGGTCGTCACCAGAGAGATCAACGCCTACACCAACATGGTTCGTTCGGTCTGGGCCGAATACCAGCAGGACATGGTGACCGTGCAGCGCATGACCGACTTCCTGAACGCCAAGGGGGTCTTCGACGACTACATGGCCTGGGCCGGTGATCTGCAGAAGTCCGACCGCGAAGCGATGCTGAGCGATGCCCACAAGCGTGCCGAGGCGGATCGTGTCAAGCAGGCCGAGCGCACCAAGGAAGTGAACAAGGCCATCGACAAGTCCTGGGCCACGTACGACAAGCATCATCAGGAGATGCTGAACACCGCCTGGCAGCACTACAAGTTCAACGCCAAGATGCAGCTGAAGTACTACAAGTACTCCCAGGAGTATCGCCACGGCTACTGGAACAACTACGGCGATCCCTACGGCGACGTCTACGGCTACTGATCGTCGAATCCGTCCGGAACCGCAATGAAAGACATCGGGGTCGGCCGCATGGCCGACCCCGAATGCGTTGTGACGTTCATCGATGCGATCAGGCCTGCGGGGGATCCGCCTGCTTGTCGCGGGTGATCTCCGCGTAGGCGTTGTGGGAATGGATCGACTCGAAGTTCTCACTGCGGATGTGGTACCAGGAGATGCGATCCTCATCGTTGAGCAGCACCGCGAGGTCCCGGACGATGTCCTCGACGAAGCGGGGATTCTCGTAGGCCTCCTCGGTCACGTGCTTCTCGTCCGGGCGCTTGAGCACGGGATAGACCCGACAACTGGCGGCCGACTCGAGGTAATTGGCCACATCCTCGATCCACAGTCCGCCGTCGAACCGGACGTCCGCGGTGATCAGGCAGCGTTGGTTGTGGGCCCCGTACTGGGAGATCTCCTTCGAGCAGGGGCAGAGGCTCGTCGCCTTGGCGGCGACCTGCATCACGAAGTCCTCCTGCTCACCGACCTCGCACGTGAAGCGGACCTGGTAGTCCATCAGGCCCGTCTTCCCGCTGACCGGTGCGGTCTTGGGGATGAAGTAGGTGAATCCCATCTCGACGTGGGACACGTCCGCATCGAGTCGGGTGCGGAGTTCGCGGCACAGCTCCCGAAGACGCTCGGGATGAATGCCGTCCTTGTAGTCGTTGAGGATCTCGAGGAACCGGCTCATGTGGGTTCCCTTCCGATCCGCCGGCAGGGAGACGTACATGTTGATGTCCGCCACCGTGTCGAGGGTGCCGCCATCGGGTCGCTGGAGCGTGATCGGGTACTTGATCTCCTTCACACCGACCTTGTCGATGCTGACTCGGCGAACGTCGATGTCGCTCTGGACATCGGGCATTGCTTCCGGGCTGGAGAGCTCATCCGTCGTCGTGGGTGCCGTGCGGGTCAATGTAGGGACTCCATTCGGGCCTGTTCGGCCGACCTCGTGAACGGACCATTGTACGCCCCCGTTCGCAGCCAGCCAAGGCAGAATCCGGTGCTTCGACGCCTTCCCCGGCTCCCGGTCGGGGGTACCCTGTAGGAACCATGGAACTGATCGCGCACGAAATCGACGTGGATGTCATGATCCTCTCGGCCGACGGAGGCCTCAATGCCTCCAATGCGGACCGGTTCGTGGGCGATATCCAGAAACTGATCGAAGGGGGCCTCCGGCGACTGATCATCGACTGCTCGCGTCTGGAGTACATCTCCTCCGCGGGCATCGGCGTGCTGCTGGGGCTCAGTCGCCGCATGAGGGAGCATGGGGGGGACGTCAAGCTCTCCAGTGTCCGGGGACTCATCGTCCAGGCGTTGCACATCGCCCGTCTCGACACCTTCTTCCAGATGTACCGCGATGTGGATCAGGCCCGACTAGCATTTCGGTCCGATTCGTCCGCCGCCACCTCCGGAGAGGAATAGACTTTGCCATGAGCGCATCCTTCCTTCTGCTGATCGTCCCTCTGCTGGTCCAAGCGCCGGGCGCCGAACCGTCGTCGGCGGAGGCCTCGCCCATCCCCGACATCGCACTGTCGCCCGTCTGGGAGCATCAGTTCCGGCGGCCGGTGCAGGCGGTCGTTCCTCCGGGAGACGACGGGACCGTGTACGTCGTCGAACAGCCCGGTCGCATCCTCGCGATGGATCGCTCCAAGTCCGACGTCGAACCCCGGGTCTTCCTCGACATCCGTCGTCGGGTGCACGACAAGAACAACGAAGAGGGACTGCTGTCCTTTGACTTCCATCCCGGGTACGAAGCGAATCGAAGGCTCTACGCGTACTACACGGCCAAGAGTCCCCGACGCGGCGTGCTGGCCGAGTTCACGGTGTCCGAGGACGGCCTGACCGTCGACCCGTCCTCCGAGCGGGTGCTCCTCGAGATTCCCCAGCCCTGGGGGAACCACAACGGAAGCACGGTGGCCTTCGGGCCCGACGGAATGCTCTACATGAGCATCGGTGACGGGGGCGCGGCCAACGACCCGCACGGGCACGGGCAGGATCTCGCCACGCTGCTGGGAACGGTGATCCGCATCGACGTCGACGGGCGTGATCCGGAACTCGAATACGCCGTTCCGTCCGACAATCCGTTCGTCGGGGTCGAAGGGGCCCGTGACGAGATCTGGGCCTACGGACTTCGCAATGTGTGGCGCATGAGCTTCGATCCGCAGACCGGGGACCTCTGGGGCGGGGATGTCGGTCAGAACACGTGGGAGGAGATCGACATCATCACGCGGGGCGGCAACTATGGCTGGAAGCCCCGGGAGGGGTTCGAAGCGTTCAGCCTGCACCGCGGAGAACCGGAACCGGACGCCGACTACATCGATCCGGTCGTGGTCTATCCGCGCGACCAGGGCATCTCCGTCACCGGTGGCTGCGTCCAGCGCGGTGGTCAGCACCCGTCGATCGAGGGGATCTACTTCTACGGCGACTACGGTTCGGGGCGTATCTGGGGACTGCGCTGGGACGGTTCGAAGATGACCGGCAACCGTGAGGTCTTCCAGCGCAGCGCCTTCTACATCAGTTCGTTCGACCAGCTCAACGACGGCACTATTCTGGTCTCCGTGTTCCGGAACACGTTCTCGGGCAAGGGGCGGATCTACGCCATCAAGCCGGCAAGCGGCTCCTGATGTCATTCTGGCTCCGGGAGCCGGCGACAGGATGGTTATTCCCCCCGGGCCACGGTCGGCCGCATTCAGATTGATCCATTACTTGTCGCCACGCCAGGGGTCGTCCGCAGGACGTGGTTCGCGGAACGAAGCGACCCGACCGTCCTCGAACACCACCACCCACACCCGGTCCGGTGCACTCTCGGGGAACATCGCCCCCGTGGCGCGGGTGCTGATGTTGTCCCCGTACTGCCATCGTTCCGGGTAGACGCCACCGGCCTCGACCCGAAGGTCTTCCGTCGCGTAGTAGGTCGTCGAAGGAGGGCCGAGCAGGTCCCGCACCTGGTCCCGCGTCATGCCCTGCTCCAGCCCGCCGAAGGCGGCTTCATGACGCTGGGAGCAGGCGGGAATGCACATCAGCATCGCAACGAGGAGGCAAAGGGGGATCCTGGGGCGGGAGGTCATCATGCTGTCCGCATGGTACCGGTTGGCGGAAATCCCCCTTCCACGTGTCTTGGGGGTCATTTTTCTGCATAGGAGAGGTCGGTCGAAAGAAAATGACTCCTTCGGGCATCGTCCTGTTTGCAGTCACCGCCCGTGAATAGCAGTGTCCTGCATGGACGAAAGGACCCGCATGAATCAGCCTCAGCCTCGCTTCCACGCCTACGAGCCCAAGACCACCATGCCCTTCTTCTCCACCCGGAGTCTGGCCATCGCCAGTCTGGTGGTCGCGGGATGCGGCGTCATCGCGGCGCTGAGCCCATTGCTGTTTCCGGCCTTTCTACCCATTGCGATGCTCGGCATGGTTCTGGCCGTCTGCGGACTGTTCTCCTACCGCGATCGTTCGACCTTGCAGGTGGCTGCGATGTCGTTCAACGGTCTGCTGGTTCTGGTGGCGCTGCTTCGCGGTCCGGTTGCGCTCCAGTCGGTCGAGGCCGCGGAGTTCGAGCCGTGGTCTCCATCCATCGCCATGCACGACTCCCAGCAGGGGCTTCCCGGTTGGGTATTGAGGGGTGACCGGATCTACGCCGATGGTCGCCGCAGCCTTGATCTCGTTCTGCAGTGGGATCTGGCCGAGGTGGCCGGCTGTTGGAACTGGTTCAAGGGCGATCTGGTCTTCCGCAATACCGAGGACGGCCGCACGCATGAAGTGGAATGGTCGATCGAGGGACCGATTCACGACGGCGCCATTCTGACCCAGGGCTGCCGGGTACCGGCCGACGGAAACCTGGCCTGGATCGCCGAGACGCCGATGGACGAGATCGAGATCAGTTTCATGCCCGTGGAATGGGAACATTCCGCGTTCCAGCGGCACAACGGTGTCCTGGTTCCCGCGGGTCGCATGCCGGCCGCCCAGAGTCGAGCCGCGGTGGTGCGTGGTGCTCGTTGAGCAGGGGTTCACCCCCCGTTGCAGGCTCCCCAGCCTCCGATGACCAGCAGCAGATCGGCAACGTTGACCAGAAGATCACCGTTGATGTCCGCCGAGCATCCGCTCGAGCAGTTCCAGTCCGCGATCACCGCCAGCAGATCCTCGACACCGACGGTGCCGTCCTGGTTGATGTCGCCCTGACACGCCTCGTCGACGCACGCGACGGAGACCACGGAGACACCATCGACGCCGGCTTCGATCACGGAACCGTTGTCGATGTCCGAGACGTTGAAGCGGATGCGGAACTGATCCGACGGTTGCACGCCGGGAATGTCGGCGACCACGAACGACACGTCGACCCAGCCGCCGCCGGTTCCCGGGCCGGTGGGGCCGATGACCTCGAGGTCGACCCAGTTGGATCCACCGTCATCGGATACTTCGATCACCATCGTGTCCTCGTTGGGCGCAGCGCCGCTGTCGTTGGAGTACCAGCGGAGGTAGCTGATGGTCGCTCCCTCGAAGGATGCGTCGAGCAGCGGTGAGACGAGGACCGTGCTTCCTCCGTCCACATCGGTATTGCCGTCGATGTTGTCGGTCAGCCAGCACTGGCCGGACGAATCTCCGTCGGTGGGGGGGTCGCCCCGGTCACCGCCGCCGACCGGAACGCCCCGGTCCCAGCAGCCGTCGGACGCATCGCAGACCACCGTCCAGCCGGGATCGGTCTCACCGTCGTCGTCGAATGCAATCACGATGTCCGAGACGACCTCGGCGGTGTAGAACGCATCGGGGGCCAGGATCGGTTCCAGCACGACGTCGCCGGTGGATGCCTCGATCGAGAAGTAGTACTGCGGCGATGCGTCGCACGGTGCGGAGGGAAGCGTGGCCCGCCACAATCCCGACGGAAGCGGGGCCAGCGGGGAGGTGAGCCAGTCGCCGCCATCGAGCCGGTAGACGAGGTCTCCGGACACGGCGGTGCCGCTGCCGTTGCTGAGGTCGATGTTGAAGCTCGTGCTGCTGTCGGTACGCAGCTGCAGGGGACGTCCGTCGGGATACGTGACGGCGATGGGCACGCCGGCCCACTCCATCATCTCCAGGATGCCCTGGAAGTTCTCCTCGGCGGTCGGGCGGATCTCGTCGGGGGGCAATTCGAACCCGGGACTGCCGGCGGGGCGAAGTTCGACCGTGTAGCCGAAGGCGCCGGTGGCGTCGTAGGTCCAGTCGGGAAAGACGCCGCTGGCCAGGTAGAGCAGTTCGTCGCCCCCGCCGTGGGGATAGCTGAACCCGTTGACCGCCTCCATGGCTTCCGACATCTTCGCGCCCAGGGCGTCGATGGCTTCCTGATCGGGGGGTGGCGTACTTGTCCATCCCCAGTTCTGCAGGATGATCTGCGAGTAGTTGTGGAAGTCGATGTGGGCGGCGATGTTGGGCCGGGCGAGAATGAAGTCGCGCATGGCACTGCTTTCGGGTTCCGAGAACGGGGCCGATCCGACGTACACGTCGCTGCAGGTGTCGGTGCTGGTGCTTTCGCCGCCGTTCCAGTCGATGTCCCAGTTCCGATTCAGATCGACACCCAGGCAGGTCGTGCCGTTGTCACGTCGGTTCTTGCGCCAGAACCGATTTCCACCCTCCTCGTAGGTGTGGATGTAGCCGTCCGGATTGACCACCGGCACGATGTACACATCGACCAGTTCGAGGAGCGCGGTCACTCGGGGTTCCACTCCGTATTCCGCGGCGAGTTCGTCGGCGATGAAGGTCGGCACCATCGTCGCGACCCACTCACGGGCATGCTGGCAGCCGTTGAAGAGCACTGCGGGCTTCACACCCTCCTCGCCGGTGCCGATCCGGACTCCCTGGATGGTGCGTCCCTCGTAGGTGGTTCCCACGTTCAATCCGTGCACCAGTCCCGGATGCGCCGCCTCCAGCTGATCGAGTCGTTCGTTGATCTCCTCCCAGGTGTGGTAGGTGGCGTACCAGTCGTCTCCGCGAAGACCCATCGTGGTGCGGCGTTCGTGTTCGACGTGCGCAGGCACGTCATGAACGAGGATTCGATGGGGCATTCCGATCCGGGCGATCAGTTCCAGTTGTTCGTCGGTCGCGAGCCATGCATCGGTCCCGGGCGTCGGTCGGCAGGCCAGGGGATTGACACCCTCGTCGAGCAGCATGTGCATGAGTTCGGCATCGTCCACGGTCAGTTGAATGATCCGCGTTCCCTCCAGGGCGTGCTTCGCCGGTTGGACGTGGTGCTCGTGGGTCAAGGCGGGGGAGGTGATGGCCAGGGCCAGCGTGATGCCGGGCAATGCATGCATGTGCGTCTTCATTTCTCGTGCTCTCTCTGCTCACTGGTTCTCCGTGCGGCACACGGAGCAATCTCGAAGGAGATCACTGAAGTATGACACCTCCCGGAGGGGATTCGAGCCTCCAGACGGGGGAATTCAGCAGTTGCCGTGCGGGACGGCCCTGGGCCGTCGCCAGAGCCGATCGCAACGGATGAATCGGTGGGGTGTCCGGTGGGTGGTCAGTCGGAGGGAGGGCGTCCGAAGGCGGCGTTGTACGCGATCCCCGCGCAGCTCGCACCCAGAATCGGTCCAACCCAGTACACCCACTGCAGGTGCCAGAAATCCATCGCGATGGCAGGGCCGAGGCTTCGGGCCGGATTCATCGACGCGCCCGTGAACGGCCCGACGCAGAGAACGTCGGCCATGATCACGAGGCCGACGGGAAGCCCCATGAGAATCGGATTGTCGAGACCGCTGCGCCGGTCGACGATGACGCCCATGATGGTGAACATCAGGAAGAACGCCGCGACTCCCTCGAGAAGCACGACCCGCAGAGCGCTGTCGGCGACACCGGTGTCGCTGAGATCGCTGAACAGTCCCACCGTCAATCCGACGTGCTCGATGCCGCCTGCGGTCTGGGGAAGGGGCCAGACTCCGCACATGATCCATTTCAGGAGAAAGGCCGCCGCAGTTGCTCCGGCGCACTGCGCGATGATGAACAATCCGCATCGCTTCCAGGACTGGCCGCCGATGAGGGCCACGGTGATCGAGACCGCCGGGTTGAACTGGGCCCCGGAGACATGGAGGAGCGTGCCGATCATGATGGCGATCGTGGCGCCGGCGGCGAGGGCGATCGCGACCAGGTTCTCCCCGCCGGTGACGATGACGACTCCGCCGGTGATGAACATCAGCATGAAGACCGCGATGAACTCGGCGACCGCGCCGCGAGGAGCGCTCATGCCCTTGAGGATCGATTGATGGGTGGTCATTGGAATCTCCAGTTAGCGGAAGGGTATCCATCTGGATCCGCTGGTCAAGTACGAATCTGAACAGTACGCTGGCGGGGCATTCTAAACTCAGCGGAGACCGCCATGACGGGAAATGAACAGATACTGAACGTACTGGAGCGGCTTCTCGACTCGCACGACGCCCAGGAGCAGTGGATCCGGAACGATTCGGACTTCGACGCCGATTCCGCCCGCATCATGCTCGATCTCCTGGAAGGGCAGAAGGCGTGCGTGCTGGAGTTCAGGAACTGGGTCTCGGCCCTGGAATGCGAGCTTCCCGCCTCCCTCACCACGGAGGAGGGAGCCCCGGAATCGTGGCGCATGGTGTGGGATGGCGAGGCCGGCCCCGGAATGACGACGCTCGACATCGACATGCTCGATGCGATGCAGTACGTCCTCTTCAACGGGGATGCCTATCGACCCGGGAATTCCGTCATCGATGGTCTGCTGGGCAAGGGGATGCCGTCGCGTCTTCGCGACGATGTCGACAACGCCTGAGCGTCCGAATCGGGAGGTTTCGGCCCATCGGGGGCGGCGGCGCGCTCAGTCGGCCGTCCACCAGGTGCGGAACCGCGCCCACACGCTTCGGGGCAGGGCGAGGGCGACCAGGGCGAGTCCGGCCGCGATCAGAAAGATGCGAAGTTCGAGTGCCGCGTCCTGAAAGAGCAGTCCCACGGCGACGGCCGTCAGACCGGTCCAGCCCATGAGTTCCCGTTTTCTCTTGAGCAGGGTGTGCAGCATGCCACTGGTTCCCGATGGCCGGATGGTTCGTCGCGGACCAGTCTACCCGTTTCCGTCGGCCGGCGCGACTCCGTTCACGCGATGCGTCTCACGGCCTCGCAGAGGGCTTCCACGCGGATGGGCTTTCTGAACAGGGCGTACCCCTCCAGGAGCTTGTCTTCCAGAATCATGTCGTCGTACCCGGTGATGAACACGAAGGGGATGCCTCGTTCCTGCAGTGCATGCGCGACGGGGAAGGAGGTCTCGTTTCCCAGATTGATGTCGAGGATCGCGGCGTCCACCGGATTCTGATCGATCATGTCGATGGCCGCCTGCACACTGGGCACCGGTCCGAGCACCTGCATGCCCAGCTGCTCCAGATCCGTCTTCATCTGCAGCCCCAGCAGGAACGAGTCTTCGACGACGAGCGTTCGGGTGGCGGAGTTGGTGTCGGACGGCGATGCGTTCATGGGTTCAGTCTTCAATCTCGAACTGGTTCCTCGGAATGGCGGCGTGGTAGCTCAGGCCGGATGTCTCCAGATTTGTCGTCACCGTGCCGCCCAACTCGTAGGGGATCATCGATTCCAGAAGCTGAAATCCGAAGCTGTGCCCGACGGTCGTCTCGATGGGCGTCTGCGGATGTTCCTCCCAAACGAACGCAATCTCTTCGCCGATCGCCCACCGCACCGAGATCGTTCCATGTTCGCTCCGAAGCGCGCCGTGTTTTGCGGCATTCGTTGCGAGCTCGTTGATCACCACCGAGAACGTCATGGCGGTCTTCGGAAGCATCCGAAGCTCGGGGCCCTCGATGCGGAGCTGGTCCACCTGCTTCATGTAGGGTTCGCATCCCTTGCGCACCAGCGTGGACAGGGGGACGCCGTCGGTTTTCATGTCGCTGAAGAGATCGTGGATGCTCGCCATGGCCATCAGGCGATTGGAAAAGTCCTCGAAGCAGCCCCGATCGGTCGTGCTTCGGACCATGGCCTGTCGGCACATCACGAGGATCTGGGCCAGGTTGTTCTTTACGCGGTGATCCAGCTCGCGACGCAGCATGGTCTCCTCCTTGAGGAGCCGTTCGAGTTCCTGTTCGCGATTCACTTCGTCGGTCAAATCCCGGATGGTGGCGGTGAACAGGGTGTCACCGTCATCCTCGAAGGGAACGATGTAGAGTTCGATCGGGAAGTTCTCTCCACTCGATCGCATGGCCGAGATCTTGATCCGGTTGTTCAGCACGGGGCCCGTCCCCGTCTCGCGGTAGTGAGTCATGCCCGCGTGGTGGGCATCACGGAGTTCGTGCGGAATGATCAGTTGAGCCATCTTCTTTCCGAGCACGTCACTGCGGTCGTAGCCGAACATGCGTTCCGCCACGGCATTGAACTCCACGATCCGGCCCGGCTCATCGATGGCGATGAGCGCGTCCAGAGCCGAATCGAGGATGGATTGGAGAAACTGCGTCGACATGATTCTGCATCGGATCCAATGTGGGTGGAGGTGGTCGGTCGCGTCCTCATCGTAGCGTGTGGACTTTCCGGGCGAAGATGACCGGTCCGCAACCGCATTGCTGGCCGGTTGCCGATCGATCGAGATCGGCCGGCCATCCGATGCGGGGTTCGTGTGCGTGCAGGCGGTCCGTTCGCACGATGCCGACGTCAACCGGTCCGTTTTCGAATCCGAAGGGTGTCGTTGAACTCCGAGTAGTCGTCCTGCACCCAGCGGGAGGGCAGCAAGTCCACGTGGTGTCCATCGTCCTGCATCGCCTGGATGACCGGTTCGACGAAGTCATGGCGACGTCGCGGGCCGAAGAATGCGTTGGTCGGGAACAGGCGAACTTCCCGTCCCACCCGGAGCAGCTCCCGGACCGCAATCAGGTGAAAGTCCAGGTCGAACTGCTCCGTCTCCATCAGGCCGCCGTGTTCCTTGGTGGCGTATGCGAACAGCAGATGCCCGCTGAGCACGAGATCGAATGCATCATCGTCGAACGGAAGGAAGGGGAGTTGGCCGGTGAGATAGCGATCCGGATGCCTGCGGAATGCATTCATGAACGATTCCAGTGCCTCGATCTTGAGTCGTTCGTACTCCTGCATCCGTTCGAGGTTGTCTCCCGTCTCCGGATCGGCGATCCACGCCTCGACCGTCTGGTGGATCTCCCGCCGGCCCCGAGCCTCCAGTTCATCGGGGTCCTCCCCGTACCGTGGATCGATGGCCGTGATGTCCAGGCCACGGCTCAGCCCCTCGCTGACGAGGCCGTCGGGGCCCCCGGGGCAGTCGAGAATCCGCAGGGACTGCAGAGCATCCTCGTCGAGCGCGTACATGCCCATGCTTTCGTCCCAGGTTCGGCCAAAGAAGACCACGTGATCAAGTGAGAATGGCATGCAAACATCCTACCGATCGACGGGTCGGACGCCACGATGGCCTTGGAATGCATCATGGAGCCCGGTCGGGGCCGTGCACTATCATGCTCGATGGATTGGATGAGGGACTGCACATGAAGAGACGAACCGTATTCATCGCGACGACGGCATGGCTGGGGCTGATGCCGGCACTGGCCCACGACATCCATCGTGAGCATCCCGACGATCACGTCTCGACCCCCTGGATGCAGCCGGAGAAGTGGGAGCATCCCGACCGGTTCCGGCAACTCGATGAAATCCTTCCCACGCCCAGCGATGTCCGGACCGCAAGCGGGGCCCCGGGTCCGGGCTACTGGCAGCAGCAGGTCGACTACGACATCGATGTGACGCTCGATGCGGATCTCCATCGTCTGATCGGATCCGAGGACATCACCTACTTCAACAACAGTCCGCATGAACTCGAATACCTCTGGGTTCAGCTCGATCAGAACCGATTTCGGGAGGACAGCACGGGACGGATGCGCGAACCGTCACCGGATCTGACCGGATCCCAGTCCATCCGCTGGTTGAAGGGCATCCGGGCCAGGAAGACCTTCGAAGGGGGCGTCGACATCATGCGGGTCGTCGATTCGGACGGACGTCCGCTTCCGCATGTCATCAACGGCACCATGCTGCGCATCGACCTCGAGGCCCCGCTGCAGCCCGGCGGCAGCCTGCAGTTCACGATCGGATGGGAGGCCAACATCGTGCCCCACACCATCGGCGGTCGGGGCTGCTACGAGTGGTTCTCCGAGGACGGCAACGCCATCTACGAACTCGCGCGGTGGTTTCCACGTCTCTGTGCCTACACCGACTACGCCGGATGGCAGAACAAGCAGTTCCTCGGACGCGGCGAGTTCACGCTCGAGTTCGGTGACTACGAGGTCTCGATCACCGTGCCCGACACCTTCATCGTGGCCGCGACCGGCGAGCTCCAGTCGCCCGACTCGGTGCTGACGCCCGAGCAGCAGCGGCGACTCCGGGAGGCCCGCACCGCCGATCGACCGGTGCTCGTGATCACGCCCGAGGAAGCGCTGGCCAACGAGGAGCGCGAGGCGACCGGTACGAGGACCTGGACCTTCAGGGCCGAGGACGTGCGAGACTTCGCCTGGGCCGCCTCTCCGAAGTTCGCCTGGGACGCGTGGGGCGTCCCCGTCCCCGGCACCGACGACATCACCATGGCGATGTCCTTCTTTCCCGAGGAGGGGGAGCCGCTGTGGTCCAGGTACTCGACGCAGGCGGTCGCCCAGACCGTCGACACCTATTCGAGGCTCACCGTCCCGTATCCGTATCCCGTGGCGATCTCCGTCAACGGTCCGGTCGGTGGCATGGAGTACCCGATGATCTGCTTCAACGGTCCCCGTCCCGAGGAGGACGACACCTACACGGAGCGGACCAAGTACGGACTCATCTCGGTGATCATCCACGAAGTGGGGCACAACTGGTTTCCCATGATCATCAACTCCGACGAACGGCAGTGGACGTGGATGGACGAGGGACTGAACACCTACTGCCAGTTCGTGACCGAAGCGGAATGGGAGGAGGACTACCCGTCGCGCCGCGGGGAACCCGATCGGATGACGAACTACATGGTGTCCGAACGCCAGGTTCCGATCATGACCAACAGCGAATCCATACTCCAGTTCGGAAACAACGCCTACGGAAAGCCCGCTACGGCCATGAACGTGCTTCGGGAGACGGTCATGGGACGGGAGCTCTTCGATCACGCGTTCCGCACCTACGCACGGCGGTGGGCGTTCCGGCGGCCCGAGCCCGCGGACCTCTTCCGCACGCTGGAGGATGCCAGCGCCATCGATCTCGACTGGTTCTGGCGCGGCTGGTTCTACTCCACCGACCACTGCGACATCGCCGTGGTTCGACTGGAGCGTTTCACACCACGCACCATGAACCCCGACGTCGATCGGGCCCTCGACGTCCGGGAGCGTGACGAGGAGCGTCCCAGCATCTCCGAACTGCGGAACGAAGGCATGGAGCGTCGGACCGATCGGTATCCCGAACTGCTGGACTTCTACAACGAGTTCGACGAGTTGGAGGTCACGCCGGCCGATCGACGGGCCTACGAGTCCTTCCTCGAGGATCTGGACGACGACGACGCGGCCCTGCTCGAGCTTCCCTGGACATTCAACGTGATCACCTTCGAGAACGTCGGCGGACTGCCGATGCCGATTCCTTTGCGGGTCACCTTCGAGGACGGATCGACGGAGGATGTCATGCTTCCGGCGGAGATCTGGTCGCAGAACTCGCCGCGGGTCAGCAAGATGCTGGTGACCGAACAGCCCATCGTGCAGGTCGAGATCGATCCGCATCGTCGGATCGCCGATGCGGATGCCACGAACAACCTGTACCCGCAGGAGATCGAGGACCACAGGTTCCGGATCGCGGGTCCCTCGTCGCGTCGCAACCCGATGCAGCGCCAACGCAACGAGGATGCCCGAACGCAGGGCGGCGTGGTCGCCGTCTCGGTCGCCCGGGTTCTGCCGGCGGTCTGGTGGCAGGCGGCGGAGTCGGAGGGGGATCGCCCGCCCTCGGCGTTCGCGACCGATCTGCTGGCCCATGAACGCATCGCCGGTCTCCGAGATCCCTGGGGGCAGCCGGTCACCATCGAGTTGTCCGGAACCGCCAGCCTGCAGGACGACCCGGAGACCACCGAGTTCTGCCGGGTTCGCAGCCTGGGGCCCGATGGCGAAGGGGGCACGGACGACGATCTGCTCTGGGTCATCTATCTTGATGGACACATCAGCGAAAAGGATGGAGGATCGGACTGAGTTCCGGGCTCGGATGAAGCAGGAAACAGTGACAGAAGATCAGTCCCGCCTCGCCCAGGTGTGGTTCGTCGCCGCCCGGGCGATGGCGGTTGCCGACGGCACGGTTCCCGCGGCCAAGGAGGCGTCGGCGGGACTCTACGCCCAGGCGATTCTCGGCCTGTCCGAGGAGGCCTGTCGGCACGCGAAGTCCCCGGACCAGATGAAGCACCAGACACTCGTGGACTGTCTGGCCGGAGTGCACGCCCTGCCGGCCGAACAGGCGGAGAAGATCATGACCGGTGTCATGATGATCGCCTTCGCCGACGGCCACATGGAGCCGTTGGAGGTCCGGTGGGCCTCGATGCTGGCCTCGGCCTGCGAGATGTGCGACGAAGACTTCCAGCGGTGCTGTGCGTCCGCCCGCGTGATCGCCTCGATGTTCAACCCCTCCATGCCCCCGGTCGACCGGGAGGAGGCGTTGTGAGCCAAGAGCATCGGAGCAACTTCGATTTCGTCGAGCAGTACGATCACCGGATCTCCCATCTCGGAGGCCAGGCGGAACAGTACGTCCACACCGATCCGGACTCCTGCCTCTTCAAGCTGCGGCTGATGGTGGAGATGATGGCCCGCCGTCTCGTCGAGTTGCAGGCACCCCGGCTGGGGGAGATGGATCTCATCTCGATCCTGCGTTCGCTCGAGCAGTACGGCATGCTTCCCAAGAAGCAGGCCGACGGGATGCATGCGATCCGCCGCGACGGCAACGCGGCCGTGCACGGATCGGAGACACCGGTGCCGACGGCGATGCGACGGCTCCGCGATGCGCACCGCATCTCGGCGTGGTACTGCTCGACGATCCAGCGTGGAGCAACCATCCGTCCCGGTCAGTTCGTGCCGCCCGAAGGTCCGATGGCCGACGAACATGCGTTTGCGATGCACCAGGCGGCCGAAGCGCTGGAAGACACCATCGACGCCCGTCGTCGGGCCACCCGTGAGAGTCTGCTGCTCTTCGCCAATGAGGAGGACGTGCCCACGGAGGTGCATCGGATCGTCTCCGAGCTGGAGGGGCTCGATCGTGTCGCCCAGGCGGCCGGGGAGCCGCTGGTGGATGCGGAGTTCGTCGCGGTCGTGATGGCGATGGAGATGGAGCAGCTGCTGGAGCATCCCACGCTGGGGCTCGATACCCGGGAGGCCAAGCGGGAGGCGGAGAAGCAGTACCGGCGGATCCGGGAGGGGTTCGAACTCCGTGAGGCGATGTACGCGGAGGAGCGCCGGGCCCTCATGCTTCATCACCAGCGGGAACGGGAGTCGGGGCACGGTGGAGAGGACGATGGGCCGTCCTCGAATCGGTAGAATGACCCGCCCGGACGAAGCTGAAGACCCCAGGACCATTCGGAGATCCCCATGTCCATCACCCCCGGTTCCACCGCACCCGGTTTCACTCAGGACTCGACCGACGGCCCCATCATCTTCCACCGGTGGGCCGGCGACACCGAAATCAAGGCCTCCCTGCGGACCACGCCGCAGCCGATGAACTGAGTGTGAACGACGAGGGACGAGTTCTGACCTCCATGAGTGCCGAGGAGATCCGCAACGCGGTCTTCGACCGGTACGGGTTCGTGGCATCGTCGCCGGGAGAACGGCACGGCTTCCCGGTGGGCCGCGAGTTCGCCGAGGCGGTCGGCTACGAGCCCGCGGTCCTCGATGCGTTGCCCGCGGCCGGTGCGGCCCGGTTCACCGGCGCGGGAAATCCCCAGGACGCGGTCGAACTCGGGGACGGCGAACGGCTGCTCGATCTCGGGTGCGGCGCCGGCCTCGATCTCTGCTGCTACGCGCGACGATTCGGATCGCCGCAGCGTCTGGCCGGACTCGACGGTTCGCGTGAAATGGCCGGGCGGGCCCGCGAGCAGTTGGCGGAAGCGGGGTTTCCGGAGACCGAGGTGTTCTGCACGCGGGCCGAGACCATTCCGTTGCCCGACGATCGACTCGATGTGGTGACGGCCAACGGGATCTTCAACCTCGCCCCAGACGAAGGCGCGGTGATGAAGGAGATCGCCCGGGTGCTCAAGCCGGGCGGCCGACTCGTCTTCGCCGAGATCGTGCTCCGCGAGGCGATCGAGGACGTGGTGCGCGACAGCATCGACGACTGGTTCCGCTGCATCGGCGGGGCCATGCTCCAGCCCGATCTCGTGGCGGCGCTGGAATCGCACGGATTCGAAGCGGTCGAGATCGTCTCGGCCACACGCAATGCACGAACCGGGCATGCGGCGTCGCTGTGTGCCGTGGTGCGGGCCGTACGGGGAGACGATTGATGGAATGCGGACTGGTCGGACTGCAGGGGACGGGAAAGACGACGCTGTTCACGGCATTGACCGCGCACTCGGTGCCGGTGCAGGTCGGATCGATGAAGCCGAACATCGGCATGGCGGACATTCCCGATCAGCGGCTGCTGCGCATCGCCGAGTTCATTCCGCCGGAAAAGATCGTTCCCGCCAAGGTGCAGGTCGTGGACATTCCCGGCGTCCCCTCGGGCGGTGGCCAGCTCAACCAGGTGCTTGCCAACATCCGCGAGGTGGACGCCGTCGCGCAGGTCGTGATGTGCTGCGAGGGACACGACCCCGCGGCGGACATCGCGAGCATGGAGGCGGAGATGATCGTGGCCGATCTGGTCGTGGCCGAAGGGTCGCTCGACAAGGCGACCCGCAGCGCCCGCAGCGGCGACAAGGAGGCGAAGGAGCGGCTGGCCGTCATCGAGAAGGTCCACGCGATGCTCGAGGAGGAGCGACCGATCCGGTCCGCCTCCTGGGACGAGGGCGAGCAGGCCGTGCTCAAGTCGTACGGCATGATCACGGCCAAGCCGATGCTCTACGTGGCCAACGTCGGCGAGGGCGATCTCGATGGGGACGCCGCGACGCCGGTGCGAGAGCACGCGGCAGCATCGGGTGCGCCCTGCGTGCATCTGTGCGCGACGCTGGAGTCCGAGATCTCGGAACTCGACGAGTCGGATCGCAACGAGATGCTCGAATCGATGGGCATCGAGGAGCCGGCCCTGGGCGCCTTCGCACGGGCCTGCAACGAGCTGCTGGGCCTTTCGACGTTCTACACCGCGGGCGAGAAGGAGGTCCGGGCCTGGTCGATCCAGCAGGGGGCGACGGCGCCCGAGGCGGCGGGTTCGATCCACGGCGACCTCCAGCGTGGATTCATCCGCGCCGAGTGCTTCCACTGCGACGACCTGTTCGAGCTGGGCAGCGAGAAGGCGATCAAGGAGGCCGGCCGGCTCCGCAGCGAAGGCAAGTCCTACGTGATGCAGGACGGTGACGTCGCGCACATCCTCTTCAACGTGTGAGGTGGTGACCGCGATGAATCGACTCGAGGCCGACAGACTGGTGCGACGTGCGGAGGGGCAGAGCCACGCATTTCTGAAGTCCATCCTGACCGGCTACGCACTCGGCTTCGTCGCCCTGCTGGCCCTCCTGGGGGTGGGGGGTGAACTGAGCCGGCCGCCGGCTTCGTTGCAGGCATTCGTCAATCTGCTCGGGGTGCTCTTCGTCGTGCCCGTCATCTTCTTCGGTCTGGTGTTCGGATTGGTATTCAAGATCCGTCATCGACGAAGTGCCGAGTGGAAGTTCGAGCATGCGATCAGCCTTGCGTCCGATGTGGACATGAAGACGTTCGATCTTCTCGACGCCATCGATCGGCTCGCGGAAGGCGACTCCATGTCGCATGCCGACGCGGAAGTCGTGCGGGATGTTCTTCGGGGCGAACTGGCGAAGGCCCAGCGGGCCGGTGCGGATCCGATCTGCATCGCCGCCTACCTCCGCATGCGGCTCGAGGACCATCGGCATGACATCGAACGGATGCTTTCGGACGACGACTGTCGACCGATGCTCGAGCTGATCGACGAACACGATCCCGATTGACCCGACGGTCGTTTTCTTCCGTACATTGTTCCTCGTTCCTTTGATCGCCGGGCGTCCTTCGACGGCGGATCGTCCTTCTGCCGTCTCGCATCGGGCGGCCTCAGGATTCGGTCGATCGGTCGTGCGCTGCGGGGGGTCTGGTCAGCACGGCCCAGGACCCGATGGCAATGAACACGAGGAATCCGGTTGCGTAGCCGGCCTTGAACCAGTTCACCTGTTCACTCGGCTCGAACGATGCAAGGAATCCGTATACGCAGAAGAGCGCCATCGCCCCGCACATCAGTGCAAGCAGGATGCGTGCCGCCGGAGCCAGCGGCGACGATCCGCAGGACAGTGCAACCAGTCCCAGAAAGGCGATGGCGAGTAGGATGAGGAAGATGAGGAGCACGACACCCATGAATCACTCCCGATTCGAGTTGCGTCTAGACTAGCGTGGCATCGCCGCCGAAGCGATGCACCACCATATCATCAGGAGCACAGTATGCCCGCTGCCACCGACATCAAGAGCAAGACGCAGGTCATGCATCTCTATTCGCAGATTCTCACGGGAATCGGCTTCGCCGTAATCATCCTCGGAGCGGTGGTTCTGGTCATGAATCTCGTCGCGGAGTTCGCAAAGACCGAAGGAGATTTCGAACTACTGGTCGCAATCGAGTCCGCATCGCTGCTGCTTGCCGGGATGGCGATCGCCGCTGCCGGGCAGGTGCTGCTGTGCCTTCGTTCCATCGCGGTCAACTGCGAAGAGATGGCGAAGAAGGACTGACCCTCGCGCACATCGAATATTGCATGATGCAGTCCCCGTGTTGCAGCGGGGACTGTTTCGTCAGTCCGTCGTCTTCGTGGCCGTGAGCAGGACGGGAAACATCCTTCCGGGGCTCTTGCCCCTGCACTCGAAGCCGATGCCGAGCATCGGGAGCTCCATGATGCGGGTGCCGCTCAACCGTCCCGGGACGGAGATCGGCTGGCCAGGAATGAATCCGTCGAATAGGTCAGCACCGCGATCCAGATCAGAATGAAGGCGGCCAATCGTTCCGCATCGAACTCCTCCCCGTAGACCAGTACGGCCAGCAGCAGCTGGCCGGTGGGGGCGATGTACTGCAGCAGTCCGATCGTGGCCAGTCGAAGCCGCCGCGCCCCACCGGTGAAGAGCAGCAGGGGCACGATGGTCACCGGGCCGCCGAGGAGGAGCATGATGGACAGCCACCATGGCCCGTGTGCGAACGAGGTTCCTTCTCCGCCATGAACCATCGCCAGAATCACCAGCATCAGCGGAAGGAAGAGCAGCATCTCCACGGTGAGTCCGGTGGCCGCGTCGGCATCGACCTGCTTGCGGACCAGCCCGTAGAACGCGAACGATCCCGCAAGGGAAAGCGAGATCCACGGCACACCGTCGATTCCGACGGCGGACACCGCAACGCCTGCGATGGCTACGGCGACGGCGATCCACTGGGCGGGTCGCATCCGCTCGCCCAGCACCAGCATGCCCAGAGCCACCGAGACGAGCGGATTGATGTAGTAGCCGAGGCTGACTTCGGCGAGCCGGTCGGTGTCCACCGCCCAGATGAAGACGAACCAGTTCACCCCGATGAGCAGGGCGGATGCCACCAGCATCATCATGGTACGGGGGCGTGTCAGCACCTGGCGCAGGTGCGGCAGGCGTCGTGTCATCCACAGCAGGATCAACAGCAGCGGCAGTCCGGCGACGATCCGCCAGGCGATCAGTTCGAAGACGTTCACCGTCTTCAGGGCGTGGTAGTAGACCGGCGTGATGGCGCCCCACCAGCCGAAGGCTCCCAGCGCCAACAGGACACCGGTGGTTTGTCGATCGGATTTCAGCGTACTGCTCACGGGACAGGGAGGATACAGTGTCCACATGGATGCACCGGACCATTTCCCGCTTTCCCCCTTTCATCTGGCCTTTCCGGTGGACGATCTCGACGCTGCGCGGGCCTTCTACGGCGGCCTGCTGGGCTGCCCGGAGGGACGCAGCAGCGATCGGTGGATCGACTACGACTTCTTCGGACACCAGGTCGTGGCCCACATGGTCGACGAGGCCGAGCCCGAATCCGGTGTGGACAGCAACGCCGTCGACGGCCACGATGTGCCGGTGCCGCATTTCGGGGTCGTGCTGCCCTGGGATCGATGGCACGAACTCGCGGATCGGCTGCGTGCGGCCGGGGTGGAGTTCGTGATCGAACCCTACGTCCGGTTCGAGGGCGAGCCCGGAGAGCAGGCCACGATGTTCCTGCTTGATCCGTCCGGCAACGCGCTCGAGTTCAAGGCGTTTCAGGATCCGACGCAGCTCTTCGCCACGTGAGCGGACCGGTCACTGTCGGGCGCTGACGATCACGTTGCGATCGATGAGCCACTCGCCGTCGACCCGCTTCCAGGTCACTGCGTACGAGCCGGTGTCCGCCACTGCTCCGGGAGTCATACCGACCCGATACCGTCCGGTCTCCTGCACGAGGCCATTGGTCACCACGTGCACGTCCTCAGTCTGGAGGTCGATCCAGCGAAGGCCGCCGGCATCGAAGTTCGACTTCCAATTCGAACGGACCACCTCGCGTCCAAGCCAGGTGGAACCCTCGCCCGGCGGGACCGGAGGGAGGACGATCGTGTGTTCGGTGTACATCGCGGCGACGGCATCCGCATCCCCGTCCGCGATGGCCCGGAGGAGCACCGCGTTGCGTTCGTCGACCATCTCCGCTGCGGCTTCGGTGACCCAGGGGGATCCGTGTCGGTACGACTCGGGGGTGTAGCCCCGGCGGTGGGTGCCGAAGCCGAACGGAGTGGGATCCCAGCCGCCCGTCAAGGACGCATCCAGACCCTTGTCCGGAATCGAATGATCCTCGCCCGCGCACCAGGTGATGCCGTTGAGCATCAGTCGTCGCAGATCGTGACTGGAGAAGTCCTCCGCCGTGCCCATGGTCGTGACCATGATCCGCTGGGTATTCCCTTCGGGCATTGCACGCTGGCGGACCCAGGCGACCGGATGCATGGGGTCGTTCTTCGGCCCGGCGACGGGCGGATCGTCCGGGTCCATGCCGGTCAGCACGGAGCCGTCGAGCAGGATCGTGCTGTCGGCGGGCAGGCTGCGGATTCCGTAGACATCGGTCGGGCCGAAGACGTCGGTGACGCCGCGAAGCACGGGGTGTGCTTCGGTGCCCGGATGGGGGAGCCCGCGTGTCGCCTCGACGCCGTGGTGCCCATGGTGATTGACCCAGGTCTCGCCGAGGACGTCCTTGCCGAAGCCACCGCCGCTCTCGCCGGCGTTCCAGGACCAGTGTCCGTACGCACTGTCCGGATTCGTCCGGTAGAAGAAGGCATGGGTGGAGGTGCGGATCCCCACGGTCGGCTTGCCGGCCTCGACGTGATCCACGATGTGCTTCATGTCCTCGTCGGGCAGTTCGCGGAAGCGCAGCTGCAGCACCAGCACGTCGGCGTCGTCGATCAGGTGCAACCCCGGGATGTGCGACAGGTTCTCGGGATCGATCTCGCCGGTCTCGGGATCCTGGCTGAACAGGACGACGGCCTCATAGCCGTGGCCGGCCAGCAGTCGCCCCAGCATGGGAAGTCCCTCCTCCGAGCGGTACTCCTCGTCGCCGGCGACAAGCACGATGCGTCGCCCGTTTCCGGGGTTGGTGTCGGAATCGCCTTCGTACACCAGCCACCGCGGATCGGATTCGATCGGGGGGGAGGCAGGGGGTGGCATGACGAGAAGGAGACCGGTGAGAAGCGAGATCGTCGTCATGACCGCATCCTACGTGCATCTCGACTGATGTACAGTGGAACCGTCCGGCGCAAGGAGGACCGCACGATGCCGCAGGATCGCCACACGATCGAAATCGAACTCAAGTCCTATCAGATCGAGTACCTCGAGGCGATGGCCGCCAGATACGCGATCCCGGACACCGGGAAGGCCATCCGCTGCCTCATCGACCACGCCAAGAGCGAGCCCGGCCAGGAGCGGGCCATCTTCGAGGTCGTCCGCTGTCTGGGTTGCTGATCAGGTGCTGCCCTTGCGGGGTTCCTCGTAGGTCGGCTTGCCCCCGACCCAGATGCGATCGGCATCCACCACGAACAGTCCCTCGTCGTTCCGATCGCTGACGGTGCCTGCGACCACGATGAACTTCAGGGGCTCCAGGCCACCGGCCCCCTGGGCGGAGGTTGCAACCGGACGTCCGTCGTCTCCGAGAATTCGGATCGTCGCCGTTCCCCTCTTCAGGTCCTCCCTGCTCGTGCAGCAGTAGTCCCAGGGCATGGTGCAGTAGTCCTCGGTGCTCATCAGTTCACAGGATTTCAGTGAGGGATCCGCCGCCACGAAGATCGCCTGCTTCTCGGCGAACGGCTTGACGCGGCCGCCGACGCGGGCCAGGAAGACGACGGTATCGCCGGCCTTGGCGCTTTTCTTGATCTCCACCAGATCGAGCACGTCGGCGGGACGCTCCGTCAGATAGGTCTCCGCCGGGATGCCGGTGGGTGCCTGCGTGGTCGTCGGGTCGTTCGAAGGCGCATTCTGCTCGGTGGTCTTGGCGTCGCAACCGAGCAGGGCCGCGGCGAGCACGATGGTGGTGGTCAGTCGAAGCATGAGCAATCTCCTTGGTCAGTCTAACGATGAATCACTCACCGGCCTTGAGTGATTCGGCAATTGGAAGTCTCAGGCAGCGCCACGCAGGCAGTAGCGATCCGATGATGCCCAGTACGAGTCCGGCGAAGAGCCCCCAGGCCATGACGGTGGCGTCGATGCGCAGTCCGAATGCACCCATCGAGGACTGCACGACGAGTTCGTCGAACACCCACAGGGCCAGGCCGCATGCCGCGAGGGTCCCGATCGCTGCCGCGAGCAGCGATTCCTGCACAAGGCTCAGGGCGATCGCCGAACGCGGGTAGCCCAGGGTCTGCAGCGTTCCGATCTCGCGGACGCGGCTCGCGAAGGCGGCGTAGGTCGTATTGAGTCCGCCCAGTACGGCGCCGATCGCGATCAGCGTCGCGGTGACCAGCACCATGACGGCGATGGGGCGGAAGAAGGCAGCCAGTTTCGAGTAGTAGTCCCTCTCCGACATCGCAATGAGTTCGAGATCCAGCCGCATGGTGGCGAACGCTTCGAGATCCTCGAAGGTTGCGCCGTCCCGGGAGACCACGACGCAGGAGATCGTGTCACGCTGGCTGGTCGCCATCAGATCCGTCAGGGAGGTCCAGAGCTCGCCTTCGGCGACGCCGCCTCCGGCTTCGAGGATCCCGACGATCTCGTAGTCCTCGTCATCGATTCCGAGCACGGTGCCGATCGCCGATTCGGGGGGATCGAAGCCCATCCCGCGTGCGATCAGCGAGCCCGCGAGCAGTTCGTTGCCGCCGGAACGCGGCGGTCTTCCGGCGGTCACCCGGACCTCGTCGTGCACCATGAATGCGGCCGGCTCGATGCCTCGAATCACGGTCAGCGCGCTCTGTCTCCCGAGTCCCTCGACCGGGATCATCACGTGGGCTTCGGGCGACACACCATCCAGACCGGCGCGATTGGCGATGCCGGTCACGCTCGCGGCGACGATGCCTGCGGTGCGCATCGGCACTTCGCTCCGTTCAATGCTCTCCTCCGATCCGCTCCCCATGAGGATGACGTTGGCGGCACGGCCGCTGGTGGCGAACGCGGTCTGCATGCCGTTTATGAATCCCGACGCGGTGAGCACCAGGAGGACCACGAGCATGCTGCCGCCGATGGTCAGCACGAGACGGCCGGGACTGCGTCCCAGATTCCGCACGGCGTATTCGAAGGGAAGGATGCGCATGGTCAGACGGCTCCGAAGCTCGAGGCGATGCTGCGACGGGACAGCCGCACTGCCGGTGCGACGCCGGCGAGGATGCCCAGGCCCAGAGCCAGGCCCGTGCCGATGATCGCGGTCCACACACTGGTCGAGATCTCGATGCTGGTACCTTCCATCGTCATCGCGAACCGGCCGTACTGGATGGTCAACCACGCGCCGAACGCGCCGAGGACACCGCCGAAGAGTCCCAGCAATGCACCCTCGACGAGCACCATCCAGCCGATCAGGGGACTGGTCCATCCGAGGGTCTGCATGATCGCGTGGTCCCGGACCCGGTCGCGCATGGCGAGCATGATCGCGTTGGCGATCAGCGCGAAGACCGCGGCGAGCGCTCCCCAGCCGAGGATCCCGGCGAAGTTGGCGATGCCGACGATGTCCCGGGCGGCCCGTCCCACGAACGCCTTCTCCGGCGAGGTGGACGTCGGGCGTTCGTCGTGCCGGAAGGTGTCGTCGATCCGGGCGGCGATGTCGTCCATCCGGGTCGGATCGTCGACATGCACGTTGAACTGGGTCACGAATCCGCCGGTGCCCCCACGGCGCATCGCCTCCTGCAGGAAGGGGAGGTGGACCCATGCGGAGTTCCGTTCCTGCATCTCGCCGCTCTCGAGGATGCCGGCCACGTAGACGGAGATGCCGGCGGCGCTGAAGAGATCGCCGACGCGGATGCCGCGTCGGGCGGCGAGGGCGCTGCCGATCACGGCCGCGTCGCCACGCCGGGTCCAGTCGTCGGTCGAACCGGCCGTGATGACGGTCTGCGAATCCAGCGAGTCCTCGAGCTTGTCGTCCGGGACGCCGCGGAAGGTCACCACATCCAGCGAGGCACGGCAGTTGGAGACGAGGACCTGCATCGGCACGGCGGCCCGGACACCGTCGATGCGCTCGATGCGATCCGTATACCACTGGGGGAGGCGGCTGGTGAACGGGCAGTACCGGTTCTCGCGGTAGACCACGAGGACCGAATCGCCCGCGCCCGCCTCCGTCGCCTCGTTGACCCCGCTGCGCATGGCTTCGACCCCGGTGAAGAGGTACATGGCCATGGCGATGCCGGTGATCGTCAGACCGCTGCGGATCGGACTGCGCCGGATGGTGCGGAAGACGACGGGAACCAGTCGGAGGAGTCGGCTCATGCCGGGACCTCCTCGTGTTCGAGCAGTCGCCCCTTCTCGAGATGGAGCAGTGTGTCGGCCCAGCGGGTCGTCGCCGGATCGTGCGTCACCATGACGATGGTGCGTCCCTCGTCGCGGTTGAGCCGCTGGAGCAGTTCCATGATCGAGGTGGCGGTCTCGCGGTCCAGATCGCCCGTCGGCTCGTCGCACAGCAGGAGATCGGGTTCGGTGACGATCGCACGGGCGATGGCCACCCGCTGCTCCTGTCCGCCCGAGAGCTGCCTCGGATAGTGACGGTGTCGGTCGGCGATGCCGACCGATTCGAGGGCGGCGCAGACTCGCTGATGACGTTCCGAACGCGAGATGGACTGCAGCAGCAGCGGAAGCTCGACGTTCTCATAGGCCGTCAGCACGGGCACGAGGTTGTACAGCTGGAAGATGTACCCGACGTGATCGGCACGCCAGGCGGCGAGCCGACTGCGGGACAGGGCGTGCACGGCGGTTTCGCCGACATGCAGTTCACCTTCGGTAGGCGAATCGATGCCGGCCAGCAGGTTCAGCAGGGTGGTCTTGCCCGATCCCGACGGGCCCATCAGGGCCACGAACCGACCTCGATCGATGTCGAGATCGAGGGCATCGAGCGGCGTGATGCGCTCCGTGCCCCGGGTGTAGATGCGGGTCAGCTTCCGGCAGCGGATGAAGGGGTCGGTCATCGCACACCTCCCGCGGCGGAGACGCGATCGCCGTCCCGGAGTCCTTCGGAATCCAGAATGACCAGTTCACCGGCCTGCACGCCTTCGATGAGTTCGACCCAGCCGTCGTGTTCGACGGTTCCGAGTCGGACGCTCCGGCGACGGGCGATGCCCGTCCCGTCGTCATCGTCCTGGATGACCCAGACGATGTCGTTCACGACCGCATCCGCCGGCACGAAGGTGCGCGGCAGCCGCTGCATGCCCGCTTCGGTGCCGGGTGTGGTGGCGGGCAGGATCCGCACCCGTGCCAGCATGTCGGGCTTGAGCAGCGGGGACGGATCGATGATGCGGACCTTCGCTTCGACCGTGTTCTTCGAGAGGTCCGCCCGGTGCACGAAGCGGGTGATCTCGCCCTTGAAGATTTGATCGGGAAGGAGGTCGACGACGACTTCGGCCTGCTGTCCGATTCCGACCAGTGCAGCGCTGGCCAGTGGCACATCGGCACGGACCTGCAGTTTGTCCGGCCGGTAGATGTGGACCACGTGGGAGGAGTGCTCGCCGTTACCGAACCGAATCACGCTGCCGGGGGAAATGAGGCGTTCGATGACCACTCCGTCGATCGGGCTTCGGACGGTCATGCGTTCGAGTCGTAACAGCGCGTCGTCGCGTTCGGCTTCGCCGACGGCGAGATGGGCCTGCTGATCCATGACCGAGGCATCGAGACGATTCTGCTCGAGTTCGAGCCGCTTCACTTCCGCCCTCGCGGATTCAAGACGGATCTTCAGTCGTTCGACCGGGCCGGCGGCGACCGCACCCTGCTCGACCAGTGGTTCCTTGCGGTCGATCTCGTCCACGAGTTCCGCGACCCGGGTCCGGGCCGCAGTGATGCGGACCGGCACCTGGTCCCGCTCGGCTTCGGTCATCAGCAGTTTCGCCTGCAGGTGCAGAACGTTGGCCTTCGCCCGTTGCACGGCGATGCGAGCCTCGTCGTCCACGAGCGTGGCCACGGGCTGTCCGGCGGTGACCGAATCGCCTTCGAGCACGAGCACGTCCTCGACGACGCCTTCGACGAGGGCGCCGGCGTAGACCCCGAACGGGTCCGGTTCCACCCAGCCAGGCGCCTGGACGAGTGCGTCCGCCGTTCCGGCGGAATCGGAGACCGGTTCGATCGGCGCGTCGACGTCACGGACGATCGCGGAGGCGACCGGAACGGAGCGAGCCGGTGCGATGCTGGACCACATGGTGCCCAGCAGCAGGCCGGTGGCCGCACCGATCACGAGCACCGGAAGACCGATTCGGGTCATCCAGCGGCGGGGGGGCATGGGAATGCGTTCATCGATGTTCATGATGCATCTTCCTGTTCGATGTCGTGGCATCGGGCCTCGATCTCGATCGGTTCGACGACATCGAGCTGCCGGTCGAAGCTGCCGCCGACCGCCTGGCGCAGTTCGCACATCGCCTGCATGGTCGACAGTTCGAGCGTCACCAGATTTCGTTCCACGGCGATCCGACGTCGCTGCGTCATCAGGAGCGTGTTGAGATCCACGACGCCTTCGCGATAGGCGGCGTCGCTGCGCTCCTGCGCGGCGATGGCGTTGCTGAGCTGGTCTCTGCGGACCACTGTGGTCCGGTCCCGTGCATCCCGGTATCGGGTGAGTCCGGTCAGGACGTCCTGCTGGGCCGATTCGAGCGTCTCCAGCAGCGTCAGCATCGCGGCATCGATGCGGGCGGACTGGATGGCGACGGCCGGATCGCCGTTGTCGAGCACCGGGATCGTGATGCTCATGCCCGGCACGATCGATTTGCGGCCCGAGGCGTTTCGTCTGTACTCGACGCCCACGCCGATCTCCGGAAAGTGCTTCGTCTCGGCAAGTCCGAGTTCGGCCTGCAGGGCGAGGATCGTCTCCCGTGCGGATGCGACATCGAGTCTGCCCTCGGCGGCCAGTTCGAGAAGGGTCTGCTCGTTGCTCGGGATCGTCCAGGTCGGAGGAAGGGCGCCGACCGCACTCCAGTCGGTGGACGCGGTCGGTCGTCCCATCGTCGCCAG